>WRBL01000060.1 GCA_009784565.1 Streptosporangiales bacterium | reverse complement strand
GTCCTTGCCGGTGGCGTGGCAGTAGGCCAGGGCGCCTTCCCGGGACGCGCCGCCGAGAAGCTGGTAGACCGGCAGCCCGGCGGCCTTGCCCTTGATGTCCCACAGGGCCATGTCCACCGCGGCGATCGCCGCCATGGTCACCGGGCCGCGCCGCCAGTAGGCCCCCTTGTAGAGGTACTGCCAGGTGTCGGTGATCCGGTGCGGGTCCCGGCCCTTGAGCAGAGGAGTGACGTGATCGCGCAGATAGCTGGCCACGGCCAGTTCCCGGCCGTTGAGCGTGGCGTCGCCGAGGCCGGTCAGGCCCTCGTCGGTGGTGATCTTCAGCGTGACGAAGTTCCGCCCCGGGCTGGTGACGATCACCTGGGCGTCACGGATCTTCATGATGCGCTCCAGCCGATCGCTAGCCCGGACGTGTCCGGCGGATCGTTGTCGTCGTCGGTCTCGAAGTAGCCGGCGTACTGCCCGCGGATCACCGGCAGCGTGCCGAGGACCCCGCGCATGTGCTGGGTGAGCACGGTGTCGCCCCGGGCCGCGTCGCCCGCCGCGAGGGCGGCCGCGATCTCTATGTGCTCGGCCAGGGCGATCTCGAGGTTCCTTCGGTCGGGGAGGCCGAGCCAGCGGACCCGGTTGAGGTGGACGCGGGCGCCTCCCGCCAGTCGTCCGGCTCCGTCGTAACCGGACAGCCGGGCCAGTTCCCCGTGGAATTCGCGGTCGGCCTCGTAGAAGCCGGCGATGTCCTGGCGTTCCACGGCGGACCGCTGCACGTCCAGGTTCTCGCGGAGCACCTGGCCGTCTGCGGAGTTCCGGCAGGCGACGGCGAAGATCGAGCGTTCCAGGACCTCGCGGGTGAACTGCGCCTGGCGGACCTGATAGGCGCTGATCTTGGCGACGGTCGTCCCGCGCTGGGGGGCGATGACGACCAGGCCTTCCTCGGCCAGCTGCAGGAACGCCTCCCGGACGGGCGTCCGGCTCACGCCGAGGGTGGCCGAGACTTCCTTCTCCGACAGTTGCTGGCCCGGCTTGCTGACGCACCGCTCGATGTCGTTCAGGAGCAGGCGGTAGACCTGCCCGCGCACCGAGGATTCCCGGGACCGGGTGCGCAAGTCCGGCATTCCGGCGTTCAGCGTCGTCATGTTTTAATGTACTACCATGGCAGCTCATTCACCGGAAGACCCAATATCCACCATTCCCGGTCAAATCGCCACCAACCGGCTACTCCCGGTCGTCACCATCGAGGACGCAGCCGCGGCTCCGGCCCTGGGCGAGGCCCTCAGGCGGGGCGGCCTCCCCTGCGCGGAGATCACGCTGCGGACCCCGGCCGCCGAGGACGCGCTCAAGGCCCTGGCCGCCAACGACGACCTGCTGGTGGGCGCGGGCACCGTGCTCAACGAGAAGCAGGCCGGCCGGGTCATCGACCTGGGAGCTCGTTTCGTGGTCACGCCCGGGTTCAGCCTGAGCGTCGTGCGGCACTGCCAGGCCCGGGGCATCCCGGTTTTCCCCGGCATCGCCACGTCCACCGAGCTGATGATGGCCCTGGACGCCGGGATCGACACGGTGAAGTTCTTCCCGGCTGAGCGCCTGGGCGGCCTGGCCACGCTGAAGGCCCTGGCCCAGCCGTTCGGAATGGTGAAGTTCATCCCCACCGGCGGGGTCTCCGCGGCCAACGTCCGGGATTACCTGGCCCATCCTTCGGTCCCGGCGGCCGGCGGAAGCTGGATGGTGCCGGTGTCCCTCATCAATGGCGGCCGGTTCGACGAGATCGAGAGGCTTACCACCGAGGCCGCGGCTATCGCAACGGGTGATACCGACTAAATTGTTACATAGATCGCCATCGGCGCCTCTGATGCTTCATATACTTCCCTCTGACAGTTCGTGATTGTGCGGACATATACCTTAATAGGGGGAAATAATGCGAAGAGTGCGCTTTGCGCCAGTCCTGGGGATCACGCTGACCGCAGTACTGTCATTCGCGCTCGTGCTCTCCGCGGCGCAGTCCGGCCACCTGCCCATCGGGGGGAAAGTCTCCGCGGCCCAGGCCGCGGCCCAGAAGGACGCCGTCCAGTGGACGGGAACGTGGGCCGCCAGCCCCCAGAGGCCTCACGGAACGGGCTTCGGCGATGTCACGCTGCGCCTGATCATCCACACGACCATCGGCGGCAGCGCGACCCGCATCCGGCTGTCCAACGCCTTCGGCACCAGGCCGGTCCAGATCGGGTCCGCCAGCGTGGGCATCGAGGCGGACGGCGCGGCCGTCGAGCCGGGAACCCTGCGCCCCCTCACCTTCGGCAACGGCCAGGACGGCGCCACCATGCAGCCGGGTGGCCAGCTGACCAGCGACGGCGTCCCCGAGGACGTCCCCGCCGACGCCAACCTGGCCGTCAGCCTCTATCTCCCGGTCTACACCGGGCCGGCGACGGAGCACGCCGACAACAGCTCCCACCAGGTCTCCTACATCTCCGCGCCCGGCGACCACACCGGGGACCCGACCTCGGCCTGGTTCCCGTCGCGGATGCAGACGTGGTACTTCCTGTCCGGCGTCGACGTCGACAACCCGGGCACGTCCGCCGTGGTGACCCTGGGCGACTCCATCACCGACGGGACCCACTCCACCACCGACACCAACCACCGGTACCCCAACTGGCTCGCCGACCGGCTCGAGGCCGCCGGCGGACCGTACTCCCGGCTCGCGGTCCTCAACGCCGGGATCGGCGGCAACGAACTCCTGCGGACCTCGGCCTGCTGCCACGCCAGCCCGTCCGCCCTGGACCGGTTCAACACCGACGTGCTCGACCAGCCGGGTGTGAAGGACATCGTGGTCATGCTGGGCACGAACGACATCCTCGGCGCTCACCAGGCGACCGCGCCCGAGGTCATCGCGGGCCTGAAGGAACTCATCACAAGGGCCCACGCGAGGGGAGTGCGGATCTTCGGCGCCACGATCATCCCGTCGGCCCACTACACGCTGGCCGGGAACGAGACGCGCCTGGCGGTCAACCGGTGGATCACCACCAGCGGTGCCTTTGACGGCGTGTTCGACTTCGCCGCCGCGGTCGCCGACCCGGCCGACCCGGCCGAGATGCGGCCCTCCTACAGCAGCCGTGACCACCTGCACCCCGACGACACCGGCTACCACGCGATCGCCGACGCCGTGAACCTCGCCGACCTGCTCGGCCAGGCCGGCAGCACCGAGGTCGCCGACGCCGCCAGCGACTCCGGCGCCCGGTCCTGTCTGGTCCAGGCGTCCCTCCGGGTGGTCACGCCGGAATCCGGCATCGACGCCACCTGCCAGGCGACGCCGGCCGCGCGGCCCGCGGCCGCCGGGACGACCGGAATCGGCGGCAAGGCGGTTCCCGCGCGGCGCAAGCCGGCCGTCGGCCAGGACAAGCCGGTCGCCGCCATCGGCGGCAAAGCGGCCCAGCCGATCGGCGGCAAGGCGGCGGTCTCCGTCCCCGCCCAGTAACCTTCCGGCCTGGCGTTCAGCCTTCCTAACTTGTCCTTCAGATCGACATCACTTGTCCCCTAGACCGGCCTCTCACTCACGCGGCGCTCCTATAATTTCGTGACGCCAAGCGAGTTTTGCTTACACATGTGTAAATAGCTGACACATGCGCAAATAACGGGCAGGCAGGTGAAAGTGAGGAAGCGGTTTCCGGGCGCCCTGGTGATCATGGTCTCCACGGCGCTGGCGGTGACGCTGCCCATCCTCACGGGGGGCGGGGGCGGCCCGGACGCCGCTCACCCCGCCCGGACCGGGGTGAGCGTCCTGCGCCACGGAACGGTCGTGGGCCAGCGAGCGTCGCAGGCTCCGCCCCCGGGGCCGCCTCCGAAACACACCGCCGTTGACCCCGGCGTTACCAGGGCCCGGTGGACCGGAACGTGGGCCGCCAGCCCTCAGCGGCCTGTGCTGCTGGGGAGCTTCCGTAACGTCACGCTCCGCCTGATCGTGCATGTCACGATCGGCGGCGGCGCGGCCCGCATCCGGCTGTCCAACGAGTTCGGCACGGTCCCGCTCCAGATCGGCGCCGCCACCGTCGGCGTCCAGGCCCGGGGCGCGGCGGTCAGGCCGGGCACCCTCAGGAGACTCACCTTCAACGGCGGCTGGACCGGTGACACCGTCCGGCCCGGAGCCCAGGCCACCAGCGACGGCGTCCCCGAGAAGGTCCCGGCCGGCGCCAACCTGGCGGTCAGCCTCTACCTGCCGGCGTACACGGGCCCGGCGACCAAGCACGCGGACGCGGGAAGGTCCCACCAGACCTCCTACATCTCCGCTCCCGGCGACCACGCCGACGCCCCGGGCGCCCTCGAGTACCCGCTGCCCGTGGACCAGTGGTATTACCTGGACGGAGTGGACGTCGACGCTCCCGGAGCGTCCGCGGTGGTGACCCTGGGCGACTCCATCACCGACGGCACGGCTTCCACCAACAACGCCGATCACCGGTACCCCGACTGGCTGGCCGACCGTCTCCGGGCCGCGGGCGGGCCCTACGCGAAGCTGTCGGTCCTCAACGAGGGACTGGGCGGCAATGAACTCCTGCGCACGTCGATCTGCTGCGGCGCCAGCCCGTCGGCCCTGGACCGGCTCAACACCGACGTGCTCGACCAGCCCGGCGTCAAGGACGTCATCGTCCTGCTGGGCACGAACGACATCTTCCGGGCCCACCACGCCACCGCGTCTGCGGTAATCGCGGGCCTGAAGAAGCTGATCACCCGGATCCACGCCCGCCACCTGCGGGTCTTCGGAGGCACCATCCCTCCGTCGTCGCTGTTCTCCCCGTCGATCAACCAGGTCCGCGAGGAGGTCAACCACTGGATCCGGACCAGCCGCGCCTTCGACGGCGTCGAAGACTTCTCCCGGGCCGTCGCCGACCCGCGCGACCCGGCCCGGCTGCGGCCGCGTTACGACAGCGGCGGCCATCTCCACCCGGACGACGCGGGCTACCGCGCCATGGCCAACGCGGTCTACCTCCCGGGACTCCTCGGTAACCGCTCGTAAGCGATCTATTTACACGTGTCGCTCCCCGATCTACGTTCAGGGAAGTCGACACATTCTGTGTCATTAGCCCTTAACGGGAGCGAATGATGACGTTGACGGCTACCAGGCGGGCCCTGACCGCCGCAGTCGCCACCCTGCTGGCCGCCGCGTTGATCACTCTGGCCGGCCCCGGCGCCGCGCATCCCGCCAGGGCCGCCGCGCGAACCACCGCCGGCGCGGCCAGGAACTGGACCGCCACCTGGGCCGCCAGCCCGCAGAAACCCGCGCAGGGCGGCTTCGACGACGTCTCCCTCCGCCTGATCGTCCACACCACGATCGGCGGCGGCGCGACCCGCATCCGGCTGTCCAACGAGTTCGGCACCACCCCGCTCCAGATCGGCGCCGCCACCGTCGGCGTCCGGTCCAGCGGCGCCTCGGTCGAGCCCGGCACCCTCAGGACGCTCACCTTCAACGGCAAGCAGGGCTCGGCCACCATTCCGGCCGGCGACCAGCTGACCAGCGACGGCGTCGCCGAGAACGTCCCGGCCCAGTCGGACCTGGCCGTCAGCCTGTACCTGCCCGGCGACACGGGCCCGCCCACCGAGCACGCCGACTTCGGCGAGGCCCACCAGACCTCGTACATCTCCGGAGGCGGGAATCACGTCGGCGATCAGGACTCCGGCCAGTACCCGATCACGACGACCTCGTGGTTCTACCTGTCCGGCGTCGACGTCCGGGCCCCGGGAACGGCCGCGGTCGTGGCCCTCGGGGACTCCATCACCGACGGAACCCACTCCACCGACAACACCAACCACCGGTACCCCGACTGGCTGGCCGGCCGTCTCCAGTCCGCCGGCGGCGCGTACTCCCGGCTGTCGGTCCTCAACGCCGGAATCGGCGGCAACGAACTCCTGCAGACCTCGGCCTGCTGCGGCGCCAGCCCGTCCGCCCTGGACCGGCTCAACACCGACGTGCTCGACCAGCCCGGCGCCAGGGACGTGATCGTCCTGCTGGGAACCAACGACCTCCTCGGCGCCCACCAGGCCACCGCGGACGAGGTCATCAGCGGCCTGCGTCAGCTCATCAGCCGGATCCACGCGCGGGGCCTGCGGGTCTTCGGCGGCACCATCACCCCGTCCGGCCAGTTCACCGCGGCCGAGGAGACCGAGCGCGAGACCGTCAACCAGTGGATCACTACCAGCGGCGCCTACGACGGCGTCATCGACTTCGCCTCCGCCATCGCCGACCCCGGCGATCCGGCCGCGATCAACCCGGCCTACGACAGCGGCGACCACCTGCACCCGAACGACAGCGGGTACCAGGCCATGGCGGGCGCGGTCAATCTCCGCGCGCTGCTCCCCCGGTCGAGCGGGTTACAGGCGCGAGGAGGACGTGGCGGGGGCTGAGGGACTCTGGCACGGAATCCGCCTGCCTTCGGTGGTGCGGGCGCGGTCGAGGCCCCCGTGTTCCCGCAGGTACGAATGAAGCTCCTGAGCCGATCCCGCGCTCACGAGTACCCGGTACGAGCGCTGGCGCGGCTGCTCAACCTGTACCTGAACTCCAGGACCGGCGCCCAGCTCTCTCACTGCCATGCCCCTATCTAACCGGACTCCCGTTAACTTTGCCGCCATTTCAGGTACATCCCAGCAACCCCTGAACTGCGCAATTGCCCCGAACCCGCACCGCCACCGGTCCGCGACATGGCCGCCGGTGCCGCACGCGCGCCAAGGCGAGGTATCCGCACAAATACCTATACCAATCGCCAACAGTCTTGCCTAAGATCAGGCAGGTTGGCGCGGGGATGTCAGCGTTGTTGATTATTTACGGGGTGAAAACATGATATCGGCACGGATTCCGGGCACCTGGCGGCGAATCTCCGGAGTGGCCGCCACGTTGCCGACCGTCGCGATCCTGGCCGTCGCGGCTTCATCGGGCCATCCGGCCAGCGCGGCCCCGGCCAGCGCCGGCTCGGCTCAGGCAACGGCGGCCCAGTGGACGGGGACCTGGGCTGCCAGCCCGCAGAAGCCGGAACGGCCGGGGTTCGCCAACGTCACGCTCCGGCTGATCGTCCACACCACGATCGGCGGCAACGCCGCCCGGATCCGCCTGTCCAACGAGTTCGGCACCCGGCCTCTGCGCATCGGCGCCGCCAGCGTGGGCCTGGCCGCCGCGGGGGCCGCCGTCGTACCGGGAACCCTTCACCCGCTTACCTTCCACGGCGGCCAGCCCGGCGCCACGATCGCCCCCGGTTCCCAGATCCTGAGCGACGGCGTAGCGGGAACGATCCCGCCCAACTCCAACCTGGCGGTCAGTCTGTACCTGCCCACCGCCACGGGCGCGCCGACGGAGCACGCGAACGGCGGCGACTCCAGCCAGACCTCCTACATCTCCGCGTCCGGCAACCAGACCGAGGACGCGGGGCTCCAGTACACGAAGACGACGAACTCCTGGTTCTTCCTGGACGGGGTCGATGTGGACGCTCCGGGCACCTCCGCGGTGGTGGCCCTGGGCGACTCCCTTACCGACGGCGTCTACTCCACCGACAACACCGACACCCGGTATCCGAACTGGCTGTATGACCGTCTCCAGTCCGCGGGCGGGCAGTACGCCGGCTTGTCGGTTCTCGACGCCGGCATCGGCGGCAACGAACTCCTGCGGACCTCGGCCTGCTGCGGCGCCAGCCCGAGCGCCCTGTCCCGCCTCGACACCGACGCGCTCGACCAGTCGGGCGTCAGGGACGTGATCGCCCTGCTGGGCACGAACGACATCCTCGGCGCTCACCACGCCGGCTCGGCCGAAGTCATCGACGGCCTGCGGCAGCTCATCAGCCGGGTCCACGCCCGGGGGCTGAGGATCTTCGGCGGCACCATTCCCCCGTCCAGGGAGTTCTCGGCGGCGGAGAACCAGACCCGGCTGGCCGTCAACCGCTGGATCACCTCCAGCGGCGCGTACGACGGTGTCTTCGACTTCGCGTCCGCCGTCGCCGACCCGGTTGACTCCGCTGAGCTCAACCCGGCCTACGACGCCAATACCGACGGCCTCCACCCGAACAGCCTCGGCTACCAGGCCATGGCCGACGCGGTGAACATCACCGACCTGCGCGGATACACCTACGACGACCGGTCGCTGGACTACTCCGGCCCGTGGACGCACGCCGGGGCATCGCTCCATTACACCCACGGCGATTACCAGCAGACCGAAGCCAACAGCGACCGGCCGAACGCCAGCGTCTCCCTCGCCTTCCACGGCACCGGAGTCGAGTGGGTCGGTCCCCGCGGCGCCAACAGCGGGATCGCCGACGTCTACCTCGACGGCAAGCAGGTCGCCACGGTCGACACCTACGACCCCGTGACCAAGCTCTTCCAGCAGGACCTCTACCAGGCCCAGGGCCTCGCCCCCGGCCGGCACATCCTGACTATCAAGCCCGCCGGCACGAAGAACCCGCTGTCCGCCGGCACCGGCATCGCGATCGACGCCATCAAGGTCACCGGCTAAGGGCGGATGGTCGACGGGTCCACCGTCACTCCCCGGGCCACGGTGGTGCTCTTGTCCTCGGCCCACTGGTACTCGCGGTGGGTGGCGGCCAGGCTGGCCGCGTCGTCGCCGATGTTCCCGGCGAGTTCGGCGTGCAGGAGCCCGATCGACTCCAGCACCTGCCGCAGGGCGTCGTTGACCGCCGGGCTGCCGCCGTCCGCGGGCGCCAGCCCGGCCTGCGGCATGAGCGCGCCGAAGGCCTGCCCCTCCGAGCGGAACGTGTTCGCCGCCGCCAGCAGGTCCGACATCGTCACCTGGTACCCGTCACTCATCCGAACCCTCCGATGTCACTATCCGTACATATGTAGATACGGAATACGCACATCTTCAGTTCACGGCAGGGCCCGGATCATGTCAATCCTCGTCGAGCCGGAACCCGACCTTCAGCGTCACCTGGAACGTGACGCGCGAGCCGTCCTCGATCCGGCCGCGGATCCCGTTGACCTCGAACCAGTCGAGGTTGTGCAGGGTCTTCGAGGCCCGCTCGACGGCGGTCTTGACCGCGTCGTCGATGCTCTCGGCGGACGAGCCGACGATCTCGCTCACGGAGTAGACGTTCTCGGTCATCACTTCCCCTTTCATCGCGTACGTGCCGATCTCCCCAGTAGGCACCAGGAGACTGGCCACGCCAACCCCCTGCCCTCTGTGAGCGCGGTTATGGCGGCCGCGTCATCAGGCGTGGCTCGCCTTCTTCCCGGCGTTGAACGCGTGATCCCGTCTCACCAGCCGCTCGGCTTCCGCGGCCTGAGAGGGATCCAGCGGCGACCCCGAGTCCTCGATGAACGCCACCAGCCGGGACACCGACCTTTCCACCCGCACCGTCGGCCGCTCCAGCGAGACGATCCGCGCGCTGGGATGCGACAGCAGGACCACCGGCGTCACCCGGATCTCCTGCCCGTTCCGCCGCAGCCATCCCGCCACCGCCGAAGCGGGTTCCGACACCTGCCTGGCCGGCGAGCGCCCGCCCCCGTCCTGGAAGGGGAAACGAGCACCGTGAGCCTCCCCCTGGCGGCTGACCTTCTGCGCCGTCCACGTGTCGCCCTGGATCCAGAGCCGGACGCTCCAGTACTTCTCCTCGATCGCGAACGCTCCGAGCGGCCCGACCAGCAGCGCGTCGAGTTCTCCGCGGGCGGTGCAGTACCCGCGGAACAGGGTCCACGAGTCATCCAGGACGGCGCCCAGCTGGCCGGCGACCCTGCGCTCGGCGTTCTGTCCCGCTTTCGCCGCCTGTTCTCCCGACCTGGGCAGCGCCGAAGACAGCTGGACCCGGACCGCGGAACGCTTGGCGTCGCGCAGGGCCGAGCCCATCCGCACCCACGTCAGGAGCCGTCCTTCCAGCAGTACCCGCCGCCGCTCGGCCCGCAGTTTCGTCACCACGGCTAGCTGCGTCTGCACGGTATGCCGCCGCTCTCCCTCGGCATCCGTGACCATGTCCGCCGGGTGCTCGGACAGCACCTCAACCTTCATAACGCCACCCACCCCGCCGTCTCGCCCGTTAAGCCCGCATCCCAGAACATCCCCCGTGGCCGTCCCGGCACTCCACCCGTCATCGCCCCGCCAGCGCGGTCCGGGCCGCAAGCCCACCCCGCGCGCACCGAACGGATCTTCGCCGGCCCTCATCCCCGTGCGGCCCTAAGCGATTCGTGATGGTATGGCCACACAGCTGCGAAGCCGATGGCAAGCAATGGGGTCTCTCGCCATGTCAGATGAGTCCACGCAGGACAGCCCGGACACGCCGGGGACCGGCACCCGGGCGACCCGCGTGCTCAAGTCCCCCGGCGGTTACCTGGACGTTCCCCGTCAGCTCCCGCCCGGGGTCCCGGATTTCACCGGGCGCGCCGGCACGCTGGACGTCCTGACCCGGATTCTCGACGACGCGAGCGCCAGCACGGCACCGGGCTCCCTGGTCATCGCCGCGATCAGCGGCACCGCCGGCGTCGGCAAGACCGCGCTCGCCCTCCGCTGGGCCCATCAGGTCTCGTACCGTTTTCCCGACGGCCAGCTGCACGTGAACCTGCGGGGATTCGATCCCTCGGGCGTCCCCGTGCCTCCGGCCGACGCGGTCCGCGGTTTCATCGACACCCTCGGCGTACCGCCCGAGAGCGTTCCCCGCGGCGCCGACGCTCAGACCGGCTTGTATCGCGGACTGCTCGCCGACAAGCGGATGCTGATCGTCCTGGACAACGCCCGCGACGAACAGCAGGTCCGGCCGCTGCTGCCCGCGAGTTCCGGCTCCCTGGTCCTCATCACCAGCCGCAACCAGCTCACCGGTCTCGCCGTCTCCGAAGGTGCCCGCGTCATCCCCCTCGACACGCTCGCCCCCGGCGAAGCCGTGCGGATGCTCGCCTCCCGCGTCGGCGCGGACCGGGCCGCCAAGGAGCCCGGGCCGGTCAGCGAGATCTCCCGGCTGTGCGCGGGCCTGCCCCTGGCGCTGTCGGTCGCCGGGGCCCGCGTCGCCGCCCGTCCCCGCTTTCCCCTCTCCGCGCTGGCCGCCGAACTGCGGGACACGGCCGGCCTTCTGGACGCCCTGGATTCCGGCGACCCACAGGCCAGCGTCCAGGCCGTGTTCTCCTGGTCCTGCCGGCAGCTCTCCCCGGGAGCGGCCCGGATGTTCCGCCTCATGGGCCTGCATCCCGGCCCGGACATCTCCGCCGCTGCCGCCGCCGTCCTCGCCGACACCAGCCCGGCCGATACCCGGGATCAGCTCCGCGAGCTCACTCGCGACTGCCTGATCACCGAGCACCAGCCCGCCCGGTACGTCTTTCACGACCTGCTGCGCGCCTACGCCTCCCGTCAGGGCCGCGACGTCGAGGAGGCTTCCGAACTCACCGCCGCCCTGGGCCGTGTCCTCGACCATTACGTCCGGGACGCCCGGACCGCCGCCGTTCTCCTGTACCCGTCCCGGGAAATGGTCGCCTTCGCCCGGCAGGATCCCGGAGAAATCCCGGTCATGGACAGGGACCGGGCCCTGGCCTGGCTTGAGGCCGAGCGCCCCAACCTGATCGCCAGCGTCGCCCGCGCCGCCGAAGCCGGATTCGATCGCCATGCCTGGCAGCTTCCCTGGTTCCTGTCCGCGCACCTCGCCCGCCGCGGCTACTGGAACGAGCGGGTGTCCCTGCTGCGCACCGCGCTCGCCTCCGCTACCCGGCTTGAGGACCTCGCCGGGCAGGCGATATCGAACCGGCTCCTGGCCACCGCCTACGCCGATCTCGACGAGCACGACCAGGCCCTGGGGCACTACGAGGCCAGCGCCCGGCTGTACCAGCAGGCCGGCAATCGCGTCGGCGAGGCGAAGGCCTGGCAGGGCATCGCCAACATCGCCGGACGCAAGGGCCGTTATGCCGACGCGCTCGGCTACTTCGACTACGTGCTACGGATTCAGCGGGAACTCGGCCACAAGGCGGGAGAGGCCCAGACTCTCATCAGCATGGGCGGTGCCCACGGTGGCCGCGGTGAGATGCGCCAGGCCCAGGAACTCTGCCGCCGGGCCCTGGCACTGGCCGCCGAGCTCGGCAACCCGTACATCGAGGCTCGCGCCTGGCACGGCATCGCGTTCGCCGACCAGGCTCTCCGGGACTTCGTTCAGGCCGCCGACGGCTTCCGGCAGGCCCTCGGCGCCGCCCGGGAAGCCGGCGACCGCGTCCACGAGGCCGACATGCTCGCCCACCTGGGGGACGCGTATCACGCCCACGGTGACCCGTCCCGGGCGTGGGGTCCGTGGTCCCAGGCGCTCGCCATCTTCAACGAGATCCAGCACCCCGGCGCCGACCATGTCCGGGCCCAGCTCACCAGCCCGGGCTCGCCCAGCACGACGACGTCTGGTGACGGGCCGTCGGGTGACGGTCCCTCGCGGCGCCTCCCCTGGTGCGCCATGATCCGCTACGGCCCCCAGGCGCGAAAGCCGGCCTCCGACACCATCCAGCTCCGCCGCATCGACCTCTGAAGTGCTCGGCCTCGCCACCGCCCCTGACTAACCGGGCGGAATCCTATAGTTGACCAGGTGAGTTCTTCCGATGAGATGACGCCGCGCGAGCGCAATCAGGCCATGGCCGCCCGGATCCGGTCCGGGGACCTGGCTCCGTACGCCGAGGGCGGCTATGTGCTGCGCGTGCTCAGTACCCCCGGCCGGGTCAGCGGCGAGTGCCGATCCTGGCCGATTGCCGTCGTCCAGCTGAAGGGGCAGCGCTACATCTGCGGCCCCAACCGGAACAGGGACTGGGTGCGCAACCTGCTCTCGTCCGGCTGGTGTCTGGTGGAAGGCGACTCTCCCGAGCGGCAGTCGGCCGTGCTGACCGAAGACGACAACGCCGCCCAGGCGGTCGCCACCTATCTCGGTCAGCTCCGGCGCCCCAGCTCGATGTGGCCCTTCCCGGCCGACGCTCCCGTGAGCAAGGTCCGCGAGCATCTGGGCGAGATCGCCGTCTTCCGCCTGGCCGCCTAGCGGGGAGGAGAGTCGGTCCAGCCATCCAGAGTGGCCTTTGTTATCCCTGTGAACAGGCTGAAATAATCGTTCATCCGGGAAAGCGAATAACCTTCCCGCGCCCGCGACCAATTCCTTAGATTAGGAAGTCCGGGGGGCATAGCCGCGAACGTAAGGAACGCAGCCATGCCCATGCTTCAAGAACTCACCGGCGTCCGGTCCTCGATCGTCCAGGCCGCCGCGGGCCAGATGACGAACCTTCCGGTTATGTCATCCGCCGAACTGTGCGCGCTGAACGCGCTGACGCACCCTGTGCTCGACAAGACGGCGCTGGACTGGTGGGCCTCGCAGGACGACCAGAAGAACCTGACGCAGATGGCCTATTCGGAACTGGCCCGCCGTCAGCTGTACGACCCGGCCACCCGCCACGCGACCGTGCCGCTTGACCTGGTCCTCTCCGCGCGGGCCAACCCGTCGTTCATCATGGTGACCCGGGACAAGGCCGGCGCCGAGCCGCGTTCCGACCGTCTGTACGGGGCCTCGGACGACTTCGGGAATCGCGCGGTGCTCCTGGAGCAGGTCAAGCCCAACCCCACGTCGTGGAGCGGCCCGGCCTACAGCTACGAGCCGACCAGGGTCCAGCCCCAGGCGGACGCCATCACGGAGTGGGCCTCGGCGCGCAAGGGCCGCGTCATCGAGTTCTACATGCCCGGTTCCGGCTTCGGCAGCCGCGTCGCCGAGCGGGTCACGGTGCTGTCACCGGTCCGCAAGGGCGAGATGTCATACCACCGGGAGACGACGGACTCGACTTTCCGCAGGCCGCCGATCTGCCTGACCGCGTTCCTCGTCGGCCTGATGGCCAGCATCCCCTACCTGCCGCCCCACCTTCCGGTCTCCTTCTAGGCGGGCCGGCGCGGCCTGCCGTCCGGCTACCGGGACGGCTTTGTTACCGGGACGGCTTTGGCGACGGCACCAGCGAAGCACCATGCTGGCCGCTGGTGCCCGTCGCCGGCCCGGACAGGAACGACGCGGGTGTCGCCAGGGCCGTGAGCAGCGCCGCCGCGGCCACCACGATGACGGTGACCGGCATCTGCCGGAACCGGCGAATCGCCAGCATGGTCGTCCCCATGAACGCGACGACCCCGGCCGGCGGGAAGCAGAACGCCGCGATCAGCGACACCCCTCCCGCGATGGCGACCACGAGCCCCCACCGGTCTCCCGAGACCTCGGTGGGCTCCACTTCGAACAGCTCCGTCATGCACCTCTCCCGGCCAGCCAAGAACGTGAGCCCGGCCATGCTAACGGCCCCCTCACTTCCCGCCAACCACCAAAACCCGTTATCCGGAGCCGGTCTTCGCCTCCCCTCTGTCCCTGCGGGTATACGCGGCACGTATCGCGCGGGCAGGACAGGCATTTCAAATCTGCGTTCGGCCCGCGTAGCGTCACAGCCATGACCGAAGTTTCTTCCCCCGCCGGCGTCCGGCCCGTCACGGCGGCGGACGGCTCTCCATGGCGTGTCGTCGTCCAGGGCGCGGCGGCGCTGGCAGTCGGAATGGGCGTCGGACGGTTCGCCTACACGCCGATCCTGCCGCTCATGGAGCACCAGGCGGGAATGTCCGCGTCGATGGGATCGGACCTGGCGACGGCGAACTACGCCGGGTACCTTGCGGGCGCCCTGCTCGGCATCTTCATCCCGGGCATCGCGCGTTCCCGGCTGGCGCTGCGAGCATCGCTGCTGCTCATCGTCGCCACCCTGGCGCTCATGCCCGTCACTGAGATCCCTGGCCTCTGGCTGGCCCTGCGCCTGATCGCCGGCGTGGCCAGCGCCCTGCTGTTCGTGATCTCCTCCAGTGCCATGCTGGCCCGCCTGCACCGCGGCGCGCAGCACCTCGTCGGCTGGGGGTTCGGCGGAGTCGGGCTGGGCATCGCCCTGTCCGGTGTCCTGGTTCTCGCCGTCCAGTCCGCGTCGGCCTCGTCGTGGCGTACCGCGTGGTGGAGCTCGGCGGTCCTGGCCGCCGCGCTGAGCGCGGCCGGCTGGGCCCTGCGTCCGGAGCCGCCGGGCGAGGCGACCGTACTGCAGCGGCACGGCGACCTGCCCCGAACGCACCGGTGGTTCGCGGCCCTCCTGGCCAGCTACAGCCTGGAGGGCGTCGGCTACATCATCGCCGGGACATTCCTGGTCGCGGCGATCAGCCAGAACTCACCCGGCTGGCTGGGCGGCGGCTCCTGGGTCGTGGTGGGCCTGGCCGCGCTGCCCGCCTCCGCGATGTGGGCCTACCTCGCCCAGCGGCGTCCCCGGTCCACGCTGCTGCTGTGCGCCCTGGCCCTCCAGGCCGCCGGGATCGCCCTGCCGAGCCTGGCCGGGGGCATCGCGCCCGCGCTGGTCTCCGCAGTGCTCTTCGGCAACACGTTCGTCGCCATCTCCTCGACCGCGGTCGCGATCGGGACGCACCTGCAGTTCCCCCGGTCGGTCGCGATCCTGACCGCCGGGTACAGCGTCGGGCAGATCCTCGGGCCGCTGGCCGTCAAGCCGCTCCTGGGCAGCGGGTACCACGGGGCACTGCTGGTCGGCGCCTTCATCGTCCTGGCGGCCGCGGTCGCCGCCGCGGCGCTGCGTATCCGGTTCCCGCACCGCGTCGGCGCTATGGTCGAGCCGTCGCGGACCGCGTCGTTCCGGGAAACGAGGGAGTCATGACCACATCGCCGCTGGACAGTCTCGGCGTCACGGCGCCGGTCCTGGCCGCCCCGATGGCGGGCGGCCCCACCACTGTCGCGCTCGTGCGGGCCGCCGAGCGGGCCGGCGGCCTGGGCTTCCTGGCCGGCGGATACAAGAGCGCTGCCCAGCTGGCTGAACAGATTGCGCAGGTCCGTTCGGATGGAATCGGGGGTTTCGGTGTCAACCTGTTCGTCCCCAACCCGGTCCCGGTCGACCGCGCGGAGTACCGGCGCTACGCCGACGCGCTGCGGCCGCTGGCCCGCCGCTACGGCGCCGAACTCCCGGAGAACCCCGTCGAGGACGACGATCACTGGGACGCGAAAATCGGCCTGCTGCTGTCCGACCCGGTCCCCGTCGCGAGCTTCACGTTCGGCATCCCGCCGGGCCGCGTCATCAGCGGCCTGCGGGCCCGGGGCACCGTCGTCGTCCAGACGGTCACGAGCGCGGCCGAGGCCCGTGCCGCGACCGACGCGGGGGCCGACATGCTCGTCGTGCAGGGCTGCGCGGCGGGCGGGCACTCGGCGACGCTGACCCCGGAGCGGCTGCCCGAGCAGATCCCGCTCGCGGTGCTGCTCGCCATGGTCGGCGACGCCACCCGGCTCCCGGTCATCGCGGCGGGCGGGCTCGCCACCCCGCAGCAGGCCGCGGCCGTGATCCACTCCGGAGCGCGGGCCGTGATGGCCGGCACGCCGCTGCTGCGTACGCAGGAGAGCGGCGCTTCCGCGGTGCATCAGGCCGCCATCGCCGACCATTCCCGCGGCGAGACCATCATGACCAGGTGCTTCACCGGGCGGCCCGCGCGGGCCCTGGAGAACCAGTTCATCGTCGATCATGCCCTGGCGGCCCCGGCGGGGTACCCGGCCCTGCACCACCTGACCAGCCCGATCCGCAAGGCCGCGGCCGCCGCGGGCGACCCCGAAGCCGTGCACCTGTGGGCCGGCACCGGCTACCGGCAGGCGGCGCCCGGCCCCGCCGCCGACGTGCTGCGCGACCTGGCCAGCGCGATCTGAACGGGCGCCCATGGACATAGAACTGCGGCACCTGCGCGTGTTCACCGCCGTGGCGGAGTCACGGTCGTTCAGCCGGGCCGCCGAGCGGCTTTTCATTACCCAGCCGACCCTGACCCGTACCGTCAGGCAGCTTGAGTCGCTGCTGGGGACGGACCTCGTCGACCGCACCACCCATCCGGTCTCCCTGACACCCGCCGGCGAGGAGTTCCTCCCGTACGCGTCGCGGATCCTCAACCATCTCGAGCTGGGCATGGCCGCGGTCCGCGAGCACGCCACCGTCCGCCTGGGGTTCAGCTGGCTGCTGCCCGATCCGTGGGCCCAGGACGCCGTCACCGACTTCGAGGAAGCCACCGGGGATTCGGTCAGCCTGATCCGCTGCGACGATCCGCTAGCCGCCATCGGCGAAGGCCGGATCGACATCGCGCTCGTCCGCGGGGACGTCCCCGGCACACAGGGCGTCCGCGTCGTTCATCTCTACGAGGAGACCCGGATCGCCGTCTGCGCGGCCGGCTACGACCTTGGTGCCGGCGAACTCGACTGGAACGACGCTCCCGGCTGGACCCTCGTCGTCAACACCATCAGCGGCACCACCGGCCCGTGGTCGTGGCCTGACGGCCAGGGGCCGGGCCGGATCGTGCCGACGGCCAACTTCGACGAGTGGCTGGAATCGGTCGCGGCGGGCCGCGGCATCGGCGTGGTCCCCGACGTGGCGCAACGGCGCAGCATCCATCCCGGCGTCCGGTTCATCCCGCTGCGGAACGCGCCGCGCAGCCGGGTGTCGCTCGCCTTCCGCCCGGGTGTCCGCGAACCTCTCCTGCGGCGTTTCGTCCAGGCCGCCCTGAACGCCGCCAGGTAAACGCCGATAACGAAAACGACCTCGCGCAACACCCGGTGAAGGGCGTTGCGCGAGGTCAACCTGTCTCACGGCCACTCTACCGAGACAGCCCGGCGGCGCTCGCGATCTCGCCGAGAACGCCCGCGTGGGCGTCCGCCGACAGGCCAGCGCCCATCGTGTTGACGGAGATGTGGGTGGCGCCGGCGGCGCGCCAGGCCTCGATGGCCGAGACGACGGAGCCGGTGTCCCCGGTGTAGGTCACCCGGCCTTCCAGTCCGAGCGCGGCGGGGTCGCGGCCCGCGTCCCGCGCGGCCGCCTCGACGATGCCGCGGGCCTCGTCCAGTTCGGGGCCGGGCCCGAACTGGGGGAACCACCCGTCCGCCAGCCGCCCGATGCGCTCGTAGGCGCGCGGGGACTGACCGCCGATCCAGAGCGGTATCGGCCGCTGCACGGGAAGGGGGCTGATTCCGGCCCCGGTGACCTGCTCGTGCTTGCCGTCGAAGGTGAGGCTCGGCTCGGTCCACAGCCGGCGGAGCAGTTCGATCTGCTCCTCGCTGCGACGGCCCCGGTCGCGGAAGTTCTTTCCGAGCGCCTCGTACTCGACGTGGTTCCAGCCGATCCCGACCCCGAGCCGGAACCGCCCGCCGGTGAGCAGGTCGACCTCGGCGGCCTGCTTGGCCACCAGCGCGGTCTGCCGCTGCGGCAGGATGATCACTCCGGTCACAAGCTCCAGCCGGGTCAGCGCCGCCAGGTAGCCGAACAGCACGAACGGCTCGCGGAACGTGGTCTTCACGTCATACGGCCGGTCCCACGGGCCGTGGACCGCCGGGTCTGCGCCCACCACGTGGTCGTAGATCAGCGCGTGCTGGTAGCCCGCTCGTTCGACTTCCGTCGCCCAGGTACGGATCGCCCCGGTGTCGCCGCCGAGTTCCGTCTGGGGGAAGACCGCTCCGATTCTCAGTGCCGGCTCTTGCTTCTCCGTGGTGTCGCTCATGCCGCCGACAACCGCCCCGCGTCACCCGTCTATTCCGGCCCGTTCAGAGGGCTGGCTCAGCACCGGGCCGGGCTGGGACGCAGCACCCGCTGGAACAGCCGGCTGAGCTGTTCCGCCGCCACGGTCCTCGCCTGTTCGGCGTCGTCCTGCGCCCGCTGGAACAGCGTCCGGTACTCGAACGCCGTCAGCAGCCCGACCGGTCCCGCGTACCCGATCACGGTCCCGTCGCCGCCGATGTGGACGCCGTCCCTGGCGACCAGGGAGGCCTCGTTCTCCAGGGCCGACTCGATCCGCGAAAGCTCCACCGCCAGCCACTCGATCGTCCTGGCCGCCGTACTGACGTACTCCTCCAGGACGCGGGCGGCGGCGGCCTGACGGTTCCACGTTCCGGCGAACTCGTCCGCCGCGGGCCCCTGCCATCCGCCGGGCCGGCCGTGAGTGAGGTTCTCCGACGTCATCGACAGCCTGTCGACCAGGTCCTGAAGCTGTGGCAGGTAGGAGTACAGCCTCTCGGCTACCTCCCGCAACTCCCGGATATCCCCGCCAATCCAGTCCCGGGAAAAGGCAGCGAGCATCGCGGTTCCAGGCATGTCCTGACCTCCCTGGTCCATCCACCAGTTGCACGTAACGCTACCAAATGACTTCAATAAGTGAAATAGCGCAATAGCCCCGAAGTCCGCCGAAGCCCGTAAAAAGCCGGGAACCGGCGGGCACCGCCCCCCTCCGGCGGTAAACGGCGTCCGGCCCTACTGGGCCAGGGCGAACACGTCGGCGACCAGTGCCTCCGCGTACGCAGCTCCCCCGGGCAGCCCGAACACGGCGTGGTGATACAGCGGCGCCACCACGTGATCCACGATCTGCCGCGGCGTCGGCGTCCGCTCGCCCCGCTCCCGGCCCCGTTCGGCCATCTTCTCCGCCTGCCGGAGCCGGTGCTCCCAGCAGGGGCAGCTTCCGTCCAGCCCGCCCCGGGACGCCAGCGCCCGCAGGTAGATCCCCCGCTCCGGCCGGAAGATGTCCTCCGCGATAGCCGAAGCCCACGCCTTCAGGTCTCCCGCGAACGTCCCGGTGTCGGGCAGCGAGTCGTCCCCGGTGAGGGCGGCGACGGCGACTTCCGACAGGAGCGCCTCGACGCTGCCCCAGCGCCGGTACACGCTGGTCGGGTTGACGCCCGCCCGTTCGGCCACCTGCGGGATGGTCATCGTGTCGCGGTGCCCTTCGCCGACGAGTTCGCCGACCGCGGTGTAGACGGCGTCCCGGACCCGCGCGCTGCGCCCGCCCGGCCGCCGCGCCTGGGCGGTGGCGTGAGAAGAAGCGGAAACGGCCATGCCTCACTGTAGCAAAAGCAACTGCCTTTGCTTTTGACGATCGGCCCGTGCTACCTTCCTAAAGCCAAGAGAGTTGCTATAAGCCCGGGAGGCAGCATGCAGCGGGTCCGGTTCTCCACGGTCGCCGCCACCATCGCGATCGTGATGATCAGCGCGGCGGCGCCGTCGCCGCTGTACCCGGTCTACCAGCGGCTCTGGGGATTCTCCTCGGCGATGCTGACCGTGGTGTTCGCCGTCTACGTCGGAGGCCTGCTGCTCAGCCTCCTCACCGTCGGCGCCCTCTCCGATCACGTGGGCCGGAAGCCCGTGGCCGTGACCGCGGTGCTGATGCTGGCGGTCTCGATGCTCATGTTCATCGTCGCCAACGGCACCGGGATGCTGCTGGCCGCCCGGGTCGTCCAGGGCGCGGGCACCGGCCTGGCGCAGGGCACGCTCAGCGCCGCGCTGGCCGACCTGCAGCCCAGCCGCCGGACCGGGTCGCTGACGCAGACCATAACGCAGAGCGGGGGTCTCGGCGCCGGGGTCGTGATCAGCGCGGTGCTCGTCCAGTACGCCCCGGACCCCCGCTTCCTGGTCTACGAGGCCATCGCCGCCGCCCTGATCCTGCTCGCGGTCGCGGTCATCATCGTGGTGCCCGAGACGTCGCCCCGGACCGGTTTCACCTCCCGGGCGCACGTGGCCCGGGTCCTCACCCCGAAGATCTCCATCCCCGCCGAGGTCCGGACGCCGTTCCTCGCCGGGGTTCCCGCGCTGATCGCGACCTGGTCGCTCGCCGGCCTGGACCTGTCCCTGGGCTCCTCGATCGTCTCCCGCGACCTGGGCATCGGCAACGTCGCCGCGGGCGGGACCCTGCTGGCCGGCTTCTTCTTCGCCGCCGCGATCGCCGCGCCCCGGGCGGGCTCGTCCCGCTGGCCGGTCCGGCTGCCGCTCGCCTACTCCCTGCTGGGCGCCGGCCTGATCCTGCAGCTGGCCGGGGCGCTCACCGGCTCGGCCGCGGTCTACATGGCGGGCCTGGCCGTGGCGGGCGCCGGGTTCAGCACCGCCTACGCGGGCGTCCTGGCCTCGGTCGCGCACGCCCCGGCCGCCCAGCGGGGCCGGATGTTCGCGGCGATGTTCACCATCTCCTACCTCGCCTACAGCGTCCCGGCCCTGATCGGCGGCCTGGCCGCCGACACGTGGGGCCTGCGCGGCACGACGGCCGGCTACACGGCCTTCGTCCTGGCCATGGTCGCCCTCGCCGCCACCGCCCTCCGCCTCCAGCGCCGCCGCGACCCCGGCCCCGCCCCCGCCGTCACACCCTGGGCTCAGGAGCCGGGCACGTGCCACAGGGAGATGTCGTAGTTGTCCTCGGTCGTGACGATGGTGCGGCTGTCGGGCGAGAACGCGACGCTGGCCAGCCCGGACGTGTTCAGCGCCGCGGACCTCTTGTGAGTTCTGGCGTTCCACAGGTAGACGTGGGATTTCGCGAAACCCGTGGTGCCGTCGACCAGGGTGGCGATA
Source organism: Streptosporangiales bacterium (assembly GCA_009784565.1). Classification (GTDB taxonomy): domain Bacteria; phylum Actinomycetota; class Actinomycetes; order Streptosporangiales; family Streptosporangiaceae; genus Trebonia. The sequence goes on along the minus strand of WRBL01000060.1, from coordinate 2,142 downwards.
GCGCGGCCATCCGGGGAGAACACGACGTCGTTCACCTGGTTTCCCTGGCCCCCGGGCAGGACGGCGACCTTCCGGCGGCTGGCGGCGTCCCAGAGGTAGGTGTTCCCGCTGGCGCTCCCCGCGGCGACGGTCCGGCCGTCGGGCGAGAACGCGACGCTTTCAATCCCGGTGTCGCCCGGCCGGGCAAGAGTGACCCAGGTGCCGGTGCCGACATCGGTGCTGGTGCCGGCCTGGCCGACATAAACTCCGCCGGCCAGGTCCGCCAGCGCGACCGTACGGCTGTCACGCGACAGAGCGATGCTCTTCACGGTCCCGTCGTTGGGGTCGGTGAGGGCGGCCCGGAACTGGCCGGTGGCCGCGTTCCAGAGGTAGGCGTGTCCCGTGCTGGTGCCCACGGCTCCGATGGTGCTGCCGTCCGGGGAGAAGGAGATGTCGCCCATCCCGGACCCGGCGCCGTCCGGACCGGTCAGGGTGGCGAGTTTCCTGCGGGTAGCGACGTCCCAGAGATAGGTCGGCCCGTTCGCCTGAGCCTCGACGATCGTACGGCCGTCAGGCGAGTAGACGATGGTGCTGGGACCTTCGGTGACATCGCTGAGGGGGATGATCCCTGTGCGCTCGTGCGTGTCTCGGTCGAGGAATTTGACCGAGCCTTCGGTGTCCGACATGGCGATGGTCCGGCCATCAGGTGAGATCGCGGCCGACACCACGCCGAGACCGGACGGGGCGATGAAGTTGTCGTAGGCCGACAGCCCGGATTTGGACGCCGACGAGGATGCCTGCGTGATCGCGAGAGGGATGGCGACGGCCGCCGCGACGATGACTCCGCCGATCGCGAGAACCGGCCCGCGCTTGAGCCTTCGCTTCTCCCCCGGCGACTCCGCGTCTTCTTCTGTCAGCCACGAGGGCTCGGGCACGGGAGGCGGATCGGCGACAGCGGACGGCGCGGCGGTTCTGGCCGCGCGGAGGGCGCGAAGGGCGCTGCCGGTGTCCGTCTCTTCGCGCTCTTCGCGGAAGCGCCGCGGGACGGGAGGGCGCTGAGCCGGAGGGGCGGGCGGAACCGCCCGCGGCAGCCCCGCCTGAGCCGGGACCCCGTACGCGGCGACGCCGAACGCGCCACGCAGCGCCTCGGTGAAGTCCTGGCAGGCGGGATAGCGGTCGCCGGGCGCCTTCGCCAGGGCCTTGGCCAGCACTGAGTCCGCCGTGGCCGGCAGATCGGGCCGCCAGGCCGCCAGCGAGGGGGGACGCTCATGGACATGGGCATCGAGAACGGCCAGCCCGTCCTTCCGCTCGAACGGAACGTGCCCGGTCAGCAGTTCGTAGGCGACGCAGGCCAGGGAGTACTGGTCCGCCCGGCCGTCCACCGGGTTCCCGCGTATCTGTTCCGGCGCGGAATAGTTCGGCGTGCCCAGGTACTGGCCCGCGCCCGTCATGCTCGTGCCGGAGGAGGCCGCGCTCTTGCTCAGCCCGAAGTCAGTCAGGTACACGTGATCGGGGCGTCCGGGCCGCTGATGGACGAGAATGTTCGCGGGCTTGACGTCACGGTGGACCAGCCCGGCCCAGTGCGCCGCATCGAGAGCGGACGCGACCGGGGACAGCAGTTCCACCGCCCGCGGCGGCCGCATGGCCCCTTCCCTGCGAAGGACTCCTTCCAGGTCAGAACCGTTCACCAGGCGCATGGCCATGAACAGCAGTCCGTCCGCCTCGCCCGCCTCGTAGATCGGGATGATGTGCGGATCGTCCACCATCGCGGCGGCCCGGGACTCGGCGATGAACCGGCGCTGGAACTGCGGGTCCTCCGCCCACTGCGGCGCCATCAGTTTCAGGGCCACCATCCGGCCCAGCCGTTCGTCTGTCGCGCGGAAGACCACGGCCATGCCTCCGACGCCCAGTTGCGACTCAACCCGGTATCCCGCTACCGCCGACCCCGGACCGACCCTCCCCAGCCACCGGAGATCCTGATTCATAGCCCCCGGCGCCCCGATATCGAAATCCATTTATGCAAACAGCTCGTCCCGTCCCGCGCCTCTAATTCCATCTCGCGCCGAACAGGCTAAGACCGCGAGGTAAACAATGTCCCCCCGCAAATGGTCACGATGACATGAATTTATTCCTCGCGAAATACTTACGCCCGGGCCGGTGCCG
>WRBL01000059.1 GCA_009784565.1 Streptosporangiales bacterium | reverse complement strand
CCTGGTCTTCCTGCCCCTCGTGCTCACTCTCGCGGTCCGGTCCTGGGCACGCGCGTCCGCCAGCGCGCTGGCCGTCGTGGCCGCGGCGTGGCTGCCGTTTGTCATCGCCGACCCCCACACGGTCGCCGCCATGCACTACACGATCCGGAACCTGCCCGGATCGGCGCTGCGCGCCCTCGGCGTCCGCGCGTCCCGCACCCCCTGGTGGGACCGGAGCGCCCAGCTGCTCGCCGGCTGGGCGCTCGCGGCGGCCAGCGTGGCACGAGGCCGCTGGCCGGCGATCATCCTGCTGGGGGTCGGCGCCCGGATCGCCCTCGATCCGGCGGACCACGGCTACTACACCGCCGGGGTCCTTCTCGGCGCGTTCCTGTGGGACATGACGGGAACGAGGGTGCCGGTGCCGAGGTGGACGGTCATCTCGTTCACCGCGCTGACCGCCGTCCACGCGGTCAGCGCGGACAGCCCGCTGCTCGGCCTGCTGCGCCTGGGCCTGGTCGTCGCGTTCACCGCGGTCATCCTGCTCGGCCCGCCGTGGGGAAGGCGAGCCCGGGCCGCGGTACCGGTCCTACCGGAACACCGTCTACCCTGTCCGGCATGTCGGTGATCGGCGAGCTTTGGAACAGGGTGACCGGGACGCAGCCCGCGCCGCCGGTGTGGATTATCGCGGTCGCGGGCCTCATCGCCCTCGCCGTCGTGCTGTACCGGCCGGCCTGGCATATAGCGCGGAACGCCATCACGATCGCGCACGAGGGCGGGCACGCCCTGGTGTCCCTGCTCAGCGGGCGCAAGCTGGAAGGCATCCGGCTGCACTCGGACACGTCCGGAGTCACCTACTCGCGCGGCCGGGGCAACGGCCCGGGCATCGTGCTCACCACCCTGGCCGGCTACATCACTCCGCCCGTCCTGGGGGCACTGGCCGCCTGGTTGCTGGCCGCGCATCACGTCACGGCCGAGCTGTGGCTGCTGCTCGCGCTGCTGGCTGCCACGTTCCTGGCCATCCGCAACGCCTACGGCGCCCTGGCCGTCCTGGGAACCGCGGCCGTCGTGTGCGCCGTGTCCCTGCTCACGTCGGCCGCGGTGCAGTCCGTCTTCAGCTACGGAACCGCCTGGTTCCTCATGCTCGGCGGTGTCCGCCCGGTCTTCGAGCTGCACCGGGAGCGGTCCCGTTCCTACCGCCGCGGGCGCCCGGGCAAGACCGACGCCGACCAGCTGGCCCGCATGACCGGCGTGCCGGGCGGCGCCTGGGTCTTCGTCTTCGGCATCGTCGCGGTCGCCGCCCTGGCCCTGGGGGCCAGGCTCCTCATCCCGGCCGCCCTCCACGTCCCGGCGGTGCCCACGGCGGGCTCCTGACCGTTCAGGAACGGGCGTACCTCGCGACGCACAGCGGGACGAAGATCACCAGCAGCACCGCGATCCAGCCGGCCGACGCCACGACGGGGTGGAGCAGGGGCCAGGCACCGTTGGCGGGCGCGGCCGGGTTCCCGAACAGTTCCCGCAGGGACGCGGCGAACGCGCTCACCGGGTTCCAGTCCGCGACCGCCCGCAGCCAGGCCGGCATTCCCTGCGTGGGCACGAAGACGTTGGACAGCATCATGACCGGGAAGACCAGGATCGACGCCTGCCCGGCCTTCTCCTCGTTGCCGAGCACCAGTCCCGCGTACATGCCGATCCAGGTCGCGGCGAACTGGAAAGCCACGATCAGGGCCAGCGCGGCCAGTACATAGCCCGCGCCGCGGTGGATCCGCCAGCCCACGGCCAGGCCGCAGGCCGCCATCAGGACGAAGCTGATGGCCCCGTAGACCGCGGTGGACGCCGCCTGGCCGAAGGGCACGGCCAGGCGGGCGATCGGCAGCGAACGGAAGCGGTCCACCACTCCCCGGCCGCTGTCCCGGGCCATCGCGACCATCGCCGGAAGGATGTTCGCCCCGGTCGTGGCGAACAGGCCCGGAACGAGGAACTCGCGGTAGTTCCCGCCGCCGGGCACCGAGATAGCGCTGCCGAAGATGTACCCGAAGATGACGATGAAGAAGACCGGCCCGCCCACCGTCAGCGCGATCGCGGTCGGGTCGTGCCGGAGCCTTCTGAGCTGGCGTTCCGCCGCGGCGGCCCCGTCGGTAACAGCGGTGATCATGCTGCCGTCTCCGTTCCGGCGAGGAAGACCTCGTCCAGGGTGGGCTTCCGGACGCTGACGTCCTCGACGTCCACGCCGGCCGCGTCGAGCCTGCGGACGAGTTCGGGCAGGGTGATCGCCCCGGTCTTGACCGGCGCGGTCAGCGACCGGGTGTCCCGGTCCGCGGCCAGGTCGCCGGCCGCGATGCCGCGCAGCACCGTCTCGGCGGCGGTCCACGCGGGCTCGCCGGCCGCGCCGTCGGCGAGAACCACGTCAACCCGGCCGCCGATCCGGTCTTTCAGCTCTCCGGGACGTCCCTGCAGCGTGACCCTGCCCGCGTCGATGATCACGATCTGGCTGGCCAGCCGATCGGCCTCGTCCAGGTACTGCGTCGTCAGGAGGATGGTCGTGCCGGACGCCGCTAGCTCCCGGACAGCGGACCAGATCTCGGCCCGGCTGCGCGGGTCCAGGCCGGTAGTCGGCTCGTCGAGGAACAGGATCTCCGGCTCGACGACCAGGCTCGCGATCAGGTCCAGGCGCCGCCGCATGCCGCCCGACCACGTCTTCACCAGGCGGTTTCCGGCACCGTCGAGACCGAATCGCTCCAGCAGTTCCGTGGCCCGGGCCCGCGCCCGGCGCCGTCCCAGGTGCAGCATCAGGCCGATGATGAACAGGTTCTCCCAGCCGCTGAGATCATCGTCCACGGCCGCGTGCTGCCCGGCCAGGCCGATCGCCTCGCGGACCCTCCGGGGCTCGGCGATGACGTCGTGGCCGGCGACGCGCGCGGTGCCGGCGTCGGGCGGCGTCAGCGTCGCCAGGATCCGGATCGCCGTGGTTTTGCCCGCGCCGTTCGGCCCGAGCAGGGCGCAGACTCCGCCCTCGGGAACCGCCAGGTCAACGCCGCGCAGCGCTTCCACCTTGCCGAAGGATTTTCGCAGGCCAGCTGCCTCTATAGCGACCATTTCTTTACCCTCCCTTTAATTAAGTACATAGTACGGCGTACGTAGTACGTAATTCAAGGGAGGAGTAGCCTGCACGTCATGTCCGCGGAAACACCGTCACCGGAGCCGAGACGGAAACGAGGGCCCCGGCCCCGGCACAGCCGCGAGGAAGTCGTCGCGGCCGCCATCGCGATCGGCGACTCCGGGGGCCTGGAGGGCGTGACCTTCCGCGCGGTGGCCGCGAGGCTCCGGACCGGCGTGATGTCGCTGTACAACTACGTGCCGGACAAGGAGACCCTCGTCTACGAGATGGCCGAGACCGCCAGCGGCGAGATGAACCTGCCCGCGCCGAGCGGCGACTGGCGCGCCGACCTGCACGCGGTGGCCCGCCGGCAGCGGGAGGTCATGCTCCGGCACCCGTGGCTGGTCGAGGCGATTTCCCATCTGCAGCCGATAGGGCCCGCCACCCTGGCTCTCCTGGAGTTCGCCCTGGAAGCCCTCGATCCGACGGGTCTCCCGGCCCGGGAGCGCCTGGAGATCATCGCCCTGGTCAACGGCTTCGCCATGAACATGGTCCGCACCGAACTGCAGGCGGCCGCCGCCGCGGCCGCCGGGCCGGACGGTCCCGCCGCCGCCCAGTACGCTCGTCTCCCCGAACTGCTCGCCACCGGCCGTTACCCCCGGTTCGCCGCCTGCGTCGCGGCTAGCGGGCCCCCGGAGCCCTTTGACCCGGAGGCCAGCTTCGACCGCGTCCTCGACAAGATCCTCGACGGCCTCGTCGGCCGAACCGGCAGCTTATGTTGGCATTCTGTGCTGCCCCGGCAACAGGAACCGCGAACATAACGCCGCGGTAGCCGGGTTACGCGGTAGCCGGGTTACATCGCCTTGTCGAGGGCGCTCTGGAGGGACTGCTTGTAGCCGGAACTGGTGTAGCTGGCACCGCTGACCGCGTCGATCCGGGCGCTCTGGGCGGCGAGAGTCTCGCTGGTGAGCTTGGGGATCGCGTTGGCGTCGATCTGCTGGCTCTCGGCCCCGTCGTCGGTCTTCTGCAGGACCTTGACGCCGGTGATCTTCTTGCCGGCCATCGTGACCGCGACCTGCATCGGGCCGAACTGGGTGCTGACCGCCGAGCCGGTGACGGTGTGAGCCGCGGCGTTCGCGGTCCCCGGCTTCGACGCGCCGGCCTTCCCGGCGGACGCGCCCTTCATCGGCGCGGCGCTCGCGGACCCGCCCGGGGCGGGCGCCATGGGGGCCGCCGATGCCTCCGCGGCCGGGTGGGTCTTGAACGACAGAAGCGCGGCGAGGCCGGCGGCGGTGCCGCCGAGGGCCAGGACGGCGCGGATCATCATGGGAACGGTCCTCTCAGAAGTCGAACGACTCGTGGTGGATGCGGTGGCGGCGGATCCCGGCCTGGCGGAGCGACTTCACGGCCGCCCCGGTCATGCCGGGCGGGCCGCAGACGTAGGCCTCGTACCGGTGCAGCCCGGGAACCCCGTCCTTCAGGTCATCGGCGGACAGCGGGTCGTAGCCGAGCTCGGCCCGCGATCCGATCACGTAATGCACGGTCGCGCCCCGGTCGGCGGCGATGGCGTCGAGTTCCTGCTTGAACACGATGTCGCGGGGGTTGCTGGCCCGGTAGATGAGGGTGATGCCGTCGTTCATCCGCTTCGGGATCGCGGCGAACATGGCCCGGATCGGGGTGATCCCGACGCCGCCGGCGATCAGCAGCACCCGGCGGTTGCTCAGCGCCGGGGTGAACGCCCCGTAGGGCCCCTCGGCGATCACCCGGGTGCCGACCGGGATGTCGGGCAGGGCGGCGCTGTGGTCGCCCCGGGCCTTGACCGTGATCCGCATGAGGTCGCCGCGCGGCATGGCCGACAGCGAGTACGGATGCGACTGCCACCACATGCCCCGGCACAGGAACCGCCAGCGGAAGAACTGGCCCGGCTCGGCGTGCAGCTTGTGGAGATCGTCGCCGGAGATGAACAGGGAGACGATCCCGGGCGCCTCGGCCTTCGACCCGTGCACGGCGAACCCGTGCCGGCGGGCCCGCAGGAGCGGGGTGACGAACCGGAACCAGACGATCGCGGCGGCGACGGCGATATACAGGGCCGACCACGCGTAGCGGGCGGTCGCGTTGGACACGAACTCCTGCCCGTCGGCGAACTGGTGGCTGAACGCCAGGGCGATGGCCAGGTAGGTGTACAAGTGGATGTAGTACCAGGTCTCGTACTTCAGCCGGCGGCGGGCGGCCCGGGCCGAGAAGGCGGCGATGCCGAGCAGCAGGCCCCACGACACGGTGGCCATGAGAACGTCCGGCTCGCCTCGGATCATCGTTCCGGTCTCGCTGAACACCGAGACGTGCGCGGTGAGGGCGTAGCCCCAGACGATGCAGGCCACGTGGCCGGTCACCAGGGTGATGACGTAGCGGCCGCCCATGGCGTGCCAGCGGGCGAGCCGGTCCGAGCCGATGCCGCGCTCCAGCGGCGGCAGCCGGGCCATGAGGCCGACCAGGACCACGAACCCGTAGGCCGACAGCAGTCCGAGGATGCGGCCCGCGTTGGTCAGGACGTTCCCGGTGCCCTGGATCGACGTGGTGTCCCGCCACCACATCCAGATCACCGCGGCCGCCCCGGCCGCGATCACGGCCAGCACGATTCCCGGCAGCACGGGCCGGGTGACGCGCCGGGGAGCGGGCGGGCCCCCGGGCACGGCCTGCTGCGAGCCGGTCCGGGCCCGGTGCATGGGGCCGCTCGGGTGAGGCCCCTGAGGTACGTACTGCGGCGGGGCCTGGACACGCGTGTCCTGACCCTGCGATCCGGCCGGGTATCCCCCGGGCTCGCCGCCCCGCTGGCCCGCCTCCGGCGGCGGGTGGTTGGCGCGGATGGCCACGTCGTCTCCTTTCCGGATCAGGCTGCCGTGCCCTGACCGACTCGGTGTTGCCTCGTCTGTAGGTCTACGGGGAGCTTGATCCCATAGTTCGGCGTATGACCGGTTCGTAAGAGGCCCTTAACACCTTCCGTACCGACCTCTGAGGCTTCAGAGGGTTTTCTGCGGGCGGCGGGGATTAGGCTTGCGGGCATGGGGAGCAGCGAAGACCCGTTCGGTACGTTGATGCCGTTTACCCGGACTCTCGGGATCACCTGCGAGCGGTACGAGCCCGGGGAGGTGCGGGCGCGGCTGCCGTGGGCGGCCGGGCTGTGCACGTCCGGCGGCGTGCTGCACGGCGGGGCGATCATGGCGCTCGCGGACAGCGCGGGCGGGGCGTGCGCCTACCTGAACCTGCCCGACGGCGCTAAAGGGACGACCACCGTGGAGTCGAAGACCAACTTCCTGCGCGGGGCTCGCTCCGGGTACGTCGAGGCGGCGGCCCGGCCCCTGCACTCCGGGCGCACCCTGATCGTCGTGGAGACCGAGGTCTCCGACGACCAGGGCAAGCTGGTCGCGAAGGTCACCCAGAGCCAGCTGGTGCTGTCCTGATCAGTTCCTTACGGCTGGGCGGCGAGGGTCAGGGTGGCCTGGCGGGCGGCGCCGGCGCGGGCGAACGACACCGGGATCTTCTCGCCGGGGTGCATCCGGATGGTCAGCTCGACCAGCTGATCGGTGCTGACGGCGGGCTGGCCGTCGACCCCCGTGATCACGTCGCCGGCCTTGAGGCCCGCCTTGGCAGCCGGGCCTTTCGGGTCGACCCCGGAGACGGCCAGGCCCTCGGCGGAGCCGTTGACCTTCGCGGCGTCCGCCGCGACCGGGGCCGCGTCCACGCCCAGGTAGGCGTGGGACACCTTCCCGGTGGAGATGATCTCGTCCGCGTACGGGAGGGCGAGATCGGACGGGATCGCGAACCCCAGCCCGATGCTGCCGCCGCTGGACTCTCCGGACGCCGACGGCACCGACGCGCCGGCCGACGGGATGCCCACGAACTGGCCCTCGCAGTTGACCAGGGAGCCTCCGCTGTTGCCCGGGTTGATCGCCGCGTCCGTCTGCACCGCGTTGATCAGCAGAGCCGTCTGCGAGTTCTCCCCCGGCACGTTGATCGTCCGGTCCAGCGCGCTCACGATGCCGCTGGTCACGGTGGACGACAGGCCCAGCGGCGCCCCGAGCACGACGACCGGCTGGCCGACCGTCAGCGACTGCGACTGGCCCGTCGGGATCGCCGGGAGGCGGCTCTCGCTGACCTTGATCACCGCGAGGTCGGTCAGCGGATCCCGCCCGACCAGCTTCGCGGCGGCGGTCTTCCCGTCGTTGAAGGTGACGCCCAGCTTCCCGCCGGACCCCGCGGCGGGGGCGATCACGTGATTGTTGGTCAGGATGTAGCCGTCGGACTTGATGATCTCCCCGGACCCGGTTCCGGCCGAGCCCGAGCCCTCCGCGGAAATCGTGACCACGGACGGCAGGACCTTCTGCGCCACCTGGGAGACGGAGCAGGACGACTGGGCCCGCCCGCTCGCGCTGGCGTGGGTGCCGCCCGGCGAGTCGATCCCGGTCGCGATCACCCCTCCGACCACCCCGCCGATCACCGCGGCAGAGGCGCCGAAAGCGATCAGCACCCGGTTGCTGGTCCCCGCAGCCACCAATCCCACCCCCGACAGTAGCGATTTAAGTACACACCGTACACGAATGGCGGGTCACAATCGCTGACCAGGTCACGCGCCTGGTCCCGGGGCCGTCCCTCCCGGGCTAACGCGCTCCGGCGTCGAGAAGGTGGTAGTTGCGCTTGCCCTTGCGCAGCAGCAGCCACCGGCCGTGCAGCAGGTCGGCGCCGGCGAGTTCGCGGTCGTCGCCGGCCACCTTCTCGCCGTTCACGGAGACGGCGCCCTGGCCGATCGCGCGGCGGGCATCGGACAGCGACGACGCCAGCGGGGTGCTCGCGAGCACGCGGACGAGGTCGCCCGGCTCGAACGCGGTGGTCGGCACCTCGGTGGCCAGGAACTCCAGGGCCTGGTTCGAGGCGCCCGCGGGGGTCCCGCCGAACAGGATCCCGCTCGCCTCCCCGGCGGCCCGGGCCGCCTCCTCCCCGTGCACGATCGTCGTCGCCTCGCGGGCCAGGCGACGCTGGCCCTCGCGTTTGAACGGCGCCTCGGCGTGCGCCGCGGCGATCTCCTGGCATTCTCCCGTGGGCAGCAGCGTGAGCTGGAGCAGGAACCGCTCGATGTCGGCGTCCGGCACGTTCATCCAGTACTGGAAGAACTGATACGGCGACGTGCGGTCGGCGGCCAGGAAGACGGCCCCGTCCTCGCTCTTGCCGAACTTCTTGCCGTCGGCCCGGAGCAGCAGCGGCCAGGTGAGGGCGTGCGCGTGGCCGCCCTCGGCCTTCCGGATCAGCTCCGCCCCCGCGACCAGGTTGCCCCACTGGTCCGAGCCGCCGATCTGCAGCTCGATGTTCCGGGTGCGGAACAGGTGGAGGTAGTCGTGGGCCTGGAGGAGCTGGTAGGTGAACTCGGTGAACGAGATGCCGGTGTCACTGTCCAGGCGGGCCTTGACGACCTCGCGCGAAATCATCTGCCGGACGTTCGCGTGCTTGCCGACGTCCCGGAGGAAGTCGATCAGGCTGATCGGCTCGGTCCAGTCCAGGTTGTTGACCAGCGAGACGTGGCTGATCTTCTCCAGCTGGCCGGCGATGCGCTCGGTGTTGTGCTTCAGCGTGGCCTCGTCGAGGAGGTTGCGCTCGCTGGACTTCCCGCTCGGGTCGCCGATCATCCCGGTGGCGCCGCCGGCCAGGGCCACGGCGTCGTGCCCCGCGTCGGCGAACCGGCGCAGGATCAGCATGCCGATCAGGTTGCCGACGTGGAGGCTGTCCGCGGTCGGGTCGCATCCGTAGTACAGGCCGACCGGACCTTCGCTGATGCGCTTGCGCAGCTCGTCGCGGTCGGTACTGTCCTGGACGAGGCCCCGGGCTTCGAGGTCGGCGAGAAGGTCCATGCTCGTATGTTCGCATACCGACGGTAGTGACTCGGCCGAATATCCGGCCCGGAAGGCGGGTAACACGCGCATATGCCGGGTTCCGTATCCGCACAACCCGAGCCGCTGCTTCTGTACCTCGTCAAACAGGTTGAGCTGGCGGCCCGGGCGCGCCTAGACGACATCGTGCGGCCCTCCGGGCTCACGTCCCTGCAGTACACGGCGCTCACGGTGCTGGAACGCAACGACGACATGACGTCGGCGAAGCTGGCCCGGAACTCGTTCGTGACCGCGCAGTCGATGGCTGACATGATCGGCACCCTGGAGGGCCGCGGCCTCATCGAGCGCCGCCGCGACCCCTCCGACCGGCGGCGCCTCCTCGTAGGCCTCACCCCGGCGGGACGGGAACTGCTGGACCAGTACCGGGACGCGGTCGCGGAACTGGAATCGTCCATGGTGTCCGGCCTGGCGGAGCCCGACGTCTCCGGCCTGCGCCGCACCCTGCGGGCCTGCCACTCGAACCTGGCCGCCCGCCCCCGTTAGGGGGTACTGGTTTCGGGCGCGACCTGGCATTATGAGCCAGCATGGAAACACCGCTGTCTCCGCTTGAGTTCGCCCGCCGCACCCGGCTCCTGCACGGCGCCCGGGAAGCCGTCGTCGACGGCGACCTGCGCCTGACCTACGAGCAGTTCTTCGACCGGTGCGACCGCTGGTCGGCCGCGCTGCAGGGCCTCGGGGTCCGGCAGGGCGACCGCGTCGCCACCATCGCGCCGAACACCCACGCCCAGCTCGAGGCGTTCTACGCCGTGCCGCAGATCGGCGCCGTCCTGGTGCCGATGAACTACCGGCTGACGGCCGACGACTTCGTCTACATGGTGAACCACTCGGGCTCGTCCGTGGTGTGCGTCCACAGCGACTACCTCGGGCTGATCGACGGGGTGCGCGACCAGATGCCCGGCGTGCGGCACTTCGTGGCGTTCGAAGGCTCCGGTGACGGCTGGCTGGACTACGAGGGACTGATCGCGGCCACGTCCGGAGAATTCACCCGGCCCGAGATCGGCGAACGGGACCTGCTCACCATCAACTACACCAGCGGCACCACCTCCCGGCCGAAGGGCGTGATGATCACGCACCGTAACGCCGCGATGAACTCCATCGGCACGCTGGTTCACTTCCAGGTGGGAATCGGCGAGGGCTACCTGTGGACGCTGCCGATGTTCCACGCCAACGGGTGGACGTTCACCTGGACGGTGACGGCCGCCGCCGCGGTCCACGTGTGCCTGCGGAAGGTGGACGCGGGAGCGATCTTCGGCCTGATCCGGGACGAGAAGGTCCGGTGGATGGCGTCCGCGCCGACGGTGCTGATCTCGCTGGCCAACTCGGCGCCGGAAGTCCGGGGCGAGGTCGTCGGCGGCGTCCAGATCGTCACCGCGGGCGCGCCCCCGGCGGCCGCGACCATCGAGCGCCTGGAAGGCGACTTCGGCTGGAACATCACCCAGGTCTACGGCCTGACCGAGACCGCGCCGTTCATTACGATCTGCGCCCCGCGCCCGGAGGACGAGTCGCTTCCGCCCTCGGAGCGGGCGATCGCGAAGGCCCGGACCGGGGTTGAGCTCATCACCTCCGGCGAGATCCGGGTCGTCGGCGACAACGGCGACGAGGTGCCGGCCGACGGCCAGACGATGGGCGAGATCACCGTGCGCGGGAACGTGGTCATGGACGGGTACTACAACGACCCGGCGGCCACGGAAAAGGCCATGGGCGACGGCTGGTTCCACACCGGCGACGCCGCGGTCGTCCACCCCGACGGCTACCTGGAGATCCGCGACCGGATCAAGGACGTGATCATCAGCGGCGGGGAGAACATCTCCACCATCGAGGTGGAGGGCGCGATCCTGCGGAACCCGGCCGTGGACGAGGTCGCGGTGGTCGGGCTGCCGAGCGAGAAATGGGGCGAGACCCCGCACGCCTTCGTGGTGCTGCTGCCGGGCGCATCGCTGACCGAGGAGGAACTCGTCGCCTTCGTCCGGGAACGGATCGCCCACTACAAGGCGCCGCGCGGCGTCTCGTTCGTGAACGAACTGCCCAAGACCGCCACCGGCAAGATCCAGAAGTTCGTGCTCCGGGGCGGCGCGGCCAACCTCACGCGCCAGTAGCCGCCGGGCACCACCGTAGCGTCCGGCCCGCGATCAGGGGCACTGGCCGCGGCCCCCCACCCAAGGCGCGGCCAGTGCCCCGTCACGCTGGTCTTCGCCGCCTCCCGGCGCATCCCGCCGTGGCGGCGTCAAGTCGCGCGGCCCCACCGCCGCCGCGACTCCTCTGACGCATGTTCAGTTTCGCCGGCTTGCGGCGTACATCGATAGGGACAAAGGTCCCCCTCAGACCGCGGCGCGGCGGATGGTGGCGTGGCCGCCGGCCAGAAACACCACCGTCAGCGCGGCGGCGACGCCGGTCAGGCCGAGGGCGCCCAGGCCGGTGAGGTTCCCGGGGCGGCCGGTCAGGGCGTACACGAGCCCGGCCAGGAACTGCGCGGCGATGAACGCGATCAGCCCCAGCACGCCCCACCGGCGGTTCACGATCCCGAACCACATGCCGTACGCGAACAGCGCGGACAGCCCGACGAACGAGGTCAGCCAGGTGTCGTACCAGGGACCGTTCAGCATCTCCGGTACCCGGAAGAAGGTGATGGACAGCCCCCAGCCGCCGGTCGCCCGTTCGACGGACTGCAGCCCGGCGATCACCAGGCCGTCCACGAGGGCGATCGACACCCCGAGCAGCGCGGTTCCAGCGTAGAAGGAGCGGCGGGTCGCGCCGAGCGCGAGGCCGAGGGGCAGCCACCGGCCGGCCCGCTGCCAGCCCGCCACGAAGAACATGACGAAGAGGATGACCAGCCCGCCGGAGGAGACGGCGCCTTGCCGGATCGCGCTGAAGGCGAAGGTCCCCGCCACCGGCGCCCACGGGACCCACAGGAGCATCGCCGGCTGCGCCAGGTGGTAGCGGGCCACCTTGATCATGCTGTTCACGCGCTGTTCCTCATCATCAGGGGCCCGGCGGCGCCCGGCCCGGCGGAGGCGTGGTCCATAAGCTGCTGCAGGGACAGCGGGGCCAGGTCCAGGCCGAGCGACCGCGCCCGCTCGCGGTTATCGCCGGAGACCCGCCCCACCATGACGGCCGAGGCCTGGGAGCCGAGTTCGCGCCGTTCCCAGACCGGGCGGCCCTCGGTGAACGCATGCACGGCGAGGGCCGGGCCGCTCACCGTGGTGACCATGCCCCGGAGTTCATCGGCCGCCGCGTTCAGGACCACCCGGCCCCGGTCGAGCATGACCACCTGGTCGAACAGGCCGGCGGCCTCGTCGATCAGGTGGGTGGAGAGCAGCACGGTCCGGGGGTTCAGGGTGAAGTCCTCAAGCAGCCGGTCGTAGAAGATCCGCCGCGCGACCGCGTCCAGCCCGGCGTACGGCTCGTCGAAGAGCGTCACGTCCGCGCGGGCGGCGAGCCCGATCGTGATCCCGAGGGCGGAGCGCTGCCCGCGCGACAGGCTCCTGACCGTCTGCTTCGCCCGCAGCCCGAAGTCGGCTAGCAGCGAGGAGGCCAGGTCCGCGTCCCAGTTCGGGTAGGAGAAGGACGCGGCGCGGAGCGCGTGGGACGCCTTGAAGCTCGGATAGCCCTGGGAGTCCGGGTATTCCTGGTCCTCGCGGACGAGCACCAGCCGGCGCAGCACGCTCCCGTTCTCGGCCGGCGGGGAGCCGAAGACGCGCACCGAACCGGACGACGGGAATTCCTGGCCCGCCAGGATGCGCAGCAGGGTCGTCTTGCCCGCGCCGTTGCGGCCGAGCAGTCCGGTGATGGTCCCGGCGCCGACCGTCAGCCGCAGGTCATCCAGGGCGACGTGGCCGGGGTATCTGCGGGTCAGGCCGGTCACCGCGATCGCCGGGGTCATAGCGGCGCGACTTCCCGCTCGTTGCCGGCTTCCTTGATCAGCGCGATCAGCTCGTCGGAGTCGATCCCGAGCCGGATCGCCTCGGTCAGGAGCGGCCGCACGTACCGCGCCGTGAACTCGGCGCGCCTGCGGCCCAGCAGCGTCGCGCGCGCTCCGGCCGCGACGAACATCCCGATGCCGCGGCGCTTCTCGAGCAGCCCCTCGTCGGCGAGGACGTTAATCCCCTTAGCCGCGGTCGCCGGGTTGATCCGGTAGAAGGCCGCCAGTTCGTTGGTGGAGGGTACGCGCTCCCCTTCAGCCAGTCCCCCGTCCGCGATCTCGGCCGCCAGCCGCTCCGCCACCTGGGCGAACAGCGGGGCTCCCTCGTCCAGACCAGCCATTTCCCGCACTGTCTCCGTCCTCCGGCACCGCCGTAATGGTTAATTACTTGAGTAATATACCGCTTGACCAGTGAACAGGTCAACGAGCGGACGCGCGCAACGAAAAGCGCCCTGCCCGCCAGCGGCGGGCAGGGCGCGGCGGCCTATCCTGGACCTAGCTGTCGCGCCGGGCCAGGGCCTTGAACTTGCGGCGCAGGGCCAGGCTGCCCGCGCCCGCCAGGACGGCGGCGCCGCCGACGCCGAAGAGCAGGCCGTCCTGCAGGCCCGAGGTTCCGCCGCCGCCGGTCTGCGGGGCGGCGGCCGGGTAGGACGGGGAACTGCTCGTGGCCGGGGCCGAGGACGGCGCGTACGTGAACGAGGCCGACGGCGACGCGGACGGCGAGGCCGACGCGGTGGCGCCCGGAGACCCGGTGGCGCCCGGAGACCCGGTGGCGCCCGGAGACGCGGTGGCCGCGCCGGACGGCGATCCGGTCGGAGAGGCGGAGGCCCCGTTGGCCGGCCCGGTCGCCGACGCGGACGGGTCCGCGCCCGGGGAGAAGATCGCCGGATGGGCCGAGGAGGGCGAACTCGTGCAGGCCGTGACGGCGGCGACGCACAGAGTCAAAGCCGCGACGCCGACGAAATGCTTTCTGCTGGTCACAGCCCGTCCCCCGAGGTTGTCTTCACGGAATGGCGTGTTCTCCATTTGGTCATTAGGCTACAGAAGGAGCACCTGCTACGGAAGATAGCGGGAAGGAATGGCATTTGGGCAAGGGCCGGTGGCGCCGGGTAGGCGGCCTGAGCGTCGTGATGTCGTGGCCGGAAGACGGCTATTCCTCGCCGCCCCCGCCGCTCCCCCGGGGCACGAGCCGGGCCCGGTTCTTCGGGTTCAGCGGCGTAATGCTGGTGTTCAGCGGGGTTCTCGCGGTCACCGTCGCCGTGCTGTCCCAGCAGCACGCGCCCCAGCCGTCCGCCGCCGCGGCCGGCGCGACCAGCGCCCACCGGGGACCTTCACTGAAACATTCGACTCCGGTCGCGATCAATATCCCGGCAATCAGCGTACATTCGAAATTGCTGCGTCTAGGACTTAATTCGGATGGCACAATTCAGGTTCCGGCGCTCCCTTCGCAGGCGAACCGGGCCGCCTGGTACACGCGTTCGGTCACACCCGGCCAGATTGGCTCGTCGGTCATCGAGGGGCACGTGGACAGCTACCAGGGGGCGGCCGTCTTTTTCCGCCTGGGGGCGCTGAGGCCCGGTAACACCATCGACGTCACCCGGGCCGATGGCGTCACCGCGACTTTCAAGGTAACCGGCGTACGCCAGTATCCGAAGATGAAATTCCCGGCCGGGAAAATCTACGGCGGGACGAATTACGCGGCGCTTCGGCTCATCACCTGCGGCGGAACGTTCGACTCCGCCACCCGCCACTACCTCAGCTCGACGGTCGTGTTCGCGGCCCTGTCCGGCTACCGGGCGGCTCCGGGCTCGACGGAGGCCGAAGCCGGGACCTGAACCAGGGCGCGGCGGTCGATCCGGGCCAGCGCCGGGTAGGCCAGCAGCCCGCAGGCGAGCGCGGCGACCCCGCCCAGTCCCAGGGCCCAGCGGGCGCCGAGGTCCTGGCCGATCCAGCCGATGATCGGCCCGCCGACCGGCGTCGAACCCAGCCAGGCGATGGCCCACAGCGCCATGACCCGGCCCCGCATCTCCGGCCGGGCCGCGAGCTGGAGCACGGTCTTGGCGTAGGAGTTGAAGGTGACGGACCCGTATCCCACGAAGAGCATCACGACGAGCTCGGTCGTCATGTTCGGCATCAGGGAGGCCGCCACGATCGCCAGCCCCCAGCCGAGCGAGGCGACGCACAGCGACCGGGCCCGGGGCCGCGACCGGGACGCCGACACCAGCCCGCCGAACACCGCCCCGACGCCCATGAGCGAGGCCATCAGCCCGTAGGACTCGGCGCCGCCGCCGAGCACCTGGGTCGCCATCAGCGGCAGCGACACCTGGAACTCCCAGGCCAGCATGCCGATGATCGCGATCATGACCAGCGGGATCAGCAGTTCGGGGGTGGCGCGGACGTAGCGCAGCCCCTGCATGACCTGGCCCTTGGCCTTGCTGGCCCGCTTGCCCGGGTACAGCGCCGACTTGTTCATCAGCGCCAGCGAGATGATCACGGCGCCGAAGGAGATCGCGTTGACGCCGAAGCAGAGGGCGACCCCGAGAAGGGCGACGATCCCGCCGCCCATCGCCGCGCCGAAGACCCGGGCCATGTTCATGGCGACGGAGTTGAGGGTCACGGCGTTCGGCAGGTCCTCGGGCGGGACCATCTCGGAGATGAAACTCTGCCGGGCCGGGTTGTCGAAGACGTTGACGAACCCGAGGGACAGGGCGAGCAGGTAGACGATCCACATCCGGATCTCGCCGGTGGCGATCAGGATCGCGAAGACGGCCGAGACCGAGCCCGCCAGGGCCTGGGTCCGGTACAGGATCTTGTACTTGTCGCGCCGGTCCGCGAATACCCCGCCCAGGGAGCCGAACAGCAGCATCGGCAGGAACCGGACGGCCAGGGTCAGGCCAAGCTGGGTGCCGCTGCGGGTCAGGTCGAGCACGAGGAACGACTGGGCCACGGACTCGGTCCAGGTGCCCATCATCGAGAGCATCTGCCCGAAGAAGAACAGGCGGTAGTTCCGGTGCCGCAGGGACGACGCCATCCGCCCGGGCTGGAACCGCCGTCCGGGCGGCCCGGCGGCAGCCTCCGGTGCCGTGTTCCCGTCCTCGGCGGGGGTGGCTGACACGGTACTGGCTGACACGGTGCTCCTGTTCCTCGGCGGCTTCCTCGGCGGCGCTCGGTATAACGTTAGCTCTGCTAAGGATCTTCCCGCTCAAAAAGAACGGATCGTGCAGTCTCCCCCTTGGCAAGGTCGGCACGATCCGTTCTGTCCGGCATGAACCGGTATGAAGTTGTCAGCGAACTGCTAGCACTTACCTGCGTAGGCGCCGCTGGAGTACGTGCTCCACTGCGACCAGTCGGTGCCGTCGCCGGAGATGGAGATCGCGGCCTTGGCGTTGCCAATCGGGTCGTACGTGGCCTCGGACCCGTGCGAACCGTTGATCTGCCAGTAGCCGTAGTCGTCGGTCGGGCTGTGGGCGTACTGGTTGCCGCCCGACTCGGCCATCGCGATCTCCGCCGCCATGTGGGCCTCGGACGCGCTGCCGCCCGCCTGCTCCCACAGGTTCTCCAGACCGGAGCAGCCGAGCGTGCCGCTCTCGGAACCCGAGTAGCCGGACGAACCGCTGCCGCTGGAACTGGAACTGGCGGAACTCGTGGTCTCGCTCGTGGTCGAGGCGTCCGACGACGAGTCCGACGAGGTGCTGGAGGCACTCGAGGATGTCGACGGGGCGGACGACGAAGCGCTGGAGCTGCCGGACGGGATCTCCAGGCTCTGGCCCGGGAAGATCAGGTTCGGGTTGGACAGCAGCGAGGAGTTCAGGTCCGCGATCTTCTGCCAGTCGCCCGCGGCACCGAGGAACTTGCCCGCGATCGAGGCCAGGGTGTCCCCGGACTGCACGGTGTAGCTCTGCCCGGAGCTGCTGGTCGCGGCGTCGAGCGTGGCGTGGACGGTCTGCGTCCTCGCCGTCTGGACCGCGGCGTGAGCCCGCTTGGCCGACACCTGCGCGCCCTTGCCCGAAGCCGAGGCGCCGACGCCGTGCGCCGAGGCGCTGACCGACGCGTTGGGGGTCACAGCCGCGCTCGCGCTGCTGGCACCGCCCATGATGACGCCGCCGGCGACGACGACGGCGGGCGCGGCCACGACGGCCTTGCCCGCGAGCTGCTCGACCTGCGACGGGGCGGCGTGACGGCCGCGTCGGCGGATCTTCACGGACTTGCGCGCGCTGCTACTGCTCATTGGATCTCCCGGGTTCGTGGTGTGCCCCCCTACTGGCCACAGCCGTCACGGCTGCCACTGGCGTTCGGTCGGCCCAATCCCGGTCATGCTAATGAGATCCGAGAGCATATGTCCGCTTTTTCGGCTAACGATCACCATGGGGTGATAGTGATCACTTCTGGCCGGATGAGGCAAAAGCGGGAATAGGGGCGTACGGTAACGTTACCGAAACGAAACGTGTCTAGACTTGCGCATGCGCGCGAGGGCCCTTCCTGACGCGGGCGTCGCATATATCCGCAGGTCATCAGCCCGGGGCGATTGCCGAATATATAAGTCCGTGATATAAGTGAGTTATGGAAATCTCTGGCGGAGGCCCTGAGCCCAGCGACATGGCCGGAGACCTCGGAACGGTCCTGGAGCGTCTCGTCGCGATGGCCCGGACGCTGAACCGGGCCCACCTGATGTCCCGGTCGACATCCGGTGTCCTCGCCACCCTGGACCTCAACGGCCCGCTCCGGCTCACCGCGCTGGCCGCCCGCGAGGGCGTCACCCAGCCCGCGATGACCCAGATGGTCAGCAGGCTACAGGGATCGGGACTGGTCACCCGGGAGGCCGACCCCAGCGACGGGCGCGTCGTCCGGATCGTCATCACCGAGAAGGGGCGGGACGTGATGCGCATCCGCCGGACCGAGCGCACCGACCGGATCAGCGAGCTCCTGTCGCAGCTGAGTCCCCCGGAGCGCGCGTCGATCGCCGGGGCCATGCCCGCGCTGCTGTCCCTGGCCGAGGCGAATGACACCGCGCCCGCCTCAGTCTGACCCCGCCTGAGGCGCCCCGGCCATGAGGCCCGGATAAAGAGGTTCCCACAAAAGAATCAGCACGTCCGAACGGAGCATTACCCGATGAGCGGCTCCCACCCCGGTCCCAAGGCGAACCCTTTCAAGCAGCCGAAGGCCGTTTTCGCCGTCGCGTTCGCCTGCGTCGTCTCGTTCATGGGCATCGGCCTCGTCGACCCGATCCTCCCCGCGATCTCCAGCGAACTGCACGCCTCGCCCAGCGAGGTCACGCTGCTGTTCACCTCCTATCTCGTGGTCACCGCCGTCGCGATGCTGATCACGAACTTCGTCTCCAGCCGGATCGGCCCCAAGCCCACCCTCATCGCCGGGCTCATCCTGATCGTCGTCTTCGCCGGGCTCGCCGGGTCGTCGGGATCGATCAGCGACATCATCTGGTTCCGCGGCGGCTGGGGCGTCGGGAACGCCCTGTTCATCGCCACCTCCCTCGCCGTCATCATCGCCTCGGCCTCCGGCGGCATGGCGGGCGCGATCGTCCTGTACGAGACGGCGCTCGGCCTCGGCATCGCCGCCGGGCCGCTGATCGGCGGGACGCTGGGCACGATCAGCTGGCGGGGCCCGTTCTACGGCGTGTCCGTGCTGATGGCCATCGCGCTGATCGCCACGATCTTCCTGGTCCAGAAACTGCCCAGGCCCCCGAAGAAGACATCGCTCGCCGCCCCTCTCAAGGCCCTGCGCCACCGCGGCCTGCTCACGATGTCGCTCACGGCGCTCTGCTACAACTGGGGCTTCTTCACGGTGCTGGGCTACGCCCCGTTCCCGATGAAGCTGAAGCCGATCCAGCTGGGGATGGTGTTCTTCGGCTGGGGCATCCTCGTGGCGCTGTTCGCGGTCTTCGGCGCCCCGCGTCTGCAGGCGGCGCTCGGCATCGCCAAGACGATGTACCTCAACCTGTTCCTGTTCGCGCTGTGCATCCTCGGCATCGCCATCTGGACCGACGACAAGACGCCGCTGATCGTCTTCACGATCCTCACCGGCATCTTCATCGGCGTGAACAACACGATCACCACCCAGGCCGTGATGACCGTGTCGCCGGTGGAGCGCCCGGTGGCCTCCGCCGCCTACAGCTTCGTCCGGTTCATCGGCGGCGGCCTCGCCCCCTACGTCGCCGGGCGCCTGGTCATCGCGATGAACATCCACTTCCCGTTCTACATCGGCGCCGGCGCCGTCATTGTCGGCATGCTCATCCTGGCCACCGGCCACCGGCTGCTGTCGGCGGCCGAGCGGGCCCAGGCGGAGGACGTTCCCGCCCCCTCGGCTTCCGCTCCGGCGCAAACCCCTTCAACCCCGGGTCAGCCCGAACGGATCTCCGTTCCAGAGCCCGCCCCGGCCGGCCTCGTGTACGTCGGGGAGAACGGCGCCACCGGGCTCGGCGTCACCGTCGGAGGCCCTATCCTGGCCGCGATCGACGCATCGCCCGCCGCCGACCTGGTCACCGAGACGGCCCGCCGCATGGCCACGGGAACGGGCCGCGTGGTCCACGTCGTCCACGCCGCGGGCAGCGGCGCCCCGGGCATCGACGGCGAGCCCCTGGAAGCGGCCCGCGCGGCGGTCCTCGACCACCTGGGAAGGCTGGCGGCCAGCGGCGTCCCCGCCGAGGGCCATGTCCTCCTGCACGCCGCCGACCACGGCGCGGCCGGGAGGCTGCTCGCCCAGTACTCCAACCAGGCCGGCATCGCCTCCATCATCACCGGCCCGCCGTCCCACGGTGGTTCCGGCCACGGGGGCACGTCCCTGGCCGCCCTCATGGACGAGAGCGCCAGCGCCGAACTCCGCCGCCACGCCGCCGCGAGGATCCTCGTCGTGGACCCGGCCGCCACCCGCGGTTAGGTCCGTCGCCAAAATCGCGAAGTTTCGCCGCCGACGCACTATTCTCAGGAATAACGCTGAGAGCCGAGGTGAAGGACGATGACGACCCCGCGAGTCCCGGAAGAGCCCGACGAGAGGCAACTCGTCGCCGTTCCCGCGCACCCGGGCGCCGGCCCCGGCGAACTGGTCCTGGAAGCCCGGCGCGAGCCCCGGGGCGTCGTGCTTCCCGTCTTCAGTTCCGTCCGCGTCCTCGTCAACGCCCTCGGCCGGTCCCAGCCCTGGGCGGTCATGCCGCTGAGCCGGGCCGGGGACCTGGCCTCCGCCGCGGGCGTGGACCAGATAATGTTCGATCCGGAAATATCCGCCGGTGCCTGGCAATGGGAGCCGTTCGAGGCCGCCGGCCTGACATGGCGGCGCTAGGCGCTCAAGAGCGGGAAACAGGGGGTAAGCCGATGAGTGACGGATACCGGGTCGTCATGGATGACCTGCAGAGCATGTCGAGGGTCTTCGAGCGGGAATCCCGCACGCTGCACAGCCTGACCGACACCTGCACGGCCGTGCCGGACGGCGGCGACGGGACGGTAGACCAGGCGCTGTCGACCGCGGTGCGGACGGCCACCACCCTCATCAACCAGCTGGCGGGCTCGGTGGGAAGCCACGGGCAGAAGCTGGCGGCCGCGGAACAGCAGTACCGGAACGCCGAGGAAACCAGTTCCGAGCTGGTCCGGCAGCTCGACGGTCTCATCGGGGGAAAGAGCTGATGTCGCTACCATCGTTCGCCTACCGGTGGGTGGGCGGGGACATCCACGGCCTGGAGTCCTTCAAGACGACCTGCACCTCGACCGCCAGCCAGCTGGAGGACGCCGACCAGGCCCTGTCCCGGCAGGTCAGCGGGGTCGTCGGCGACGGCGGCTGGACCGGTTCCACCGCGCAGTCGTTCAGCGGCGCCTGGGACAAGGACTCCAAGGCGGGCGCGCAGCTCGCCGGGGCCTGGCGGAAGATCGGATCGATCACCGATGACCTGGCCCGGCAGCTCGCCTCGCTGGAAAACCAGCTTGAGCAGGCCGCGGACCAGGTAGAGAAGCAGGGGCTTTCCATCAACCCCGCGGACGGGACGATCAAGCCGGCCACGGCCTGCCTGGCCCCGAAAGCGGAGGCGAAGAACGCCAAGCTGGCCAGCGAGTACAACTCGCTGCGCGGGGAGATCCTGTCCCGGGCCGAGACGGTCCGGGCGCACGCGGCCTCCCAACTGGCGGACGTCACCAGCAGCATGGTCCCCGAAGGCCCCGACTACGGCCTGGCCGTCGCGGGCCTGGACGGCATGCGGGGCCTGTGGGCGGCGCCCACGACCTACAACAATGCGCTGGACGCGAAGCTGGCCGCGGCCAAGGAGAACGTCCGGGTCACGCAGAAGGCGGCGTTCCGGGACTACCTCGACGCCAAGGCGAAGTACGGGAAGGCGGCCCGGCTGTCCCCGGAGGCGGGCGAGAACGCCTCGGACGCGCTGAAGGGCCTCAAGGCCACCGAGGGCAAGCTCGCCTCCGCTCCGGGAGAGACCGTCACCACCAGGCTGGCCGCCGGCGACGCGGACGGCCTCGGCGTCGGCGGCCTGGCCGGCGGCGCGCTCAAGGGCATCCCGTACGTGGGCGCCCTGGCGGGGGCCGGGATCACCACCTGGGACGACCGGGCCAAGGGCGAGTCCTGGGTCCACTCGGCCTCCGACGGCGTCGTCTCCAACGGGGTGGCCCTGGGCGCCGGGATGGGCACGGCCACGCTGATCGGCGGCGGCTCGATGGTAGCGGTCGCGGGCGGTGTCGTAGTCGGCGGCGTGGTCGCGGTCGGCGTGGGCGACTTCGTGCATAACGCCTTCCAGGAGAACTGGAGCCAGGACATTCACGATCACGGGGTGGTCGACGGCATGCTGGACGGCACCGGCCATGTCCTGTCCAACACGGGGCACGACCTCGCCGACGCGGGGAAGAGCATCGTGCACGGAATCACGAGCCTGTTCTGATCCCCGGTTCGCTCATGACTTCGTCGTTCCCGCCCCGGTCCCAGCTTCCTCCCGGAATCACGATTCCCCGGGTGCCGGCCCTCGGCACCTCGTGGTACGAGCGCGGTTTCCCGTACTGGGCCCGGCGGGCCGGGGCGGTTCTCCTGCTCTGCGTCGCCGTGGCCATCTACGCGGCGGTCATCGCCGGTGCCGTGCGCGCGGCGGGCCCGCCCGGGTCCGCCGGGTTCGGGGCGGTGCTCGTGGCCGAGATCGCGTTCTCGGCCGTCACGGGCGTCTTCGCGTTCCGCCACCTCTGGCACCTGGGAATCACGGGCCGGTCGGCGTCCGGCAGTCCCCGGGGCGCCTCGGGAACGGGCGCGGGGCTCCTGCTGTTCCAGGCGGGCGCGGCCGGAGCGGCCATGCTGGCGGCGTCGGTCCTGCTCAGTGCCGGATTCGTGCTCGCGTCCCTCGCGCTGTGGCTCGTTCCCGTGCCCCCGGCGGAACGCCGCGCCCGCGACCTGGTCGCGGCCCGGCTTCGGCAGTACCATGCCGACCGTTCCCGTCCGCATCGCAAACACGGAAGGCGCTCGGCGTGACCGACCCGACTCTCAGCATCACGACGCCCCAGGAACCGGGCTGGCTCAAGCTTCCGGCCAGGCCCGCGAAGCGCAAGCTTTTCGGCAGCAAGCGCGGCCTGGAGAAACCGCTGACCGACTGGGCGGACGCGCACGCCCGCGACGCCCTCGGCCCGGACGCCGCCGCCGAGGTGGTCTCCGCCTACGCCGGACTGCTGGCCAGCCTCGCCCGGTCCAGCCAGGAACGCGGCGATCGGCTGGCCTTCGCCTGGTTCAGCGAACCGGGCGGCCTGCCCGCGGCTCAGATGTCCGTCTCCACGTTCGGTTCCTCTCAGGAACCGCCGGCCCTGGACTCCCTTGAGGAGAAATTCGCCTGGAAGGACGGCCAGACCGGCCCGCTCGAGGTCGAGCGCACGGAACTGCCCAGCGGCCCGGCCGTGCGCGTCCGTCGCGAGCAGGCCGGCGACGACGGGGATGACGCCACCGTGTCCGTCACCTACGCGGTCCTCCCGCCCTCCATGAAGGAGGCGCTCGTCTTCACGATGCTCTGGGACAGGTCCGACGACGCCCCCTCCCTCACCGAGACCGCCGACGCCACCGCCTGCTCTCTCCGCGTCACGGCCTAGAGGAATGAAAGCTGGCCCTCGATGTCGGGCCGGTGCTTCTTCAGGTGCCGCCACTGGGGCAGGTCGTCCAGGTAGGACCAGGACAGCCGGTGATGCTCCGTCGGCCCGAGCCGGGCCAGGGCCTCCTGATGGACCGGCGACGGGTATCCCGCGTTGTCCCCGAACGCGAACTCCGGGCACTCCTCCCCCAGTTCACCCATGAGCCCGTCCCGGTACACCTTCGCGATCACCGATGCCGCCGCCACCGACACCGAGCGCAAGTCGGCCTTCACCGCGCACCGCACGTTCCACGGCCGCCCGATGTAGTCGTGCGACCCGTCCAGCAGCACCACGTCCGGTTTCACGGTCAGCTGTTCCAGCGCCCGGCGCGCCGCCGTCCGCAGAGCCGCCGTCATCCCGCTCTCGTCGATCTCCTCGTGCGACGCCTCCCCCAGCGCGTGACCGGCCAGCCACCCCGGCAGCTCTTCCGCCAGCGCGTCCCGCCGGGCCACGGTCATCTTCTTGGAGTCGGTCAGCCCTTCCGGAGCCTCGGGAAAACCGGGGCGGACCACCGCCGCGCACACCACGACCGGCCCGGCCCACGCCCCGCGCCCGTCCTCGTCCACCCCCGCGACCACCGGAGTCCCCCTCAGCTCCAGCTCCCGCTCAAT
>WRBL01000058.1 GCA_009784565.1 Streptosporangiales bacterium | reverse complement strand
GGCGATGCTGGCCACGGCGGCCGGGGTCGGCACCTTCCGGCGCTGCAGGTACCGGACGTTCAGCGCCGCGCCCCCGACCGCGGCGGGCGTCACCAGCGTGATGAAGGAGCTGGCCAGCTGGACCAGGAACGTCCGGAAGAAGTCGAGCCGCTCGGCGACGAACCCCGACAGTGACAGCGCCGCCGCCGCGTAGGTCGTCGCGGACAGCGCGAGCGCCGTCAGGCCCCAGCCCCAGTGGGCCGAGGTCAGCAGCCGGCCGAGGCTGGCCTGCGCCAGTTCCCCGGCCAGCAGGTACGCGGCGGCGATGCTCGCGACCAGCGTCACCAGGGCCCGCGGCCGGATCCGGACCAGCTGGACCGGCGTGACGTCCTCCGCCTCCGGGACGGCCGCCAGCAGTTCCTTCCGGACAGCGGGCAGGACATCGCGCCGTCGGCGCAGTTCGTGGCGGGTGGAGCGGACCAGGGCGACCGGCTGCAGCAGCGGCAGCAGCCGCACGATCCCGCTCCCGCCGAGCTTGCCGATGGCCAACTTCGCGGCCGCGCCCGGGCTCACCGCCATCGCCATCTCGACGACCAGTTGGGCTAGGTCCAGATGCTTCTGCAGGTCGCTGGCGGCCACGTCGCCGTTGACCGGGTCCAGCAGCGCGATCTGCCCGTCTTGCGTGAACAGGACCCGCCTGGCGGTCAGCCCCCGGTGAGTCACGTTCCGCGCGTGCAGCCGGGCAACGGTGTCCCAGACGGCCGCGAGCTCGTCATCGGTGCAGTCGGGTCCCCGGTCCGCCAGCGACGTTCCCTCGGGGTGCTCGTACGTGAGGGCGACGGCGTCGGGGCCGACCCGGGCCAGGCTGCGCAGCCCCGGCGTCGGGACCCCCGCGTCCTGGGTCGCGTAGGTCATAAGGGTCCGCCGCTCCACGGCGCGCTCGAATGACAGCGGCGCGATGCGCGACACCTGCCCCTGCAACCGGGCCCAGCGGTACAGGCGGTAGAACATGCCGGCCGCCTGCTGATCCCGGTCGAACACGGCCACGTCGAGCAGCCCGCCGCCCGCCGTCGTCACCTCGTAATGCCGGGACGCGGTCCCGCCGGCCCCGAACGAGGAGGCCCGCCGGACCCAGGTCACGACCAGGCCCTGCGCGGCCAGGGCCGCGCCGATGTCCCGCGCGGGCGGCCGCTGGGACAGGGAACCGGTGGTGTACCGGACGGCCAGCCCGATCGCCTGGCCGGCCAGCAGCGTGATCAGGAACGACAGGGCCGTGGTGCGCAGCGCCACCATCTGCGTGACCGCGTACGCGGCCATCGTCAGGCCAAGGGCGTTACGCCACGCCGTCCGCCCGGCCAGGCCGATGATGGTCACCCCGGCCACCAGTGCGGTCAGGTACGCGTCGAGCGCCGGGGCGTGGCTTCCGCCGGGCTGCGACATGGTGATCGCGTCGTACAGGCGGGTGGCGAAGGGCCGCGTCAGGACTCCGTTGACCAGGTGCGCGGCGACGCCGGCCAGCACGCCGGTGGCCACCGCCTCGGCCAGCCGCCGGACCTGGCCCTGGGCCAGCTGGGCCACGGCCAGGGCCACCGGGAAGATGAACAAGGCGAACAGCGCGATGGACGGAACGACGACCAGCAGGGGACGTGGCAGGTGCATGCTCGCGCCCACGATGTCGATCTCCGCGCCCGTGGTCGTGGCGGTCGCGGTCAGGCCCACGGCCACCAGGAGGATGATCCCCAGGACGGCCATGCCGCAGCGGAGGCCGTCGACCGGCATGCGAACCCGGTGCTCCGGGTGGTCGGTGACCTGGAAGTCGGGTGGCTGCGTCACCGGTCGATCGTTTCATTATCCGGCCGAGGAGCCCACGACCACGGTGGCCTATTCTGAGGAAACCGCCGTCGAGAGGACGTTTTCGTGACAGAAACACCAGCCAGCCCGCCTCGCCGCCGTCCCCGCAAGCCGCCGCGCCCGGTCGAGGTCGTGAGCGTGTCGAAGGTCTCGCCCCGCCTGGTCTCGGTCAAGGTGGCCGGGCCGTCCCTGGAGGGGTTCACGATCCCGGCCCCGACCTCGCACGTGAAGGTGTTCCTGCCGCTGCCCGGCCAGGACGAGCCGAAGCTGCCCGAGCACACCCCGGACGGCGCGGCCGGGCCCGCCGACGGGGAACGCCCCGTGGTCCGGACGTACACCCCGGTCCGGTTCGACCCGGCCAGCCAGACGCTGGAGCTCCAGTTCGTCCTGCACGGCGCGGGCCCGGCCTCGGAGTGGGCCGAGCGGGCGAAGCCGGGCGACAAGCTCGCGGTCGCGGGCCCGGGCGGCCGGTTCGAACTCGACGAGACGGCCTCGCACTGGTGGCTGGCCGCCGACGAGAGCGCCATCCCGGCCGTGGCCACCCTGCTGGAGGCCCTCCCCGCCTCGGCCGCCGCCGACGTCCACATCGAGGTCGCGGACGCCGACGACGAGATCACCTTCGACAGCGACGCGAAGACGACAGTCACCTGGCACCACCGCGAGGACCCGAAGGCCTTCGGCGCGGAACTGGACGCCGCCGCCCGCGCGGCGCGGGTCGGCGACGACACCCGGATCTGGGTCGCCTGCGAGGCCGCGGCCATGCGCGGCATCCGCCGGTACTTCCGCAACGAGAAGGGCCTGCCGCTGTCCTCGCTGGTCACCCGCGGCTACTGGCGCGCCGGCGAGGCCAACCACCCCGACCACGACTACGGCGACGACTGAAACCCGCCTAGACTCGGAATTCAGCGGCCGGGGATGAGCCTCACGTGTAGTCAACCTTGCCGGGCGGCACTGACCGGTCCCGGGCCAGACGCACTTGCTGGGGCCTTCCCCGGCCGCCTCATAGCGGCCCCGACCGGAGGACGGCATAGATGACCAGCACGCATGACTTCACGGCGACCACTGCGGACGGCCAGCAGGTATCGCTGGGCGACTACAAGGACAAGGTCCTCCTGATCGTCAACACGGCCAGCAAATGCGGCCTGACCCCGCAGTACGAAGGCCTGGAGTCGCTGCACCGCGACCTGTCCGGGAAGGGCCTGCAGGTTCTCGGCTTCCCGTGCAACCAGTTCAAGGAGCAGGAGCCGGGCACCGACGCCGAGATCCAGGAATTCTGCAAGACGAACTACGACGTCTCGTTCCCGGTCTTCTCCAAGGTCGACGTGAACGGCGAGGGCGCCGACCCGCTGTACGCGCACCTGCGCTCGGAGGCGCCCGGGGACTTCGGCCCCCAGTACGGCGGGTTCTACGACACGATCTCCAAGATCAACCCGGACGCCGGAGCCGACGACGTGAAGTGGAACTTCACCAAGTTCCTCGTCGGCCGTGACGGCAAGGTGATCAAGCGCTACGAGCCGCCGGTCGCGCCGGCTGACATCAAGGCCGACCTGGAGAACTACCTGTAAGCAAGGCCAGCGCCAGATCTCATTTCCCGTGGCTTCCGCCGGTGCGCGGCACCGGGCGGAAGTCACGGGCGTGCGGCCGCCGCCGTCGTTCACCTGCGCCGCAGCGCCAGGAAACAGCCATGAGAGCGCCGCCCAGACTGGACTCGCCGACCTGCCACCGCCCGCCGGTGGAACGCACGATCGAGTCCCCGATGGCCAGGCCGAGGCCCGCTCCGGATCCGCGTTCGGCGGCGCGGTGGAAGCGATCGAACAACCGGTCGCGGTCGGCCGCGGGGATGCCGGGTCCGCTGTCCTCCACTACCAGGCTGGCCCGGTTGCCGACGGCCAGGACCCGGATACGGACCTGCCCCGCGTGACCCGCGTAGCGGCACGCGTTGTCCATCAGGACGCCGGCCAGCCGGTCGATCCACTCCGGCGGTGCGCTGATCAGCACCGGGTCGGCGGGAGCGTCCGAGGTCACGGCCGGGCCGACGGAGCGGAACCGGTCCGCGCAGGCCCCCGCGACCGTGCTCAGGTCAACGGGCTCATTCCCGGGGGGCGGCGGACGCGAGTCAAAACGGGCGAGCCACAGCATGTCGCCCACCAGCTGCCGGAGACGTCCGGTCTCACCCTGCACGCGGGCGAGCGCGTCCCGGTACCCGGCCGCGTCCCGCGGGCTGGAGAGAGCCACGTCCACCTCGGCCCTGATGACCGCCAGGGGGGTGCGCAGCTCGTGAGAGGCGTCAGCGGTGAACTCGAGCTGACGCTGCCGGGACCGCTCGACCGGGGCCAGCGAGCGACGGCCCACGACCAGCAGGACCAGGAACATCGCCGCCAGCATGAACGGCTCGGCTGCGATCTCGGCGTCGCGCAGAAGGTTCCGGGCGCGCGTGTCGGCGGCCACGTTCTGGCCGGCCACTACCCAGCGGTCGCCTGCCCGGGCCGTCAGCAGCTGGAACGGCGTGCCCTTGGGGCCCAGGGCGGCTGACAGGGACAGCCCGTCGTGCGCCGTGCCGGCGCGGAAGGGGGCGGCAGGCAGCGGCGGCGCCCCCGGGCTGTGCGCGATGACGGTGCCGCCGGCGTTCACCATCCAGATGTATATGAACGGCGGGTCGGCTTCCGAGGTGTCCCGCGGATCGCCCCCGCTGCCCGTCAGCCGGGTGATCCGGGAGGGATCATGACCGACGTCGGAGAGCCGGTCCGACAGCCTGGCCCGGGTCTCCCCGTTCAGGTGCGCGCCGACGATCAGGTCGAGGCCGAGCATCGCGATGACGGAGACGACGGCTAGCAGCGCGGTGGCCACCGCCGCGACCTTCACCGCGGGACCCGGACGGACACGAACCGGGAGACCCGGCCTGATCCTTGAGCCGGAAAAGCGGCTCATGGCGACTCGCTGGCGGGGACCATTCGGTATCCGATACCGCGGACGGTCTCGATCCGCACGTCTCCGCCCGCCAGCTTCGCCCGCAGCCGGGCCAGGTGCACGTCGATCGTGTTGGAGCCGAACGCGTGGGCCTCCTCGTCCCAGACGTGCTGCGCGATCGCCCGGCGGTCCACCACGTTCGGCGACCGCCGGATCAGGATCTCCAGGATGCCGAATTCGATGCCCGTCAGCGCTGGCGGCCGGCCCCCGACCAGCACCTGGTGGGCGGCCGGGTCGAACTCCACGGCCCCCAGCACTATCCGGGGGGGCTGGGCAACGCCGGGACGGCGCTGCAATGCCCGGAGCCGCGCGAGCAGTTCGCCGAAGTCAAAAGGCTTGACCAGGTAGTCATCCGCGCCTGCGTCCAGACCGGTCACCCGGTCCGCGGGCGTATCGCGCGCGGTCAGCATGAGCACGGGCGTGCTGGTGCCCGCCCTGCGCAGCCGGGTCAGCAGGTCCAGGCCCGATAGTCCAGGCATCCGCCAGTCAAGGACAACCAGTTCGTAGGAGTAGACGCGTACATAATTCGCCGCGGTCTCGCCGTTGCGCACCAAGTCCACGACGTAGCCCTGTTCCCGCAGCCCGCGGGCCAGGACGTCGCCGAGACTCTCGTCATCTTCCGCGACAAGGACTCTCACGCCTTCCGAATCTATCCGGTTCACCGGCAGGCCGTGCGATGTCGCGCAAGCTGGCTGACCAGTGCGAATGTGATCTCTATCCCCATCAGATCCTCTTAGAGCCCGGCGGTGAACAGCGCGAGCCACGCCAGCCCGCATGACACCGTGACGGCATCGCGGGTCAGCAGGTCCTCCACCGCGGTGGCCGTGCCGCGGCCGGTGAGGATCCCGAACCGGATCAACGCGCCCGCCATCGGCACGCCGCTGGCCAGGTGCCAGTAGGCGATGCCCGGCGGCTGCCCGGAGGCCCAGGTCAGGTAGGCGGCGATCATCGCCGCTCCGGCCGCGAGCTGGGTCAGCCGCAGCAGGCCGGGCCGGTACCGTCGCATCACGGGCCGGTGCGCGACCGCGGCGGGCCCCAGGCTGACCAGCTCGGTGTACCGCTTGGCGGCGGCCACGCCGAACGCGCCCAGAGCGCACACCAGCAGGAACCACCCGGACGGGGGAACATGAGTCGCGGCCGTCCCGCCGAGTACGCGGAGGAGGAACCCGGAAGCGACGAAAACCATCTCCACTACGGGGATGCGCTTGAGCACGGCCGAGTACAGGAAGGAGATTCCCAGGTACCCGCCGACCGCGACGGTGAGAAGCGGCTCGGAGATGACGATGCCCGATGCCATCGCCGCGGCCGCGGCGATCACGCAGAGTACGATCGCGTGGGACCTGGGAAGCGTGCCAGCGGCAACCGGGCGGTGCCGCTTACGCGGATGCTGCCGGTCCCGCTCGGCGTCGGCGACGTCGTTGGCCAGGTACACGGCCGCCGAGGCACAGACAAACGCGGTCGCGGCGACCAGCGCGTACCCCAGCCCGTCGTCCCGGCCGAGCGAGCCCCCCGCCAGCGGAGCGGCGAAGACGAGCAGGTTCTTCGGCCACTGGCGCGGCCGGGTGGTGACCAGGACGGCCGTGAGCCACCGCATCAGCCGGGTCGTGCGCGCCCCGGCCTGAGCATCGATCGTCATCTGCCGTACACCGCCGTGAAGTCACGACTGTAGACCGAGTAGTACCGGTAGGCGCTCTGCTGCTGGGTCGGGAGCAGGTTCACCGGCTGCGGATCCGATGGGTGGCCGTGCGACCGGTAGTACTCGAACGACATCCAGTACGGGTTGATGTCCAGCTGCATTGCCTCGACCGCGCCCGCCCGGTGCAGCAGGCCCGCCAGCGTCTTCACGTCCAGCGCCGGGCCGTAGGCGAAGATGACCCGGCCGTCTTTGGTGATGCCCAGGCCGGAACGCCACACGTAGTAGCCGCCGCCCAGGGTGGCGCCCCAGGCACTGGTCACGTTCTGTGTCACGGACGCCGGAACCTGACCGTGATCGACGATTAGCCGCAAGTTCTGCCGTACCCCGATGACATCGGATGCCATCCGGACGTCGCGCCCCCAGGAGCCGATCTTGATCGTGCCGTTGCGGTAGTAGACGACCGAGGCAGCGCCGGGAACCAGGCGGCCGTGATATGTCCCGTTCAGGTAGAAACCCCCGCCCGCACTGTCCAGCTTGAAGCCGCCGTTGAACGTCGCCATCAGCCCGCTGCGACTTCCCGCCGGTATCTCCGGGGCCGCCTTCCAGTTGCCCGGACCCGGGTCCTCCGCCCCCGGGTGCAGCTGGAAGCGGACCAGTCGCTGGTCCAGGGAAGCGATTCCGGCGACGTAGGAGGTGTGGACCCGGTCCGGACGCAGAAACGTGCCGAACACGGCGGGCTGGCCCTTGACCGTGTCCAGTACCCGCCACGCGCCCTCGCCCGGCAATGGGCTGCCCGCCGGGGAGCCCAGCCTGGCCGGGATGGCCGGCTGGAACTGGCCCGCCCGCGGGGGCGCCTTCGCAGGGCCGGCCGGGCTACCGGGGCCGGCCGGGCTGCTGGGGCCGGCCAGCGAAAAGCTGGGCTTGCCCCCTGCCTTCGGCGGGCTGTAGGAGATCCACTCGCCGAACGTCACCGCAGGGCCGAGATAGTGGTCCCGGGCCCATTCGGCCAGCTTGGACGAGACTGACCCGCCCGTGGGGGAGGTCAGCGTCTGCCCGACAGAAAAGGCCACCCACACGCCCAGTACCGCGACCGCGGCCAGGATCGCCCGGGCGGAGCGACTGCGCCGCAGGCGGCTCATCCGGGCGCGTCTGCGCTGACGGGCCGCGAGCCGGGACTGCCGCCAGGCCCTCTCATAGGAGAAAGAGCCCTCATAGGAGAAAGGGCCCTCTTGGGGGAAGGGGCCGTAGGGCGGCGGTGTTCGGTTGCGATGAGTGTGCCGACCGGCGGTTCGGGCCAATTGCTTGTCCTCCCGGGGAAGCTGGCTTCCGTCCCGGGGAAGGTTTATCAGCGCAACATGAAGCCTTCATGACACAGATAGCCAGGCACGATGCGGGCCGGAATCGCCTCCGGCGTCACGATCTCTTCATGCGCCGCCAGTAGCCTGACGCCACAACGTTCGCACGGAAGGTCAGAGGATTGAGGATTCTGCTCCTCGGGGGCACAAGCGAGATCGGCCTGGCCGTCCTGTCGGCGCTGGACCTCACGCCAGACACCGACGTCGTCCTGGCGGGCCGGGATGTCCAGGCGCTGGAGTCGGCCGGGAAAACGCTGCCGTCCTGCCGCGTATCGGCAGTGATCTATGACGCGACGGACGTGGCCAGTCACCAGGCTTTCGCGGACTCGGTGTGCGCCGACGGGGTTCCCGACCTGCTGGTCGCCGCCACCGGAGTGCTGACCCCGCAGCCGGCGGTGCAGGAAGACGTGTCCCTCGCCGCCACGATGATCGAGACCAACTTCACCGGGCAGGTGACCACGCTGCTGGCGTTCGGGGCGAGGATGGCCAAGCGGGGCAGCGGGACCATGGTGGTGCTGTCGTCGGTCGCGGCCGTCCGTCCCCGCCGGTTCAATTCCGTGTACGGTGCGGCCAAGGCAGGACTGGACGCGTTCGCCCGGGGGTACGCTGACGCGCTGCACGGCGCCGGGGTCCGCGTGCTGCTCGTGCGCCCGGGCTTCGTGACCGGACGGATGACGAGCGGCATGACTCCCGCGCCGCTCGCAACCACGCCCGCGAAGGTCGGAGCGGCGGTAGCGTCCGCCCTCCGCGGCCCGGCCCGGGAGCGGAGCCGGGCAATCTGGGTTCCCGTGCCCCTGGCCCTTCTCGCAGCGGTGATGCGCCTGGTTCCCCGCTCCGTCTGGCGGAACCTTGAGCGCTAACGGAGAGCGCCTGCCGGGCCGGGCCGTCACGCTTACCGGATGGGGCCGCGTTGAGCCCTCCGCGGCGTGGCTCGCCGATCCGGCCAGCAGCGCGGAAGCGGCGGCGTTCGTCCAGTCGGCGGCCAGCGCCGCCGGCCGGGCCGGCGTCATTCCTCGCGGGCTCGGCCGCAGCTACAACAACGCGGCGCAGTCCGCTGGCGGGCTCGTTCTGTCCACGGCCTGGCTGAACCAGATCATCAGCCTCGACCCCGCGACCGGTATCGCCGTCTGCGAGGCCGGCACCAGCCTTGAGCAGCTGATGCTCGCCGGACTGCCGCACGGCTGGTTCGTGCCCGTGTCGCCCGGGACCAGGCAGGTCACCATCGGGGGAGCGATCGCGGCGGACGTGCATGGCAAGAATCACCATGTCGCCGGCAGCTTCGCCG
Source organism: Streptosporangiales bacterium (assembly GCA_009784565.1). GTDB lineage: Bacteria > Actinomycetota > Actinomycetes > Streptosporangiales > Streptosporangiaceae > Trebonia. The sequence continues at coordinate 14,721 of WRBL01000058.1, read as the reverse complement.
GCCACGTGCGCGATATCAGCCTCCTGCTGCCCTCGGGCGAACTGCGGACGGTGACGCCCGGCAGCGACCCCAGGCTGTTCTGGGCCACGGCCGGCGGCATGGGACTGACCGGGCTCATCACCCGCGCCACCATCCAGCTCACGAAGGTGGAAACGTCGCTGTTGAAGGTGGACACGGTGCGGACCGCCGACATCGACGAGACCATGGCGGTCCTGGCGGAGCACGACACGAAGCACTGCTACACGGTGGCCTGGTCCGACAGCACGGCGACGGGAGCGAGGACGGGCCGCTCGGTCATCACCAGCGGGGACTTCGCCGCCGCTGGCGACCTTCCCGCCTCCCTTCGCGCCGAGCCTCTCGCTTTCGACCCGAAACCCCGGCTCGGCGCGCCGAACGCCTTTCCCGTCGGCGTGCTCAACCGGTATTCCGTGAGGATCGCGAACGAAATCTGGTACCGGAAGGCGCCGAAGCGGCGCGACAGCGAGATCCAGTCGATCGGGCAGTTCTTCCATCCGCTTGACGGCATCCGTAACTGGAATCGGGTGTACGGGCCAGGCGGGTTCCGGCAGTATCAGTACGTCCTGCCAAGCGGGGAGGAAGCATCGGTGCGCCGCTCGTTTGAGATGATCAGCGGGCTGCCCGCGCCGTCTTTCGTGACCGTCCTGAAGCGTTTCGGCGCGGCGGGATCCGGCCTGCTGTCGTTCCCCCGGCCGGGCTGGACGCTCGCGTGCGACTTCCCCGCCCGGACCCCCGGCCTGCTGCCGCTGCTCGACCAGCTCGACCGGCTCGTGACGGAGCACGGAGGACGCGTTTACCTGGCGAAAGACAGCCGCGTATCACGGCCCACGCTGGAGGCCATGTACCCGCGCCTGCAGGAGTTCCGCGCCGTCAGGTCGGAGATCGACCCGGAAGGGGTCTTCGCCTCGGACCTGTCGCGACGACTGGACCTTTAGCCGCGGCGCAGGCCGTCAAATCCCGTCGAAGGCCGCATCGCGCTCCAGAATTCATTCTATGAATTCGTGCTGAAACGGCACCCTGCCGCTATGGATTCACGCTGAGGCGGCCGCGGCTTACCGTACGCGGGCGCGGCAGGGCGGGTTCGGGTTCGGGAGCACGATGACCACCGGGGCCTTCCTGTCCGCGATACTGGTGCTGGTCGGGTACCTGACGGTGTTCCGGAAGGCAGAACGATTCCGCCAGGAAGAATTACAGTGCCCGCCTGGCGGGCCGCAGGGAAAGCTAGGAGCATGACCAGCCCTGCTGACCTCGCGTCCCCGGTGCGCCTGCGCGCCGTTTCCGCCCCGAACCAGCCGGATGTGACCCCGGCCCTGGAAGAGCTGTACCGGGGCTTCGAACGGGAACTGCTGATCCCGCTGTGGACCGAGATCGGCGACCTCATGCCGCTGCACCCGCGCTCGAAGGCGGTGCCCCACCTGTGGCAGTGGGAGAACCTGCTCAAGCTGGCCGCCCAGGCCGGCGAGCTGGTCCCGGTGGGCCGCGGCGGCGAGCGCCGCGCCATCGCCCTGGCCAACCCGGGCCTGTCCGGGCGGCCCTTCGCCACGCCGACGCTGTGGGCGGCGATCCAGTACCTGATGCCCGGCGAGGAGGCCCCCGAGCACCGGCACACCCAGCATGCCTTCCGGTTCGTGCTGGAGGGCGAGGGCGTCTGGACGGTCGTCAACGGCGACCCGGTCGCGATGAAGCGCGGCGACTTCCTGCCGCAGGCCGGCTGGAACTGGCACGCGCACACCAACGCCACCGCCGAGCCGATGGCCTGGATCGACGGGCTGGACATCCCGTTCCAGTACCTGACCGAGGCCCAGTTCTTCGCCCGCGGCCGCGACGTGCTCAGCGACGCCGAGCGCATCACGCCCGATCGCTCCTACTCCGAGCGGCTGTGGGGCCATGCCGGCCTCCAGCCCGTCTCGGCCGCCGCCCGCGACGCCGCGAAGGCGCCGGGCTCCCCGCTGCTGGCCTACCGCTGGGAGAACACCGATCGCGCCCTGGCCGACCAGCTGGCGCTGGAGAGGGCGGGCGTCACGAGCACCGTGGAGCCGGGACACGCCGCCGTCCGGTTCTCCGACCCGTTCACCGGAGACGACGTCCTGCCGACCATCCGCGCCGAGGTCCACCGGATCGCCCGCGGCGCGGAGACGAAGCCGGCTCGCGAGACCGGCTCGAGCGTCTACACCGTCTTCGACGGTTCCGGCACCGTCACGGTGGGAAGCAAGACCTGGTCGGTGACGCGCGGCGACCTGTTCGCGGTTCCGTCCTGGGAGCCGTTCTCGGCCAGGTCCGAGGCCGCCGGGTCCGACTCCGACTCCGGGGCGCTGGACCTGTTCCGGTTCAGCGACTCGCCGGTCTTCGAGGCCCTCAAGCTCAACCGTTCCGCTTAAGTTCGCAGAATCTGCTGCCAGAGCGGCAGAAACCGCGAACATTAGCCATCAACGCATAGGAGACAGACGTGAAGCTCGCCACCATTCGTGTCGGAGGCGCCACCCGGGCGGTCCGGGCCGACGGAGACGGGGACGTGCTGACCGACCTCGGCTCGGGAGACCTCGGGACGTTCCTGGCCGACGCCGACTGGAAGTCCAAGGCGGAGGAGAAGCTGCCCGGTGCCCGCACCTACGCGGCGCGGGCCGCCGACTTCGCCCCGGTCGTGCCGAACCCGTCCAAGGTGGTCTGCGTCGGCCTGAACTACCGGAACCACATCCAGGAGATGGGCCGGGACCTGCCGGAGTACCCGACGCTGTTCGCCAAGTTCGCGGACAGCCTCATCGGCGACGGCGACGACATCGCGAGGCCGGCGGAGACCGAGAAGTTCGACTGGGAGGTCGAACTGGCCATCGTCATCGGCAAGCAGGTGCGCCGGGCCAGCGAGGCCGAGGCCAAGGACGCGATCGCCGGGTTCACGGTGCTGAACGACATCACCTGCCGCGACTGGCAGTTCCGCACCAAGGAATGGCTGCAGGGCAAGATGTGGGACTCCTCGACCCCGGTCGGCCCGTACCTGGTCACCCCGGACGAACTGCCCGGCGGCACCGCGCCGGAACTGGACGTGACCCTCACCGTCGACGGCGAGGTCATGCAGTCCGACAACACCGGCGACCTGCTGTTCAAGCCGGTTGACCTGGTGCGCTACATCTCCACGATCATCCGCCTCAACCCGGGCGACATCATCGCGACCGGGACCCCGGGCGGCGTCGGCTCGGCCCGCAAGCCCCCGCGCTTCCTCTCCGGCGGAGAGACCGTCACCACCGAGATCGAGCACCTCGGCGCCCTGGTCAACACGGTCGAGAAGGACGCTTCATGACGAACCCCGACGTCATCATCGTCGGCGGCGGCATCGGCGGACTGGCCGCCGCCACGGGCCTGTCCCGCAAGGGCCTGAAGGTCCGCGTCCTGGAGCAGGCGCCGGAGTTCGGCGAGGTCGGCGCGGGCATCCAGATCGCGCCGAACTGCACCCGCATTCTCGCCGAGTACGGCCTGCTGGACGAGGCGAAGAAGCAGGGCGTCCTCGTCGAGAACATGGTCATGAAGGACGCCCTGGACGGATCGGTCCTGACCAGGCTCGACCTGAAGGACATGGAGAAGCGGTACGGGACCCCGTACATGGTGATCCACCGCACCGACCTGCACGCCCTGTTCCTGAACGCCTGCCAGGACAATGGCGTGGACCTGCGCACCAGCCAGAAGGTCACCGCGTTCGAGAACACCGAGACCGGCGCGAAGGTCACGCTTGAGGACGGCAGCACGCACGAGGCGCCGCAGGTGATCGCGGCCGACGGCCTGCACTCGGTCGCCCGCAAGCTGCTGGCCGACGACGAGCCGGTGAACTCGGCGTACGTCGCCTACCGGGGTCCCGTTGCCACCGACAAGGTCCGGGGCAACAACATCTCCGAAACCGACGTGGTGGTCTACGTCGGCCCGCGCTGCCACTTCGTGCAGTACCCGCTGCGCGGCGGCGACGTGTTCAACCAGGTCGCGGTCTTCGAGTCGCCGAAGGCCCGGCGCGGCGAAGAGGACTGGGGAACCCCGGACGAGCTGGACGCCGCGTTCGAGCACACGTGCGAGAACGTCCGCCACGGGCTGCCGCACATGTGGCGCGACCGCTGGTGGCGGATGTTCGACCGGAACCCGATCTCCACCTGGGTGTACGGGAACATCGCCCTGCTCGGCGACGCGGCCCACCCGCCGCTGCAGTACATCGCCCAGGGCGCGATCATGGCCATCGAGGACGGCTACGTCCTCGCCGAGCACGCCGCCGCGAACCGGTCCGCCGGCGGCGCCGTGGACTGGAGCACGGCCCTGAAGGCGTACGAGGCGGTCCGGGCGGAGCACTGCCGCCGGGTGGTCCTGTCCTCGCGGGCCTGGGGCGAGCTCTGGCACCTTGACGGGGCCAAGCGGGAGCGGCGCAACGAGATCCTGCGCGCCCGGGACACCTATGATTACGGATTCGTCGACTGGCTGTACGAGCGCACCGCGCTCACACCCGCCGAAGAACCCGAGATGTTCGCGACCGTGCCCCTGGAGGCGAAGGTCCGTTAGGTGAAAACTTGCCTTTCCTTCCGAACGGATCTTCACGACTCCCCATCGCCGCCCACACGGGCACGATTGTGTAAAAAGTGAACAATGTCATTTGCCGCGAATTTGCGCTGTGGGTACGGTCGTTGAAGTGACTAGCGATTCGGGTGACGCGGCCGAGGGGTCGAGCGCGGAGCAGGGCGGGGAACGCCGCAGGATCACGCGGTCCTTCTATGCCGTGGAGGGGGCTCGCCCGCAGGCCGGGTACGAGCAGCAGGGCCAGCAGTATGGCGGGGCCCAGGGGTACAGCCACCAGACCGGCCCCAGCCTGGGGACCGGTCTCGGCGAGCAGAGCAGCCCGAGCGCGGGGCCCGGTTTCGGGGGCCCGAAGCCGCCGTCCGGCGGCGTCGGCAAGCGCGGCGGGCGCGGGCGCAAGGGCGGCCTGCTCGCGGTCGCCGGGACCGCCGCCCTGGTCATCGTGGTCGCCGTCGGCTACCTCGTCCTCAAGCCCAGTTCCACGGGTTTCGTCCCGACCGCGGGCAACCCGTCGGGGGACGCGCAGCAGATCACCAACGCCTTCCTGCAGGCGTGGGGGAGCGGCAACATCTCCAAGGCGGCCAGCTACACCGACGACCCGTCGGCGGCGACGGCCTCGCTCACGCGGTACCAGAAGGACCTGAACCTTCAGAAGCTGAGCGGCACCGCGGGGACCGCGACCGGGGTCGCCGCCCCGGCGGCGCCCAAGGGCGGGGCGAAGCCCACGTCCGGGCCGGCCGCCTCCAGCACCCTGGAGCACGTCTCCTTCAAGGTCAACGCCGACGTGGCCAGCCCGCCCGGCTCGGCCCGTCAGCTCTCCGGCAACTGGGCCTACAGCTCCGCGCTGACCGCCTACCAGGCTCCGGGGTCCGACGGCTGGTACATCGAGTGGCGGCCCGATGTCGTCGCGCCGAACCTCACCGCGTCGCAGCACCTGGCCTCCGTCCCGGTGGCGCCGCAGGTCCTCTCGGTCACCGACGCCGGCGGCGGCCAGCTTCAGGGCTACAACGACCCCGGGCTGACCACCATCTCCGGCCTGCTGGCGAAGAAGGGCCCGGCCGGCCAGGGCAAGGCGGGCCTGGGCGTGCAGATCGAGAACGCGAAGAACCAAGAGGTCCCCAACAGCCTGGCCACGGTCGTCTCGGCGCAGGACATCGGGCAGCTGGCCACGACCATCGACCCGAAGGCCGAGAAGGCCGCCAAGGCCGCCGTCGCCCAGAAGAAGCAGAGCGCGATGGTGGTGATCCAGCCGTCGTCCGGCAAGATCCTCGCCATCGCCAACAACTCGGGCCAGAACGACTTCGCCCTGACCGCCGCGGTCGCGCCGGGCTCGGACTTCAAGATCGTCACGTCCGCCGCCCTGTTCAACAACGGGTTCACGACCGTGAACAGCCCGGTGGCCTGCCCGAAGACCTACAACGTGGGCGGCATCACCATCAAGAACGACAAGGGCGAGTCCGAACCGCCGTCCACCCCGTTCTCCTATGACTTCGCGCAGTCCTGCAACAACGCCTTCACGCAGTGGTGGTCGAAGCTGCAGTCCTCCTCGGCGCAGGACAAGCTGGCCTACACCGCCAAGCAGTACTTCGGCCTGAACCAGCCGTGGGACATCGGCGTCGCGGGGCAGTCGGCGCAGTACTACACGATGAAGCCGAACGAGCCGAACTCCGCGCTCGCGGAAGAGGCGTTCGGCCAGGGCTCGATGCAGGCCTGCCCCCTCGCCATGGCGTCGGTCGCGGCGACCGTGGAGAGCGGGTCGTTCAAGCAGCCGGTCCTGGTACCGGGCACCAAGCAGATCAGCGGCACCTCCTCGCTGCCGGGCCACACCAAGAGCCAGCTGTGGCAGGCCATGCGGGCCGTGGTCACGGAGGGAACGGCCAAGGCGGTCGGCTTCGGTTCCGACGTCTACGGCAAGACCGGTACCGCCGACGTGACCGCGGGCACGCAGCCGAACGCCTGGTTCGTCGCCTTCGCCCCGGACAAGGACGTCGCGGTCGCGGACGTCGTCCTCAACTCCGGGTACGGTTCCCAGAGCGCCGCCCCCGAGGTCAAGACCCTTATCGACGGGTATTAAGCCGCCATCTCCACACCCATCAGCGACAGCAACGGCGCCATTGCAGGCGCCATAGCGGCACCTTCGGTCCCATCGCGGGCGCAGGCCTGAGCCGCCCTGCCCCCGGCCGCCACCTCGCGGCCGGGGGCTACGCTATTTGATATGACAACTTCTTCCGCCGCGAAGCCGGTCGTGGACTTCTACTTTGACCCGCTGTGCCCGTTCGCCTGGGTCAGCTCCCGCTGGATCCTGGAGGTCGAGAAGGAACGGGACATTGACCTGAGCTTCCGGGTCATGTCCCTGTCGGTGCTCAACTCCGGCCGCGACGACCTGCCGGAGCAGTACAAGGAACTGCTGGGGCGCGGCTGGGGTCCCGTTCGCGTCTGCATCGCCGCCGAGCGCAAGCACGGGACCGCGGCGCTGCGCGACCTCTACACCGCGCTCGGGACCAGGCGCCACGCGGAAGAGCGCGAGTTCGGCCATGATCTGTACGTGGAGGCGCTCACCGAGTGCGGCCTGGACCCGTCGCTGGCCGACGCGGCCGACTCGACGGAGTACGACGAGGAGCTCAGGGCCTCTCACCACCGCGGCATGGACCCGGTCGGCGCCGACGTCGGCACGCCGACGATCCACATCGACGGGGTGGCGTTCTTCGGGCCGGTGATCACCCGGGTCCCGTCCGGCGAGGAAGCGGTGAAGATGTTCGACGGCGCCCTCGCCCTGGCGTCCAACCCGTACTTCTTCGAGCTCAAGCGGACCCGCACCGAACAGCCGCAGGTGAGCTGAGGGATCGGTCAGGTCACCGATGTCTTGCCCCGTGACCTGGAGCATCCTGGGTGATGTAACTGGTACCGGGCACTTCCGCTTCGTGTCTGCGCCTTCCCCGGCACAGCCGCGCAGAGTCCTCCTCCCTCTGCGCGGCTGCGCGCCCGGGCCCGGCTATCCGTGCGCGGTGGGATGCCGGGGCTGGTAGATGCCCAGTTCGCCGCCGCCTGGCAGCGTGACCGCCGCCCGGACGCCCCAGCGTTCGTCCCGCGTCGCGGAGACCGTGACCCCCTTCGCGGCCAGGTCGCCGAGGGTCTCCTCGATGTCGTCGCACATCAGGTACAGCTCGTGCGAGGGTGCGCCGGCCGGATGAATCGCGACCTCGGCGGGCGGCAGCTGGAAGATCAGCCATCCGCCGCCCGCGTCGACGCCGGAGAATCCGAGCACGTCGCGGATGAACGCCCGGTCGGCCTCCGCGTCCCGGCTGTAGAGAATGACATGAGCCCCGTTGATCATGGCCTGACCCTACGACTTCCGTCACGAGTTCGACACGGTTGCCCCCGGGACCAGGATCGCTGTCGCGGGGCAGGCGACCGCTGGTAACTTACCGATAGGTAGGGCAAGTCAATACAGGACGGGGCAATGGACCTGAACAAGGTCGTCGCGGGACTTCGCGGGTCGCGGGCGGATCTGGAGGACGTCGAGGCCGTACGGGCCCTGGGCGGAGTCAAGGGGACGCTGCCGTCCACCCTGGCCGCCTTCGCGAACGCGGACGGCGGCACCCTCATCGTCGGGCTTGACGAGCAGGACGGCTTCAAGGCCGCGGGAGTGACGGGCGCCAAGTCCGTGCGGAACAGCATTATCGGCATCGGCCGGGACAAGCTGGCCCCCTCGCCGGTGATGAGCGTCGAGATCGTGCCCTTCGAGGACGCCAGCCTGGTCGTCGCGGACGTCGAGCCGCTGCCGCCGTCCCAGCGCCCCTGCTACGTGAAGGCGAAGGGCCTGTACGCCGGCGCCTACGTCCGGGTCGGCGGCGAGGACCAGAAGCTGACGTCGTACGAGATCGACCGGATGAAGGAGAACGCGGGCCAGCCGCGGTGGGACTCCGACCCGGTCCCCGAGGCGGGCGCCGGCGACCTCGACCGGGACGCCTGCGCCCGCCTGATCGAGACCGCGAAGCGACGTTCCCCCCGCGCGTTCGGGTACACCGGCGAGACGGACGCGCTCGTCACGCTCGGCGTGCTGGTCCGGCGCGAGGGCACGCTCGTGCCGACGCTGGCGGGACTGCTGAGCGTCGGCCGGTACCCGCAGCAGTTCTTCCCGCAGCTCATGGTCACGGTCGCGGTGCATCCGCAGGACACTCGCGGCACGGGCCAGGCCGGGCGGGCCCGGTTCCTCGACAGCGCGACGCTGACCGGCGCCATTCCCGCCATGGTGACGGACGCCGTCGAGATGGTGCGCCAGCACCTGAAAACGGTCGGCCGGGTTGTCGGCTCCGGCTGGGAAGACCGGCCGGAGATCGAGCCGGAGATCGTCTGGGAGGCCCTGGCCAACGCCCTGATGCACCGGGACTACAGTCCGCAGGCCCGGGGCAGCCAGGTGCAGGTGGACCTGTTCCCGACCCGGCTGGAGGTCTCCAGCCCGGGCGGGCTCTTCGGCAACGTCCGCCCCGGGAACCTGGGCGCGAGCGGGACCTCGTCGTCGCGGAACTCCCGGCTCGCCGCCCTCCTGCAGGAGACCATCGACCCGGTGACCGGCTTCTCGGTGGCGGAGAACCGCGGCGGGGGCATCGCCATGATGATCAACCGCGCCCGGGAGGCGACCGGGGTCGTGCCGCTCCTGGACGTGGACGTCGACCGGTTCCGGGTGGTGATCCCGCGCAGTTCCCCGGTGACCGCGGGATTCCTGACCTCGATGGGACGGCGGAGGGCCATGTCGAAGCTGTCGGAGTCCCAGACGACGGCGCTGGCCCTCGCCTACTGGGGCTACGACGTCGACGTGCCCGTCCTCTGCCGGATGGGGCTGTCCCCCAGCGCGGCCCGGGTGGAACTGGCGGATCTCGTGGCGCACGGGCTGCTCCGGCCCGGCAGGGCCCGGGGCGACGGTCCCTACCGGCTCAACATCGAGCTGAAGCCCGCGGGGGCGCTCCGGGGCAGGCCGGGCAAGTCCCGTGAGGTGGCCCGCGCGGCCCAGGAGGCCCAGCACCGGGACGAGTTCCCGCTGCCGCCGGGGGAGAGCCCGGAGAAGGGGCCGGTGCCGCAGCTCCTGCAGTCCAGGCGCCCGGAACCGCGCGGCCTGGAACCCGGGCAGAAGCCGGCCGGGCCGAAGCCGGCCGGGCCGAAGCCGGCCGGGCCGAAGCCGGCCGGGCCGAAGCCGGCCGGGCCGAAGCCCGGCGGCCAGAAGCCGCCGCCCCGGCTGCTGGAGGCGAAGATCCCGGAGGACCAGTCTCCGGAGGAGCAGATCATGACCGCGCTGCACGACCTCGGCGAGGCGAGCCGCCGGGACCTGCAGAAGGCCACCGGCCTGTCGCGCGGGCAGCTGACGGATTTCCTGCAGGAGCTGCTGGACGCCGGGCTCGTCGCGTCCACCGGGGCCGCGCTCGGCCCCAACCGCCGCTACCGGGCCGTGCCGCCGAAAGCGGAGGGCAAGGCGTCCAGGACGTCCTGAGCGGTGCCGGTCTCGGCGATGCGCGGGAAGACCTTGGCCACGCTGTGCTCATGGCGCCCGGCGTCGGTGTCGCTCATCGCGTCGAGCGCCACGGTGACGTTGAAACCCTGATCGTGGGCGTCGCGGGCCGTCGACTCGACGCCGCTGCCGGTCGTCACCCCCGTGATGACCACCTGGGTGACGCCGAGGCCGCGGAGCTTCTCCGCCAGGCTGGTCCCCGCGAAGGCGCTGCGCGCGTGCTTGACCACGAGCATGTCGTCGCCGTGGACGTTCAGCTCCGGCATCAGGTCGGCGTAGCCCTCGGGAAGCGAGTCACCGGACGGCCCGTTCGGGGCGGCGTCGGTCCGGCCGGGCGGCGCGCCCGCGACCGACACCAGCACCACCGGCAGCGTCCGCTCCCGGAACGCCGCCGCCAGCGTGGCCGAGCGCTCCACCACCCCCTCCAGGGGATGGACAAGCCGGGCTCCGGCGTGCCCCTTCTGCACGTCGACGACGATGAGGGCGGAGTCCGGGTCAAGCGCGGTGATCGGCATGCCCTTACCGTACCGACCGGCCCGGTCAGGCCGGGCGCAGGCCGCGCCAGACCGGATGCCGCAGCCGGCCGTCCGGGGTGAGCTCGGTGTAGGTCACCTCGGCGGCCAGGACGGGCCGGGTCCAGCGGGCCCGCCGGGCGACGCTGGGCGGGACGCCGGTCCCGGCGGTGAACGGCGACTCGCGGACCTCCAGCGACCGCAGCCGCCGGGTCAGGTCCCGGATCTCCTCCTCCGCGAACCCCGAACCGACCTGGCCCAGGTACTCCAGCCCGCCGGGCGATGACCGTCCCGCGATCACCGACCCGGCCAGTTCCGAGCGCCAGCCGGAGCCCGGAAGCCAGCCTCCGATCACGATGTCGGCCGTGGCGAGGTGCCGGATCTTCAGCCATTCCGGGCTGCGGCGGCCCGGGTAATAGCGGGAGCCGATCCGTTTGAGGACCACCCCCTCGAGCCCGAGCTGGCGGCTGGCGTCGATGACCGCGCGGGACTCGCCGGGAAACGCCGGCGGGATCATCACCGCGCCCGAGCCGGGAGCGAGATCGTCGAGCAGGGCCCGGCGCTGCGCGTACGGGTTGGCCAGCAGCGGCCGCGCGGCCCGGTGCAGCATGTCGAACGCGACGTAGGAGACCGGCACCGTCTCCAGCAGCACCGGGTCCGGCCGGCGGACGTGCAGCCGCCGCTGCAGGCGGGCGAAGCTGGGCCGCGACTCGTCGAACGCGATGATCTCGCCGTCGAGGACGATCGTCCGCGGGCCCGCGACCTCGGCCAGCCCGGCGGCGATCTCCGGGTAGCAGGCGGTGATGTCCCGGCCGGTGCGCCCGCGCAGGATCACGGCGCCGTCGCTGACGTAGGCGAGGGCCCGGGCGCCGTCCCACTTCATCTCGGCCGCCCACTCTTCCTCGGCGCCGGGCGTCGCCCGCGCCGCCGAAGCCAGCATCGGCTCGATGATCGGCAGGTATTCGGGTCCGGGCATGCGGCACCCCCGCGGCCTGGCCGCGGCCGTCCGGGCCGCCGCGGCGACGAAGGGGGGTGCCTGGCAGGACTGGTCCTACCCGGCCCGCGCGCCGTTGACGCGCGGGCCGGGCGGCTACCACTGGTCGAGGCGCCCCGCGGGGGCCGGGGGGTCCGCCTCGGTGACGTAGTAGCCCAGGCCCGGATAGCGGATCAGCAGTCCCTCGTCGGTCAGCAGCCGCAGCGCCTTGGCCACGGTCTGGCGAGTGCAGCCGAACTGGCGGCACAGCGACGTAATGGTCTGCGCGGGCTCGCCGGGACTCAGCGCGCCGTCCGAGATCTGCCTGCGCACGTGCAGCAGGACACGGACGTAGATACGGGGGTCTTCTCCCACTCGGTCACTCCCTGACATGGTGAACATGGCGTTCGGGATGCGTTCGCCGAGAAGGTTAGTCGACTATCTCTGACTCTGTGGCAGAATTGCCGGCGATGGAACGCTTGGCTAGGATGTCAGGCGCTCAGGACATCCCGGGAGGTCGCGTCGTAGCCGGCCAGCCAGGCCCCGCCCCGGCCCTCGGGATCGCGCCGGCTCAGCCGGCGGCGCACCGCGATCGTCAGGTCGCGCCGCCACGCGGCCCACGGGGAGGAGAGGTGGTTGCTCAGGCCCCGCTCGCGTGCCGTGAGCACCACCCGGCTGGCCCGGGGCCGCCGGGTCCGCTCGTAGCGCCCGAGCGCCGTGCCGGGGGAGTCCGAGGCCCCCAGTGCCGTGGCGAGCACCGCCCCGTCCTCGATGGCCTGGCAGGCACCCTGCCCGAGGTAGGGAAGCATCGGGTGGGCGGCGTCCCCGAGCAGCGTCACCCGCCCGCGGGTCCACGCCGGGATCGGGTCCCGGTCATACAGCGCCCACTTGTACCAGGTCTTTCCGGCGGCGAACAGCCGCAGCAGCGGCTCGTGCCAGCCCGCGTACCGCTCCAGGACCTCGTCGGCGTCGCACTCGGCGATCCAGGACTCGTGGCGGTAGTTCTCGTCGTCGTAATGCGCCACGATGTTGACCAGTTCGGTGCCTCGCAGCGGGTACAGCACGATGGTGCCGTGCGGGCCCAGCCACTGGGTGCTGGCCGCCATCTGGGGCACCTCCCCGGCCACGTCGGCGGCGGGGACGACGCTGCGGTAGCAGATCTTGCCGGTGAACCTGGGGTCGTCCGGGCCGAACAGCGCTCCCCGCACCGCCGAGTGAATGCCGTCCGCCCCGATGATGACGTCCGCCTCGACCTCGGTGCCGTCGGTGAACTTCGCGACCGGGGACGGGCCGTCGGAGTCGACCGTCAGGCACCGCTTGCCGAGGGCCGCCAGGTCCGGCGGCAGAGCGGCGGCGAGGATGTCGAGGAGGTCGGCGCGGTGCAGGGTGGCCCCGTTGAGGCCGAACGTCTCCGCCTGCTGCTCCCGGCTCGTCCGGGTGATGACCCGCCCGTTGCGGCCGTCGAGGGTGGCGGCGTACTCCGTCACGCCGGAGGCCGCCCGGACCTGCTCCTCCAGGCCGAGGGCCCGCAGGACCCGCATGGCGTTCGGGTGCAGGGCGACCCCGGCGCCGATCTCCTTCAGTTCCGGGGCGGCCTCGTAGACCGCCACCTCGGTTCCGGCCTGATGCAGGGCGAGCGCCGCGGTCAGCCCGCCGATTCCGCCTCCGATGATCGCCACACGTGTCATACCCCTATCCTCACCACCGGGACAAAACCGTCAAGAGCGGAGTCGCGCCGGTGATCGGGAACTCTCGTGGACCCTGGCGGTGCTTTTGGGACCACCAGGGTCCACGGGAACTCACAGTGGCGGGCGGAGGGGCTCGGGAGTGAGCACCGCCTCGGCGGCTTCGGCGATGGCGAGGAGGCGGTCGTCTCCGCCGTAGCGGCCGACCAGCTGCAGGCCCGCCGGCAGGCCGTTCGCGGACAGGCCAGCCGGGACCGAGACCGCCGGATGGGCGGTCACGGTGATCCGGGAGCAGGTGCGCAGCCAGTCGATGTACGTCTCCTGCGGCACGCCGTTGATCTCGGTGAGCCACTCCTTGTCCACGCTGAACGGCAGTACTTGCGCCGCCGGGAGCGCGAAGACGTCGAAGTCCCGCAGGAACTCCCGCATCCGGCCGAAGACCGCGCTGTGGGCCCGGATCGCGGCGGCGATGCGCGGCGCGGTCAGCGACAGCCCGAACTCGATGTTCCAGATCAGCGTGTCCTTCAGCTGGTCCCGCCGGGAACGGATCGTCTCGCCGAACTTCCCGGCCATCGCCACGCCCCGCAGCACCTGGAATACCTCGTCGGCGTCGTCCAGCGGCGGTTCCGCGTCGGAGACGACCGCGCCCGCGTCCTCCAGGACCGCCCGGGCCCGGCGCAGCACCCGCGTGACCTCCGGCTCGACCGACAGCCCGCCGAGGTCATCGCTCCACGCGATCCGGAGCCCGGCGACGTTCTTCGGGAGCGGCAGGTCCGCCACGCGCGGGCGGGCCAGCGGCAGGCCCGGGTCGGTCCCCCGCAGGCCGGACAGCAGCAGCGCCGCGTCCGCGGCCGACCGGGCGATCGGCCCGCAGACCGACAGGGCGTCGAACGCGTCGTCCCCCCGGGCGGGATCGGCCGAGCCGACCACTCCGGGCGTGGTGCGCAGCCCGGTGACCGCGCACAGGGCGGAGGGGTTCCGGATACTGGAGGCCAGGTCGGACCCGTCGGCGAACGGCAGCAGCCCCGCGGCGACCGCCGCCGCGGCCCCTCCGCTGCTGCCGCCGGGGGTCAGCGCCGTGTCCCACGGGTTCCGGGTCACGCCGAAGACCGGGTTGAACGTCTGCGACCCCGCCCCGAACTCCGGCGTGTTCGTCTTCCCGATGATCAGAGCCCCGGCCGCGCGCAGCAGCGCGACGTGCGCCGCGTCGGCGTCCGGCACATGGTCGGCGAACAGCGGCGACCCGTATGTCGTCCGCATCCCCGCCGTGTCGGCCAGGTCCTTGATCGCGATCGGCAGCCCGTGCAGCGGCCCCAGTCCGTCGCCGCGGGCCGCCGCGTCGTCGGCGGCCGCGGCCTGGGCGGCCGCGCCCTCGGCATCCAGCGTCACGATCGCGTTCAGCCGCGGGTTCACCCGCTCGATCCGGTCCGTGTACGCCCTCAGAAGCTCCCGCGCCGACAGCTTCCGCCCGCGCAGCATCCGCGCCAG
>WRBL01000057.1 GCA_009784565.1 Streptosporangiales bacterium | reverse complement strand
ATGACCAGACAGCAGGCGCGGGTACCCGCGATACTGAGGGTACTTTGGCGCGGAGGACGGTTATGCCAGCTTCTCCAGGTGGTCCGCCGCGCTCGCGGCGCCGCCGGCGGCGGCGAACGACTCCTGGACGCGGACGGCGGCGGTCCGGTAGGCCGAGCCGGGGGCCAGCACGGACGTCACGGCGTCGCGGAGGTCCCCGGCGCGCAGGCGGCCGAAGCGCAGCCGGATTCCGGCCCCGGCGTCGGCTACCTGCTGGGCGATGATCGGCTGGTCGTCGCGGATCGGCGTCACGACCAGCGGCAGCCCGTTGGCCAGGGTCTCGCACACGGTGTTGTGCCCGCCGTGGGACACGACGGCGTCCATGCGGGGGAGCAGCGCCAGCTGCGGTACGTGGCCGGTGAACATCAGGTGGGACGGGACGTCAGCGGACTCCGGAGCGGGTCCCACGATGACCGCCTGGAGTTCGGGGCCGAGGCCGGCCAGGGCCTCGGTCGCGACGCGGTAGAACCGTTCCCCGGCCGGACCGTTGAGGGTGCCGAGCGAGACGAGCACGTGGCGGCGGGAGGGATCCAGCCAGTCCCAGTCGAAGGAGCCCCGGTCGGGGCGTCCCAGCGCCGGCCCGGTCAGCACGCACTCCGGCGGGAGTCCGGCCGCGGCGGCTCCCAGCAGTTCCGCGGACGTGAACGTGAGGATGAGCTGGTCGGAGAACCGGAGGTCAACCGGCGAGGAAACGCCGGCCGCGGCCTGCAGGTCGTTCATCTGCGCGGTGACCCATTCCTCGACCTTCGGCAGGGCGGCCAGCGGCTTCAGCAGTTCGGCGGGGGTCGAGGCGGACGTGACCCAGGGGACGCCCGCGGCGCGGGCACCGATCGCCCCGGCCAGGGCCTGCTGGTCGGCCACGACGACATCGGGCTGATAAGACGAGATCGCGGCGGAGACGCCCGGCAGCATCGAGGACGCGAGCGGGATCGTGAAGTCTTCCCAGAAGAACTTCAGCGCCGCCGCGCCGCGCAGGTCCATCCACTGTTCGCGGCCCTCCCGCAGGCTCGTGTCGAGGGCGTCGTCGATCACCGGGAAGACCCGCGCGTCCGAGGGCAGCAGGGGAGCCAGCGTTCCCGGGTGCCCGGCCCAGGCGACCTCGTGCCCGCGCGCCGTCAGCTCGGCGCCGACCGCCGCCGTCGGGTTGATGTGCCCGGTCAGCGGCGGAACGACGAACAGGAAACGGCTCAAGCGGCGACTCCCGCGGAGGCGCCGACGGGAGAGAGGGACGGCGACGGTATCCAGTTGAGGATGAGGTCGCGGAGCGGCTCGGTGGCCTCCCTCAGGACGGTGTGGGCCAGTCCCGGCATGATCTCGACCCGGCAGTCCGGGACGTACTTGACCAGGTCCTGGGCCCCGCCGACCAGTTCGGATTCCTCGCCGTAGACGCCAAGCACCGGGCATTCGATCCGGGAGAGCTCCGAGGAGTCCAGCGGACGCTCGGCGGACAGGTCGTCGATGATGGACGTGCCGTTGAGGAGGGAGTCCGCGGCCATGGCCATGCGCGCCATCTTCCGCTGCCCGGCGGCCTTCAGGCGCTGTCCGGTCTCCTCGTACTCGAGGCTGAGCGCCGCGACGGTGAGGGTGTTCAGCATGTTCTCGAGCCAGGCGGTGGCGCCGGACCCGGCGCAGTTGGCCTCGACCAGGACCAGGCCGGCAACCCGATCGGGCGCGCTGACCGCGGTCCGGGCCGCGACGAGGCCGCCGTAGCTGTTGCCGACCAGGTAGACGGGTTCGGTGATGCCGAGCGCGTCGAGCAGCGCGACCAGGTCGTCGGCTCCGCCGACCGTGGTGTAGCCGCGCGGGGTCCGCTCGGACTTGCCGTGCCCCCGCAGGTCGTACAGGACGCCGCGGGCGCCCGCGCTGACGACGGGGCCGGCGAGCGTGTAGTAGAAGCTGGACAGGTTGTCGGTGACCAGGCCGTGGACGAAGACGACGGTCGGGATATCGGGCTCGGACAGCCGGGGAGCCCCGGACGCGGCCGGGGGCTCAAGCTGCTGCACGTGGAATCGGGCGCCGTTGGCGGTGATAGCGGGCATGGCGACTCAGACCGAGGCGAGCTGCGACTCGATGTAGGTGACGAGTTCCCCGACGGTGATGGCCATCATCCCGTCGAGGTCCTTGCCGGCGATGAACTCGACCAGGCTGACCCGCTCGCCGTAGAACTCCTGGAGCTTCTCCGAAAGCTCGACGAACTCAATGCTCTCCAGCCCCAGGTCCTCATTGAACGAGGTC
This sequence comes from Streptosporangiales bacterium, assembly GCA_009784565.1. Lineage (GTDB taxonomy): Bacteria > Actinomycetota > Actinomycetes > Streptosporangiales > Streptosporangiaceae > Trebonia. The sequence continues at coordinate 22,109 of WRBL01000057.1, read as the reverse complement.
TCGGGCGTGATCTGCTCGTCCAGCAGGAAGTCTTCGCCGACTACTTCGGTGACAATTTTCACGACTTCATCAAAAACGGCGCTCATGAGCGTCCTTTCAGCTGTAGTGCGTCAACATCAAAGGCCCCGTGACTGTCTCCGGCGGCCGCCGCGGCGTAGGGGCGGCCGGGATGGTCAGGAGGGCTCAAGGTGACCGTAACCGGAGGAGCCCGGAAAGGTCCGTGAATCTGGAAGTTTCCGTCGGTTTCGGTGACAGTGAGTTCGCACGGGTAGACCGGTCCGGTCCCGTGTTCCCACAGATACCGCCGGGTCGCGTCCTTGACCGCGATCCGGCCGAGCAGCCAGCGTCGCTGCTGGAGGGGGTTCAGCCGATCGTAGTCGGCGCGCTCGGCCGCGTTCAGGTATCTGCGCATCATCAGGTCCCGGGACGCGGTGTCGGGCCAGTTCTCGTGGACTACGTGCCAGCCCTCGCCCGCGGGAAGGGACAGTGTATTCGTCTCCGGGTGGAACTTGACGGCCCAGATCGCGTCGTCGGTGGCGAAACGACGGGTGGTCCACCCGTCGATCCGGCACCACACCCGGCCGTCGGGGCCGGTCAGTTCGATGTCCCCGGTCATCTCGGTGTCGGTGAGCTCGGTGATCCGCGCGGTGCAGCCCAGGGCCTGCCCGGCGGGCGGCTGCGGCCCGAAGAACCGGACCGCGCCGATCCCGGTCGGCAGCACGGTCTGGTCAACAGTCCGGGAGACCTGCATCCAGTGGCCGATCAGCTGGCCGGCACTGTCGAGCAGGGCTCCACGAGCTGGCAACGCCAGGACCGTTCCGGTAATTCCGTCGTCGCCGAGGATCGCGATGTCGCTGACCCCGGCGAACTTGGGACCGTGGAACATCCACACGTCGTCGTAGAGCTGGCGCGAGTTGACCGGTGCGGGCCGGGGCGCGCTCAGCGGCCTGGTGTCCGGGGCGGGCGCCGCCGGGTAGGAGTCCGCGACCCGGACGTAGCCGGTGGCGTAGCCCTCGATGGCCACGCGCACTCGGTCGGAGGAGCCCGGAGCCCACGCGGCGCGGACCACGGTGCGGGTGGCGGGCGCGACGGCCAGCCAGCGCAGGGCCCGGACCTGCTCGAAACCGGTGACGACCTTCCCGGGGGCGAGTTCGAGGGCGGCGTCGCCCATGATCTCCAGCAGCGTGGTCGCGGGAACGACCGGGAACCGGTCGGTGTCGTCGGGCCAGCCGTCAGGCTGGGGGAAGATGCAGTGGTCGGCGATGTCCGGCATGGTCCGCAGCGAGAACTCGCGCTCGGCCCCGACCGCGCGCGGCGGGGCGGCGGGCGCCGGGGCGGAGGGCGAAGCGAGGGCCGGAGGGGCAGGAGCGGGAGCCGGGGCGCCGCTGGACCGCAGTGCCGACACGACATCGGAGGCGGCCGACGACGTCTCGGCCAGGAGCGCGTTCAGTTCCGCGTAGAGCGGGTCCGACGACGGCACGGCGGGCACGGGGCCCCCGCCGTCCCCGGGCGCGAGCGGAGGCACTACCCCCTCGAGCCGCACGAACGGATCTCCGAGCCTCAGCCGCACCGGCTTGCCGCTCACGGGGCGGGACGGCGCGGCCGCGGAGGAAGCGGCCGGTGCGGCCGGGGCGGCCCCGGCCTTCAGGCGGTCGAACCGGGGGGACAGTCCCTCGGCCCACAGCGCGGCGGCGGCGCGGCGAAGCTGCGCGAGCCCGTCCTTCTTGGGCGTCGCGGTGGAGACGGTGAGGAAGTCCTGGCCGCTGAGGGTGTCGTCGGCGAACCCGGTGAGGCTGCCCGGGCCGACCTGGACGAACGCCCGGATGCCGGAGCCGTGCAGCATCTCGGTGAGCTGCCGGAACCGGACCGGCTCCACGAGGTGCCGCAGCACCAGGTCGCGCATGTCGTCGGGGTCGCGCGGGAACTCGGCCAGGGACGTCGCCGACCAGATCGGCACGCGCGGCGGCTGAACCTCCAGGGCCTGGAGGGATTCCCGGATCGGCGGCGTGAAGGGCGCGAACACGGGGGAGTGGAACCCGGTGCGGAACGGGAGCACCTGGGCCAGGATCCCGGCTTCGCGGCACCGCTCGGCCGCCTCCTCGATGAGGGAGGACGGGCCGCAGACCACGGACTGCCGGGGGCAGTTGTCATGGGTGAGGACCACGCCGTCCAGGTCGTCGGCCAGTTCGGCGGCCCGGGACGCGCTGGCGCCCAGGGCCAGGTAGACCACGTCGGGTACCTCGACCATTCCGGGGCGCAGCGTCGCCATGAAGTCGTCGATGTCGGGGTAGATCCCGGCCGCCACCATGGCGGTCCACTCGCCGAGGCTGTGCCCGGCCAGGGCGCCGGGGGTGATTCCCATCCCGGCCAGGGCGCCGGCGTACAGGCGGCTGACCGCGATGACGTCGAGCCCCTGCTCGACCACGCCGTCGCCTTCGGTGCCGGCGGTGGCGCGGTGCAGCGCCGGTTCCTCCAGCCCGAACGCCGAAGCCACGCCCTCGATCCGCGGCGCGAACTCGGGCTCGAAGCCGGGGAAGAGGAACGCGACCTGGGACGAGTCCTGGAGCAGCCCGGACGGGGTGAACCACAGGTCGCTGCGGCCGCGCCAGGGCGTGCCGCGCCTGGCGACCTTGCGGGACAGCTTCAGCTTGCGCGTGTCGGGCCCGACGATGGCCAGCCGGCAGGGGCCGTCACCCGGTTCGGTTCCGGCGCGGGCCAGCAGTTCGTCGTCGGGGGCGTCGAGCAGGGCGGCCATCTCGGCCGGGCTGTCCGCGGCCAGCCGCAGCACCGGCTCCGCCGAGCCGCCCCCCGGCGTTATCGCGTCACCTCCCGCCGCTATGTTCGCTGTTTCCGTCGCCGGGACAGCAGTTTTCGCGAACTTAAGCGCGGGGGTCGCCGGGGTGGCGGGGGCGGCGGAGGGGGAGGGGGAGGCATCGGCTTCGAGGATCACGTGGGCGTTGATGCCGCCGAAGCCGAACGCGCTGACCGTCGCCCGCCGGGGCAGCGACGCGTCCCATTCCCGGGCCGACGTCACCGGGGCGAAGCGGGAGCCGGCCAGGGCCGGGTTCGGCTCGCCTACGTGCAGGGTCGGGGGCAGGACGCCCTCGTGGACCGCGTACGCGGTCTTGATCAGGCCGGCGATCCCGGCGGCGGGCATGGCGTGCCCGATCATCGACTTGACGGTCCCGATCCCGATCGACGGGCCGGAGTCGCCGAAGACCTGCCCCAGCGCCGTCAGTTCGGTCCGGTCCCCGACGCGGGTGGCGGTGCCGTGCGCCTCGACCAGGCCGAGAGCGTCCGGGGCGAGCGGGTCCAGCCCGGCGGAGGCCCAGGCCCGGCGGATCGCCAGTTCCTGGCCTTCCAGGGCGGGGCTCATCATGGACGCGCCCCGTCCGTCGCTGGAGATGCCGACGCCGCGGATGACCGCGTAGATCCGGTCGCCGGCGGCGCGGGCGTCGTCCAGCCGCTTGAGCAGGACGGCGCCGGTGCCCTCGGACAGCAGGGTGCCGTCCGCGCCGGCCGACAGCGGCCGGATGACCCCGGCCGGGCTGAGCGCCTTCAGCCGGGTGAACACCGACCAGAGGGTCGGGTGGTGGCAGGTGTGGACGCCTCCGGCCAGGACGGCGTCGCAGCGGCCGGTGGCCAGTTCCCGGACCGCGTGGTCGACCGCGATCAGGGACGATGCGCACGCGGCGTCGACGGTGTAGGCGGGGCCGCGCAGGTCGAACCGGTTGGCCAGGCGGGACGCGGCGAAGTTCGGCACCAGGCCGATGGCCGTGTCGTCCGAGCCGGAACCGGAGGAGAGCTGGGCCGCGAACGCCTCCCGGACGGCGGTGACCTGGGACACCGACAGCCCGGGGACGATGTCCGTCAGCGCCGACGTCAGCTGGTGCGCGGTCCGGACCTGGGTGTCCAGCCGGGACACCCCGGGCGTGAGGTAGCCGCCGCGCCCGATGATCACGCCGACCCGTTCCCGGTCGGCGGGCAGGTCGCCCGCGTCGGCCAGGGCCTCGGCCGCGGACCGGAGCATCAGAAGCTGGTCCGGCTCGGTTCCCTCCACCGCGTTCGGCATGATGCCGAACGGAGCCGGGTCGAACGACGCGAGGTCTCCGAGGAACCCGCCCCGGGTGGTGTAGAACCGGTCGGCGCCCGCCTCGGGCGAGCAGTACACGGCCGGGTCCCAGCGGTCCGGGGAGACCTCGCCGATCGCGTCGTGGCCGGAGCGGATGTTCCGCCAGAACGACGGGGCGTCGCCGGCGCCGGGAAACACCGCTCCCATGCCGACGATCGCGACGTCAGCGGTGGACTCAGCCATGGGCGGCGACCTCGTCGCACATGTAGACGACCTGCGACGGCCCGTCGCCGGCGGCCAGTTCCGACAGCAGCGCGGACACGCCCGCCTCGGAGTCGATCAGCGTGACTCCGCGCCGCGCGTACTCGCGGGCCAGTTCCGGCGAGACCATGCCGCCGCCGGACCAGGGCCCCCAGTCCACCGAGACCAGCCGTCCGGTGACCTTGTCCTTCCACTGGTGTGCCAGGACGTCGAGGGAGTCGTTGGCGGCCGAGTAGTCAGCCTGCCCGCGGTTGCCGAACACGCCGGACACGCTCCCGAACAGCGCCGCGAACCGCACGCCGTCGCGGAGGCCGGCCAGCAGGCCGCGAGCCCCGTCGACCTTGGTCCCGTAGACCCGGGCGAACGACTCGGGGGTCTTGGCGTCGATCAGCTTGTCTTCCAGGACGCCGGCCCCGTGGATCACCCCGTCGATCTTCCCGTGACGGTCGTACACGTCGTCCAGGACCGCCTTGACGGCGGCGGCGTCGCGGACGTCGACCGCGTGGTATCGGACCGAGGCGGCCGTGGAACCGAGGGCGGCCATGGTGGCCCGCATCTCGTTGTCCTTGACGATCCGCGCGATCTCCGACTCGATCTCGCGCGGGTTCTTCAGGCCGCGCTTGATCAGGACGCCGCGGAGGGAGGCCGGGTCGGTGATCCCGGCGACGTCCGCGTCGGCCTCGCCCGACGGCGGGGCCGAGCGGGCGAGCAGCTCGATGTGGCAGCCGGTGGCCTTGGCCAGCGTCAGGGCGACGTTCGCGGTGATGCCGCGCGCCCCGCCGGTGAGGACCACCACGCCGGAGGAGTCCAGCCCGGGGACGGCCGCGGCCAGCGCGCCGGCCTCCTTCACGACCAGGCCGGTCCGCTGCTCGCCGGAGTAGCCGGCGACCGGCGGCCCGGACGGGTCAGTCAGCTCGGCCAGCAGCCGGGCGGCGATGGTGCGGGGGCTGTCCTTCGGGTCGACGTCGACGGCCCGGGCCAGGACGTCCGGGTACTCGGCCGAGACCGTGCGCATCAGCCCGGCCAGCCCGAGGTCGGCCGGGTCGCCTTCCCGGCTGGCGCTGTCCCGGCCATGGGTTCCGCCGAACCCGGTGGCGGTCAGGACCACGCGGGCCCCGCCGAGCAGCGCGTCGCGGACCGTCTCGAATCCGGCCGGCAGGACCGGGCCGGCGCCCGGCCGGAGCGCGCCCAGGTGTACGAGGGCGTCGGCGGCGGTGAGCTCGTCCTTCGACGGTGCCTGGCTGACCGCGGCCTTGGCGCCGCGCGCCTCCAGCAGGTCGGCCAGTTCGAGGGCGACCCCGCGCTCGTCGTCGACGATCAGGTAGGTGCCCCGCGTGTGCGGCGCGTCCCCGGCGGCGGGCTCCAGGTTCTCGACCTCAACCACGAACCGGCGCGGCGGTGCGACATTCAGCCCGCCATTATCCGGAACGGATCGCTGTTCCTGTCCCGTCCCGGCCGTTTCACCGCCCGTGTGGTCCACGAGCCAGCTGGTCAGCCCGGTGATGGTCTTGATCTTGGCCAGCTCCTCGACCACCGACTCGGCGTCGTCGCCGTCGGTCGCCAGGCCCAGCTGCTCCGCGAGGGCGGCGATGATTTCGGTGCGCTTGATGGAGTCGACGGAGAGGTCGGCTTCGAGGTCGAGGTCGGTGCCGAGCATGTCGGCCGGGTACCCGGTCCGCGCGCTGACCACCGAGACGACCGCGTCGCCGATCTGCTCGCGGCTGAGCGAGGCGCCCGGCCCGGCCGCGGCGGCGGGGGCCTCAGCGGCGCCAGGCGAACCGGTGTGCTCGCTGAGCCAGTCAGTGAGCCCGCTGATCGTCTTGATCTTGGCGAGTTCTTCGACGACGGATTCGGCGTCGTCGCCGTCGGTGGCGAGGCCGAGTTGTTCGGCGAGGGCGGCGATGATTTCGGTGCGCTTGATGGAGTCGACGGAGAGGTCGGCTTCGAGGTCGAGGTCGGTGCCGAGCATGTCGGCCGGGTACCCCGTCCGCGCGCTGATCACCGAGACCACCGCGTCGGCGATGTTGAGGGTGGGCGCCGGGGCGGCCGGGGCCGCTGGCGCCGGCGCAGGAGCCGCTATCCGTTGGGTCGAAACCGGGTTGGAAACCTCCGCCAGCTGAAGGGGGGCGGACGGGGCCGCGCCCAGGTAGCCGAGGACGACCTCGCGCTGGGCCGCGACCAGTTCGCGGGTGGTGCGGAGGAAGTCGCTGACGACCGCGTCTCGCGTGCCGTCGGCGATCGCGACGGGCGCGCCGCCGAGGCTGACCTTCGGGGCGTCGGTCGCGGGCCGGAGGCCGCCGGCGACCGGCTGGCCGTCGGCGGTGCGGACCAGGTGGCCGTCGATCGTCCACTGGGCCCGGCGCGGGGTGCCGGAAACCGGCGCGGCCCGCTTGGAGAACAGCGGCTCCGGGTCGACCTCCACGCCGGCGGTGATCATCTCGGCCAGGGCGGCCAGGAACCGGCGCAGGCCGTGCTCACCGGGAACGTCGGTCGCGATGACCGTGTGCGGGCGGTCGCCCAGGACCTTCTTCACCAGGCCGGACAGGACCCGGCCTGGGCCGGCCTCGACGAAGACGCGGGCCCCGGCGGCGTACATGGCCTCGATCTGCTCGGCCCAGCGGACCGGCTCGGCCACCTGGTTCGCCAGGACCTCCCGCACGCCCTTCTTCGTGGACGGGTACGGGGAGGCCGTCGAGTTCGCGTAGACCGGGAACGCCGGCGCGGCGACGTCGGTCTTGGCCAGGGCCTTGGCCAGGGTGCCGGCGGCGCCCGCGACGATCGAACTGTGGAACGCGCAGGCGACGTTGATCCTCTTCGCGCCCAGCCCGTTGGCCTTCAGGTGCTCCACGGCGGCGGTGACCGCGTCGGTGCCGCCGGAGATGACGCTCTGCCTGGGGTGGTTGTAGTTGGCGATGATCACGTCGGTGCCGTGTTCGCCGTTGAACTGGGCGAGCAGCGGCTGAAGAGTCTCCGCCGGGGCGCTGACCGCGGCCATCGCGCCCGGGTCGTCGCCCGCCGCGTCCAGGATGGCCGCCGCGCGCAGCGCGGACAGCTCGACCAGCTTCTTCGCGTCGAAAACGCCCGCCGCGTGGAGGGCGGCGTACTCACCGTAGCTGTGCCCGGCCGCCATGTCGGGCCGGACGCCGAGGCCCCGGAGGAGCTCATGGACGGCGCTGTCGGCGATCCCGAGCGTCGGCTGGGCCATCCGGGTGTCGGTGATCGCCGCCGACTGCCGGTCCCGTTCCTCCTTGGAGAAGGCCGCGGGCGGGAACATCGTGGCGGCGTACACCGGGTCGGTGTCGGTCAGCAGATGCTGCAGCCGCGGGAACGCGGTGAACAGGTCACCGGTCATGCCCGGCCGCTGGCTGCCCTGGCCGGGGAACAGGAACGCGACCTTGCCGCTGTCCTCGCTCCTCGGGCTGGCCGGCTCGCTCGCCTTGGCGGCGAGGTCGTCCAGGTCGTCGGCGACGAACGCGGCGGTGACCGGACCGGAGCGGGCGGCCATGGTCGCGGCCACCTCGGCCAGGCTCCACGGGCGCCCGGCGGCGTCATTCTTCGCGATCAGGTCGGCCAGGGCCCGCTGCGCGGCGCCGGCCTCGCCCCGGAAGACGATCAGCTCGGCCGGCCACGTCTTCAGGCCGTGACGCGGCTCGTCGTCGCCGTCGTAGCCCGACAGCACGGCGTGGAAGTTCGTCCCGCCGAAGCCGAACGCGCTCACCCCGGCGTACCGCTTCCCCAGCGGCGCGGGCCACGGGCTGTTGCCCGCCGAGAAGGTGAACGGGCTCTTCTCCGGGTCCCAGTAGGCGGTCGGCTCCTTGACGTGGAGCGTGCCCGGGCGGACCCCGGCGTGCAGGGAGAGCGCGATTTTGATCAGTCCGGCCAGGCCGGCGGCGCACTTGGTGTGACCGATCTGGGACTTCACCGAGCCGATCACCGTCGCGCCCGGCTCGGCGCCGTGCTCGGTGAACATGGTGGTGAGGGTGGCCAGCTCGGCCTTGTCCCCGGCCACCGTTCCGGTGCCGTGGGCCTCGATCAGGCCGACGTCCTTCGGGTTCACGCCGGCCCTGGCGTACGCGCGGTCCAGGGCCCGCCGCTGGCCCTCGGGGCGCGGCGCGGTCAGGCCGAGGGACCGGCCGTCACTGGACCCGGCCACGCCCTTGACCACGGCGTAGATCCGGTCGCCGTCGCGTTCGGCGTCCTCGAGCCGCTTGAGGGCGACGCAGGCGATGCCCTCGCCGAGGGCGATGCCGTCGGCGCCCTGGTCGAAGGTGGCGCAACGGCCCTGTTCCGACAGGGCGTGGGTGGCGGCGAACATCTCGTAGTCGTGGATGCCGTTGTGCAGGTCCGCGCCGCCGCACAGCACGAAGTCGCTGGTGCCTCCGGCCAGTTCCTTGCAGGCCACGTCGAGGGCGGCCAGGCTGGAGCCGCAGGCCGCGTCGACCGTGTAGTTGACGCCGCCGAGGTCGAGCCGGTCGGCGATCCGGCCGGAGATCACGTTGCCGAGGATGCCGGGGAAGGAGTCCTCGGTCAGCTTCGGCAGATGCTCGTCGAGTTCCTTTGGCGTCTGGCCCGTGTAGGCGGGCAGGACCGAGCGAAGGCCGTAGGCGGCGGACAGGTCGCTGCCGGGCTCGGTGCCGAAGATGACCGACGCCCGGTCCCGGTTGAACGGCCGGTTCTCGTAGCCGGCGTCTTTGAGCGCCCGCGCCGCGATCTCCAGCGACAGCAGCTGCACCGGCTCGATGGAGGCCAGGGCCGACGGCGGGATGCCGTACTTGAGGGCGTCGAACGCGATCTCGGGGAGGAACCCGCCCTTGGCCGCCGGGATGTGCGGGTAGAGCGCGGCGTCCCACCGGGCGGCGGGCACGTCGGTGATCTCGTTGGTGCCGTTGACGACGTTGGACCAGAACTCCCCGGCGTTCTCGGCGCCCGGGTAGAAGCAGGCCATGCCGACGATGGCGACATCGACCGGGCTGGCCTCCTCCTCGGCCTGTTCCCGGGCTCCGATCCCGAGGTCCTTCGCCCGGCTCTTCAGGAATCCGGTGGCGCCGTCGGTAACGCTTTCGTGCAGGCTCTTGATGGTCGTCGTCTCGTCGTGCATCGCCGCGACCTGGCCCAGCATGAACATGCCGTCGTTCTTCGCGGTGGCCTCGTCGACCTCGGCGATGGCGTCGCCGTCGCGCTTGAGGCCCTTGGCGGCGATCCGGAGCCGGCCCAGGCTGAGCTGCTCCAGCTCGGCCCAGGCCTCCTGCTGCGATTTGTTCTCGTCCCGCAGCTTCTGCTTCGCCTCGGCGAACGCGGCGACGTACGGGGTGTCCGCGACCCGGATGACGTGGCCGGGCGAGCTTTCCAGCATCGCCGTCCGCTTCGTCGCGACGGCCTCGGCCTGGTACAGCGGGATGACGGCACCGGAGCCGACGATCTCGTCGGTGAACAGGTACGCGGTGCCCATGACCACGCTGACCTTGGCGCCCCGGTCGGTCAGGGGCGCGGCCATCGCCGCGATCATGGCGGCGGACCGCTCGTCATGCACGCCGCCGGCGAACCAGATCTCGACGCCGGACAGGTCGGTCTCCTCCAGCAGCCGGGCGAGCTGGGCCTCCCACAGGGCGAAGCTGGCCCGGGGCCCGATGTGCCCGCCGCATTCGGCGCCCTCGAACACGAACCGCTTGGCGCCGTCCTTCAGGAACGTGTCCAGCAGCCCCGGCGACGGGACGTGCAGGAACGTGGTGATGCCCTGGTCCTCGAGGGCCTTCGCCTGCGACGGGCGGCCGCCCGCGATGACGGCGAACGGCGGCCGCGCTTTCAGGATTTCCGCGAGCTGGGCCTCGCGCAGCTCGGGCGGGGCGAAGCCGAGGATGCCGACGCCCCAGTCGCCGTCCCCGATCTGCTGCCGGGTCTGCTCGAGCAGGGTGGCGACCTGGTCGCCCGCCATGAGCGCCAGCGCCAGGAACGGGAGCCCGCCGCCGGCGGCGACGGCGGTGGCGAACTCGGCCTTGTCGCTGACCCGGGTCATCGGGCCCTGCACCGGGACGACGTCCTTCAGCGGCTCGATATCGGCGGCCAGGCGGATCTGCTCCGTGATCGCCTCGGCGATCGCGGTGACGACCCCGCCGGCGGTCTTGTACCGGCGGGCCAGGGGAGCGGCGAACGCGCCGTCCTGGCCGACGGGCAGGAGCTGCCGCCGGAGGCCGCGGGCGCCGACGTTCTCCGGCTTCAGCTCAATCTCGGGCAGCCCGGGGCGGGTGTAGACGCGGAAGGAAGAGGACCGGCTTATGTTCGCGGTTTCTGTCGCCGCGGCAGCAGAAGTCGCGAACGTAAGCGGCACGATCTTGGTCTCGCTGCCGTCCATGGCCGTGAGGGCGGCGGCCACCTCGCCGGGGAGTTCCGCCTGGGCCGTGAGGGCGAGCTGCACGTCGACCGCGACACCCGCGGCGCCGCCGGCCACGGCCGCGGCGGCGGTGCGGGGGCCGATGCCGCCCGCGGCCCACACCGGTACGCCGGGGTGGGAGGCGGCCAGCTGCTGCAGGAGCACGAACGTGCTCAGCTCGCCGACCCGTCCGCCCGACTCGAACCCGCGGGCCAGCAGTCCGTCGGCGCCCAGGCCCAGCGCCTCGGCCGCCTCCCGGGGCGAGGTCACCTCGGCGATCAGCCGGACGCCGTCGCCGCTGGCGGCCTCGGGGAAAGACGCCCCGGGAAGCAGGGACAGGTCGGCGACGACCGTGTCCACCTCCTCGGGGAGGGACAGGCCGCCGTGCTTGCCCAAGATGGCGTCACCGGAGATCCTCACGCCGAAGGGCCGCCCGCGCAGGCGGCGGCGAACCCGGCCCAGGGCGTCGCTGGCGGCCGCGGGGTCGGGCCCGAGGTCGAGGATCCCGAGGTAGCCAGCCCGTTCGACCGCTACGACAAGGTCGGGGCTGGGTTCGCAAAACGGCGTGATCCCCATGACAAGGTCGCGGGGGCCGGTGGTCATTGACACGCAACTCCTTGGTCCTGAAAGCGGGGGGAGACCCGAAACGTGCGCGTTGCAAGCTATTAATTTGAGCGGCTCGGCGTCGTCGCCATCCCGCTCGCAATGAAGCCGGAATGCCGGGCAACGCCGGGTAAATAACTGGTAACCGAAGATCCAGCGTCAGCGTTGACGGCGCAGTGGCTACCCGATGCCTCCCCCTGATGGCCTCAGCCTGCCATTCCCGCTTCCATATGCTCTTACGGCACGCAGGAGTCTAGTCAGGGGGTCTGGGGGGCGCAAGCGGAACGGCGCAAACCGATCGCCGGGCGTCACTCCGGGGCGATCCCGGCACTACCCCCTCTCACCTGCGATTCCTATCTGTGAGTAGGATTTTTGCCGTCTTCTTCAGAGGTAATGCAGACCGCTGTCGCAATTAGGCCGTCGCGTATTATCCAGCGGCCTTTAAAAACGTCATGACGGCGGTCGAACGCGACCGGTCCGGGAACCCGGAGACGGGCCGTGAAAGACTCTCTTTCCGGGTCGATGGAAATGCTGGCGTCCTCGAATCCGAGCCAGCGGCCGGTAAGCGGGTACCAGGCCTTGTAAACGGATTCTTTGGCGCTGAAAAGCAGCCGGTCCCAGTGGGCTCCCCGGCCGGCGGGGAGCCCGGCCAGGCGTTCTCTCTCGCCGGTGTCGGACACGGCCCCCAGGACCCCCTTCGGGGTCGCCTCATTCGGCTCGGCGTCGATGCCGACGCTGGCCACGTCGCGGGTCCGGGCCACGGCGCACGCCCGGTAGCCGGAGCAGTGCGTGATGCTCCCGGCGACGCCGTCCGGCCACTGCGGGGCGCCGCCGGGCCCGCGGGGGACCGGGACGGCGTCGAACCCGAGCCGGGCCAGGGCCTGCCGGGCGCACGACCGTGCCGTCGTAAATTCCCGGCGCCGTTTGTCGACGGCCCGGGCGACGGCTTCGGTTTCCTCGGGAAAGAGCCATACGCCGGAAGGGTCGGAGAATGCCTCCGCCGAGGCCGCTTTCGCCGGAAGAATGTGTTCGATCACGTTCGCCTATATTACTGACGGGTATACATAAGAGCATCTGACGACGGTTTCAATAATAGTGATGCTCGGACAGCCGCCGGGCTCCGGCCGAATGGTACTGGACGTCGCGGGCACCTCCCTATCGCATCACGGCCTGATGTGGGCACAGTCATAGCATGCTTCCTCTTGAGACTGGCCCGTCCGAGATCACGATCGTCCACGGCCCCCGGATCGAGACCATGACCAGTGCCCGGCCCGAGGCCCTCGCCCTCGGCAACGGGCGCGTCCTCGCCACCGGAGCCACCGGGGACCTGCGGCGGCTCTACCCGGCCGCCGTGACGCGGCACCTGGACGGGGCGCTGCTCATCCCCGGGTTCAACGACGCGCACTGCCATCCCAGCTTCGCCGCGGAGCAGACCCTGAGAGTCGACCTCGGCCCGGCGTCAGCCCCCGATTCGGCCACGGCACTGGAACTGCTCCGCGCCCGGGCGGAGGCCACTCCCGCGGGGGAGTGGGTCGTGGGCGCCGGGTACGACGTGGTCCACTCCCCCTCGCCCCGGCTGGACCGGCGCTCCCTCGACACGGTGTCGTCGCGGCACCCGGTGTACGTGATCGGCTCCAGCTGGCACGCGGCGGTGGCCAACTCGCGGGCCCTGGACCTGATCACGGCGGACCCGGCCAGCAACGGGCCCGGCGGCTCCTTCTCCGCCGACGACGCCGGGGAGCTCGACGGCTGGCTGTACGAGCTGCCCCACATGAACACGGCCTGGTCCGGCACCGTCCTGCCGCCGATTCCCCCGGACGCGCTGGCCTCCGCGCTGCGGACGCAGAACCGCATCCTGAACGCCCTCGGCATCACCTCCTACACCGACGCCCTGGTCACCCCGGCCAGCTGGGCCGCCTACGAGCTCCTGCGCCGCTCCCGCGCCCAGACCGCCCGGACCGGAATGCTGCTGTGGCACGCGCACCGTCACGCGGTGGGCGACCTGCCGCTGGGCGCGGGCTTCGGCGACGAGTGGCTCCGTTTCGGCGGGGTGAAACTCATGTACGACGGGGCGCTCAGCGGCGGCACCTGCCTGTGCTCCGCGCCCTACGAAGGCCCCTCGGGCACCGGGACCGGCATTCAGGTCCTGAGCAAGGCCGACCTCGCCGAGATCGTGACCGACACCCACCGGCGCGGCATGCGGGCCTGCGTTCACGCCAACGGGGACGCCGCCATCGCCGACGTCCTGGACGTAATCGAGGCGGCCCGGTCCCGGTTCCCCGAGGTCACGGTGAACCACCGGATCGAGCACTGCAGCATGACCGGGGACGAGGCCATCAAACGGATCGCCGCGGCCGGGGTGATCCCGGTGCCGTTCGGCGCCTTTCTCGGCCATTACGGCGACGACCTGGTCCGCATGTACGGCTCCGGGCGGGCCGCGGCCGTCGCCCGTCACCGGTCGCTGCTGGAGGCGGGGATCGCCGTTCCCGGGTCGTCGGATTTCCCCTGCGGCCCCGCCGACGTGTTCACCGCCCTGGCCTCCCTGACCACCCGTGCCGCCGGGTCCGGGACGATCCTCGGCGAGCGTGAGCGCCTGGACCCGCGCCGGGCCCTGTGGGTCTACACCGCCGGCTCGGCCGCGGCGACGGGTGAAGCCGGCGTCAAGGGCCGCCTCGCCCCCGGCTACCTGGCCGACTTCACCGTCCTGTCCGCCGACATCTGCGCCGGGGACTTCGACGCCACCGAGCCCGGATGGGCCGCCCGGGTCCAGGTCACCGAGACCTGGACCGGAGGCCGCCTGGTCTGGCCGGCTACGACGTGAAGTCCAGGCCCAGGTCGAGGACCGCGCTGGAGTGGGTGAGGGCGCCGACGGCCAGGTAGTCCACGCCGGTCGCCGCGACCGCGCGGGCGTTGTCCAGGCGCAGCCCGCCGCTGGACTCCAGCTTCACGCCGTCGTATTCCCGCGCCGCCAGGACCGCCTTCCTCGTGGTCTGTACGTCCATGTTGTCCAGCAGGATGAACCGGGCCCCGGCCTCCAGGGCCTCGGCCAGCTGGTCCAGGGTGTCGCATTCCACCTCCAGCGGCACGTCCGGCGCCGCCGCGCGCACGGCCTCGATGGCCTTGGTGATGCCGCCCGCCGCCGCGACGTGGTTGTCCTTGACCAGGGCGGCGTCACCGAGCCCCATCCGGTGGTTGCGCCCGCCGCCGCACCGCACCGCGTACTTCTGCAGCGCGCGCAGCCCCGGCAGCGTCTTGCGGGTGTCCCGCACCACCGCGCCCGTGCCGTCGATCGCGTCGGCCCAGGCCCGGGTCGAGGTCGCGATCCCGGACAGGTGGGTGAGGAAGTTCAGCAGCGTCCGCTCCGCGCCCAGCACGGCGGCCGCCGGGCCGCTGACCCGCAGTACCGCGTCCCCGGGCCCGATCCGGTCTCCGTCCGCCCGCAGGGCCGTGCCGGTGACCGCGGCACCGCCCGCGTGGCCGCCCGCCGTCAGCAGGTCCAGCACCGCGAGAGCCACCGGGACGCCCGCGAGGACGCCGGGCTGGCGGGCCACGACCTCGCCGGTCATGGTGGCGACATCGCCGACAGTCGATGCGGACGTCACGTCCGGCCCGTAGGCGAAGTCCTCGGCGATCGCGGAGCGCACGACGCGCTCGGTAGCGTCAGGTTCGAGTCCCGCGGCCTTCAGGGCCGAGGTCGTCTCCGGTTTCACAGGTCCTCCCAGTCGAGGTGGATGGTTCCGCCGTCATAGCGGACGAGGGTGTGCCGGGCCCGGCGCGCGGTCTCCGGCGCGTCGCTCCGGCGGTGGGCCCCCCGGCTCTCGGCCCGGCGCAGCGCCGCGGCCGCGATCAGCGAGGACACGGTACGCAGGCTGCTGGCCTCCACGTCTGCCAGGCTGCGCGGTGCCGCCGGTGCCGCCGGTGCCGCCGGTGCCGCCGACGGGCCGGGCGCGCTGTCGATGACCGCGAGCAGTTGCTCCAGCCCGTCGGAGTCCCGCATGACGCCCGCGTACTGCGACATCGCCTCCGCCAGTTCCGCCCGTCGGCCCCCGTGCGCCGCCCCTCCCGGCCCGCCCGGCCCTCCCGGCCCGCCCCACTGGGACTCGACGTGACGTTCACCCCCATAGAAGGGGGACGACGTGACGTCGAGTTCCGCCGGAGGGGGGGTGACGTGACATTGAGCCCCGTGGAGTCGGCTTCCTCTCGCGGCCGACTGCCCCGCGAGGCGGCCCGCGATGACCGCCTCGACGAGGGAGTTGGACGCCAGCCGGTTGGCGCCGTGGACGCCGGTGCTGGCGGCCTCGCCGATCGCGTACAGGCCGGGGACGCTGGTCCGCCCGTCCAGGCCGGCCCGGACGCCGCCGCAGGAGTAGTGCGCGCCCGGCGCGACCGGGATGGGCTCGGTCACCGGGTCGATGCCGTGCTTGCGGCACGCGGCGGTGACCGTCGGGAACCCGTCCTCCAGGACCCCGGCTCCCAGCGCGGTGGCGTCCAGCCACACGTGCCCGGAACCGCCCGCCGCGGAGATCACCGAATGGATGCGGGCCGCGACGACATCGCGCGGGGCGAGGTCGCCTCGCGGGTCCTGCCCCGGTCCCATGACCGGCCGGCCGTCGAGATCGCGCAGCACCGCCCCCGCGCCGCGCAGCGCCTCCGTGATCAGCGGGCACTGCCCGGTGGCCCCGTCCAGGTACAGGACGGTCGGGTGGAACTGCACGAACTCGGGGTCGCGGAGCACCGCCCCGGCCCGGGCCGCGAGGGCCAGGGCGTCGCCGGTGGCCCCCGGCGGGTTGGACGTGGTCGCGAACGCCTGCCCGAGCCCGCCGGCCGCCAGGACCACGGAGCGGGCCGTTACCTGGACCGGGCCGCCCAGTGCTCCGCCCGGGCCGACCGGCGCCGCCGTCAGCCCGGCGACACGGCCGCTGTCCAGGGCGAGGCCGAGCGCGACGGTCCGGTCGAGAACCTCGATGCCGCTGGTCAGCAAGGCCTCCAGCAGGGCCCGGTGCACCTCGGCGCCGCTGGCGTCGTTGCCGGAGTGCACGACGCGGTGCGCGCTGTGCCCGCCCTCCAGGCGCAGGTCCCGCCGTTCGAGGACCGCGCCCAGCCGGACCAGCCAGTCCACGGCGTCCGGGGAACCAGCCGCGAGCGCGGCGACGACGGACGGTGAGCAGAGCCCGACGCCGGCCGCCTCGGTGTCAGCGGCGTGCGCGGCGGCGGTGTCACCCGGGCCGATGGCGGCGGCCAGGCCGCCCTGGGCCAGCGGCGAGGCGCCCCCGGTCAGGTCCTTGGTGATCACCAGCACCGACGCCCCGGCCGCGGCGGCCGCCAGCGCGGCCGAGATCCCGGCCGCCCCGGACCCGGCAACGACCAGGTCGGCGGACCGGGAAGCCGATCGGGACGTCATCGTACGGCGGCGGGAGCCGGTCCCGTCGCGATCATCGCCTCGACCGACCGGCGGGCCCGGGCCGCGATCGAGGGGTCCACGGTCACCTCGGTCACGCCGTCGCGCAGGCAGCGCTCCAGCTTCTCCGCGGTGATCATCTTCATGTAGTGGCACACCGCGCGCTCGTTGACCGGCTCGAAGCTGACCGCCGGGTTCGCCTTCCGGAGCTGGTGCAGCATCCCGGTCTCGGTCGCGACGAGCACCGAGGATGCTTTGGTCGAACGGGCGGCGGACAGCATCCCGGACGTGGACAGGACCTTGGTCCGTTCGGCCGGAAGATCTCCCATGCCCGCCGACCACAGGGCCGGGGTCGCGCAGCCGCACTCGGGGTGGACGTAGATTTCCGCCTGCGGACTGGCCTCGGCCTGGGAGCGGAGGGCGTCCGGGCTGATGCCGGCGTGCACGTGGCACTCGCCCATCCAGACGTGCATGTTCTCCCGGCCGGTGACCCGGCGGACGTGCGCGCCCAGGAACTGGTCGGGGAGGAACAGGACCTCGCGGTCGGCCGGGATCGAGTTGACGACCTCGGCCGCGTTCGCGGAGGTGCAGCAGATGTCGGTCTCGGCTTTGACCTCGGCCGTGGTGTTCACGTAGGCGACGACGACCGCGCCGGGGTGCTCGGCCTTCCAGGCCCGGACCTGGTCCCCGGTGATGCTGTCGGCGAGGGAACAGCCGGCCTCGGGTTCGGGGATGAGCACGGTCCGGTCCGGGGCCAGGATCTTGGCGGTCTCCGCCATGAAGTACACGCCGGCCAGGACGATCACCTTGGCGGTGCTGGCGGCGGCCAGGCGGGCCAGGGCGAGGGAGTCGCCGACGTGGTCGGCGACCTCCTGGATCTCGGGCCGCTGGTAGTTGTGCGCGAGGATCACCGCGTCCCGCCGTGAGGCGAGCGTCCGGATCCGGGCGCCGAAGTCACCGGTTTCCGGTGTGGTCGCCGTCACTTCATCGCCGCGAGGGCTGGCTGTACGTTCCATGGTTTTTGACCATAAGTTTAAAACTGCGAGTTTTCAACCCCTAGACGAAAACTTTGCCATGTCTCACGTCCGGCCCGTTACGATGTGTCTCGTGGCGACCGAGGAGAGCAATGCGGAGGCGAACTACTTCAGGCACGAGGCGCTGGGCGTCGTCTTCCAGGTCCGCGACGGCCGGCTGAACGTGCTGCTCTGGCAGCGCGCGGAGCCGCCCTTCGAAGGCGCCTGGTCGCTGCCCGGCGGCCTCCTGGACCCGGGGGAACGGCTCGGCGCGTCGGCGTCCCGGCACCTCGCCGCCAAGGTGGACATCCCGGAGATCGCGCATCTGGAGCAGCTGGAGACCCGCAGCGACCCCGTCCGCGACCCGAGGGACCGGATCCTCGCCACCGCCTATCTCGCCCTGGTGCCCGCGCGGGCCCGGCCCTGCCTGCCGCCGGACACGACCTGGCACCCGGTGGACGCGCTGCCGGACTGCGCGTTCGACCACGCGTCGATCGTCCGGTCGGCCCGGGAACGGCTGCGGGCCAAGCTGTCCTACACCAACATCGGCTTTGCCCTCGCCCCGGAGACCTTCACTGTCTCCCAGCTGCGCGACACCTACAGCGCGGCCCTCGGCTACCCGGTGTCGGCCACCAACCTGCAGCGGATCCTTACCCGGCGCGGGGTGATCGAGGCGACCCCGGGGCTGTCCCGTCCCGCCCCCAGCGGCGGCCGTCCCGCGACGCTCTACCGCTTCGCGGCCAGCGAACTGGTCGTCACGAACCCGTTCGCGGCCTTCCGCCCCCGCGCCGCCGAAGCCTAGTCTCCGGCCGAAGCCTAGTCTCCGGCCGAAGCCTGGTCTCCGGCCGGAGACCAGATGGTCAGGGAGTGAGCTCCAGCCGGCCTACGATGTGCTCGGCGATGGCCAGGGAGGCGGTCGCCGCGGGGGAAGGGGCGTTGCGGACGGTGACGACGTCCCCGGCCCGGCTGACGCGGAAGTCGTCGACGAGCGACCCGTCCGGGTCGACCGCCTGCGCCCGCACGCCCGCGGGCGCGGACGTCACGTCCGCGGCGGTGATCCAGGGCAGGTAGGTGCGGGCCTCGGCCAGGTAGGCCGAGCGCAGCAGCGAGCCGCGCATCTCCCGTACCCCCGCCCGCCAGTTCCTGAGGGCGAGCCGGCCGAACGCCGCCGACCGGCTCAGGCGGGTCAGTTCCGGCCACTCGAGGTCGCGCCACCGGTAGCCCTCGCGCGCCAGGGCGAGCACCGCGTTGGGGCCGAGATCGGACTCCCCGTTGACGCGGGGGGTGAGGTGCACCCCCAGGAACGGGTAGCGGGGGTCCGGCACCGGGTAGATGAGGCGCTTGACCCGGTCCCGGGCGTGGGGCTTCAGCCGCAGGTACTCGCCCCGGAACGGGATGATCTCCGGGGACCTGTCGTCCCCGGCCTGCCGCCCGAGCAGGTCGGCCTGCAGGCCGGCGCAGATCACCAGGCGGTCGGCGTGGTGCGCGGTGTCGTTGGCGATGACGGTGACGCCGCCCCGCGAGTCGCGGAGGACCCGTTCGACCGGAGTGGACAGCAGAACCCGGCCGCCGCTGGCGGCGACGTCGGAGGCGTAGCTCTTCGCGATGGCGGTGTAGTCCACGATCGCGGTGCTGGGGGACCAGACGGCGGCCTCGCCGGCCACGTCCGGCTCCATCTCCCGGAGCCCGGCCGCCGGCAGCCAGCGGATTCCGGGAACGCCGTTGGCCTGGGACCGGCGCTCCAGCTCGCGGAGCTTCACGGTCTCGGCGGCGTTCCGGGCCACGACGAGCTTGCCGCGCTCGTCGTACGGGAGCCCCCGGTCGGCGCAGTACTCCTTGAGGAGCCCCACCCCGCGCCGGGTCAGCGTCGCCTTGGCGGAGCCGGGCGCGTAGTAGATCCCGGCGTGGACGACACCGGAATTGCGGCCGGTCTGGTGGAGGGCGACGGCGTCTTCCTTCTCGAAGACGGTGACCTGATGCCCGGCGGCGGCGAGCTGGCGCGCCACCGCGAGCCCGACGATCCCGGCGCCGACGATTCCGATGTTCATCATGATCATGAGACTCTCACAGCCCGGGCCGGCATCATCTGTTCAACTTGCGTTCACTCCGCCCTGGCTTGCCAAGAACGCGCGTAGAGCATTATTGCCCAGTAATTGGACGTTAACGGGACAAAAGATCATGGTGTGGCGGGGAGCATGAGATTCTGGAAAGCCGGGTCGTCGGCGTTCGTGGTGGCCGCGGTCTCTCTCCTGGCGGCGGCCTGCACCCCGGCCCTGGGCGCGTCGGACGCCCCCGAGAAGCCGAACATCGTGGTGACGGACTTCCCGACCGTGGACGCGGCCGGCCTGTATATCGCCCAGATGGACGGGCTCTTCCGGCAGCAGGGGCTGAACGTCACCATCCGGCCCGCGGCGGCGAGCCAGCTGGCGGCCAGCAGCGTCGTCAACGGGACCTCGGACATCGCCGTCGCCGACTACGTCACCTACATCAACACCGAGATCAACCAGGGTGCCCGCCTGCGCATCATCGACGAGGCATCCGCGCTCCAGCCGGACGACCTGGCCCTGCTGGCCAGCCCCCGGTCCGGTATCGGGACCCTGTCGCAGCTCCAGGGCCGCACGGTCGGCGTCGTCGCCGAAGACGACATCTCCACCCTGCTCGTCGACGCGGTCCTGACCGAGAACGGCGTCAACCCGCAGGCCGTGAACCTCGAGCCCGGGTTCCCGCTGCAGAACGTCGCCGGGCAGGTGAACTCCGGGCTGGCCGAAGCGGCGCCCATCCCCGAGCCGTTCGCCAGCGAGAGCGAGCAGACCTACGGCCTGCGCGAGGTGGCCGACATCGACCAGGGCGTGACCAAGAATTTCCCCCTCGACGGGTACGCGGTCACCGAGGCCTGGGCCCGGAAACACCCGAACACCCTGGCGGCGTTCAGCCGGGCCCTCCAGCAGGGGCAGCAGATCGCCGACACCGACCGCAGCCAGGTCGAGGCGGCGGTTGAGAAGTACCTCGTCATCTCGCCTTGGACCGCGTCCATGGTCGCCCTGCCCGACTACCCGCTCTCGGTGAATCCGGGCCAGCTCCAGCGCGTCGTCGACGCCATGGTCCAGTTCAGCCTGCTGCCCCCCGAGAACAGGAACTTCAAGATCACCAGCATGACCGGCTGAGCGCCCTCATAGGCCGCTGAGCGTCTTCACAGGCCGCTGAGCGTCCTCACAGGTCATGGTGGCGTTGCAGGAACCCGAGCGCCGCCCAGCCGACCGGCACCGGCAGCCAGAACGTCAGCAGCCGGAACAGCAGCACCGCGCTGACCGCGACGCCGCCGGCCACCCCGGTAGCGGTCAGCCCGGCGGTCAGCGCGGCCTCCACCGCCCCCAGCCCGCCCGGCGTGGGGATAATCGAGCCCAGCGAGACCCCGGTCAGGTAGACGACGCCGATCTGGGCGAGGGACACTGAGCCGCCGAACGCGGCCACGCACGAGGCCAGGCAGAGAATGTAGGCGACGTTCAGCAGCAGCGCCCCGCCGAACGCCTGAGCCAGCTTGCGCGGCCGCTGCGCGATCTGCAGAAGCCGCGGCGTCACCTGGTTGAACGTGGGCGACAGCCGGGCCCGCACCAGCCGGCGCCCGGCCGGAACGGCAAGAACCCCGCCCGCCAGCGCTATCAGCCCCGCCGCGACGAGCCAGGCCCACCCCGGCGGCCGGATCGGAGCCTGGCTTGAGGTTCCGGCGATCGCGGCGACCACGGCGAGCAGCAGGATGTGCAGCACGAAGGCCACCACCTGCGACACGGCGATGCTGGCCACGGCGGCCGCCGCCGGGACCTTCCGGCGCTGCAGGTAGCGCACGTTCAGCGCGGCGCCCCCGACCGCCGCGGGCGTCACCAGCGTGATGAACGAACTGGCCAGCTGGACCAGGAAGGTCCGGTAGAAGTCGAGTTTCTCGGCGACGAACCCGGACAGCGACAGCGCCGCCGCCGCGTACGTCGTCGCGGACAGCGCCAGCGCGGCCAGGCCCCAGCCCCAGTTGGCCGACGTCAGCAGCCGCCCGAGGCTGGCCTGGGCCAGCTCCCCGGCCAGCAGGTACGCGGCCGCGATCGACGCGACCAGCGTCACCAGGGCCCGGGGCCGGATGCGGACCAGCTGCACCGGCGTGACGTCCTCCGCCTCGGGCACGGCCGCCAGCAGCGCCTTGCGGACGGCGGGCAGCACGTCGCGCCGGCGGCGCAGCTCGTGCCGGGTGGAACGGACCAGCGCCACCGGCTGCATCAGCGGCAGCACCCGGATGACCCCGCTCCCGCCGAGCTTGGAGATGGCCAGCTTCGCCGCCCGGTCCGGCCCCACCGTCAGCGCCATCTCGACGATCAGCTGGACCAGGTCCAGGTGCTTCTGCAGGTCGCT
>WRBL01000056.1 GCA_009784565.1 Streptosporangiales bacterium | reverse complement strand
GGTCCCTGGCTCTTGAGGCGCGAGATGGTTGCTCGTATGGCTGATTTGCCGGTTGTGCGCAGCCATCTCGCGCCCGAAGACGTCGGATTCCGCCTCTCCGGGCGGCCAGGGCCGGCAGTTGCGCCGTCCGCTAGGCACACGCCGTCCGCTAGGCACACGCCGGCCGCGGGCGGCGGAAGCAGCGGGGACCGGACGTACACCCGGGACATGGCGGGACCGGGCGGGACCGGGCGGCTGCTGCGGGATAATCGGTGTCTATGTCTTCCATGGTGTTGCGGAACGGGCGGATCGGGGTCGGCGGGGCGCGCGGGGATGTCGTGATCGACGGCGGGATCGTGACCGCCGTCGGGCCGGGCGCGGACGTTCCGGCCGGGGCGGAGGTCGTCGACCTGCAGGGCGCGACAGTCCTGCCCGGGCTGTGGGACTCCCACGTGCATTCGGCGCAGTGGGCGCTCACCAGCCGCCGCCTGAACCTGGCGGACGCCCGGTCGGCGGCCGGGGCGGCGGACGCCGCCGTCCGCGCGGCGGCGCGGGCGGACTGGCCGGGCGGGGTCGTGGCCGGGTACGGGTTCCGGGACGCGCTGTGGGGCGACGCGCCGCACAAGGACCTCCTGACAGCCGGGAAAACGGCCGGGAAACCGGTCGTCCTGGTCAGCGCCGACCTGCACTCGGCCTGGCTGAACGACGCGGCGCTCACCCGTTTCGGGCACGGGGACCATCCCGACGGGGTGCTGCGCGAGCATGACTGCTTCGAGGTCCTGAAGAGCCTCCCGGCGCCGTCGCCGCGGCAGCTGGACGAGTGGATCGCCTCCGACATGCGGGCCGCCGCGGCGCGGGGCGTGGTCGGCATCCTGGACTTCGAGTTCGCCGACAACGTCTCCGACTGGGCCCGGCGAGCCTCGGCGGGTCCGCTCGCGGTCCGGGTCCGCTGCTCGGTGCCGCGCGACCGCCTGGACGAGGCGATCGACCGGGGTCTGCGCACCGGCGACGCGCTCCCGGGCGCCGGGGGACTGCTGGAAGCCGGCCCGGTGAAACTGTTCGCCGACGGATCGCTGAACACCCGGACCGCCTACTGCGCCGACCCGTATCCCGTGAGCGGCACCCGCGGCATCCTGGAGATTCCACCGGACGAGCTGGAACAGGTGATGCGCCGGGCGGCGGGCAACGGCATCCACCCGGCGGTGCATGCCATCGGAGACCAGGCCAACGCCCTCGTCCTCGACGCGTTCGAGGCGATCGGCTGTCCCGGCCGGATCGAGCACGCGCAGCTGCTGCGGGCCGGGGATGAGAAACGGTTCGCCCGGCCGGGCCTGGTCGCGGGGGTGCAGCCCGCGCACTGCCCGGACGACCGGGATGCCGCGGAGGTCCACTGGCCCGGCCGTACCGGGCGCGCCTACCCGTACCGGACGCTGCTGGAGGCGGGCGCCGTCCTGGAACTGGGCTCGGACGCTCCGGTCGCCCCCCTCGACCCGTGGGACGCGATCGCGTCGGCGGTGTTCCGCACGGACGACGATCGCGAGGGCTGGCATCCCGAGCAGGCGATCGGCGTCGCGGACGCCCTGGCGGCCTCCAGCCGCGGCCGGCGCGACGTCGCCGCCGGAGACCCCGCCGATCTCGTCGTCGTGGGCGGCGATCCGGAAAGCGCGGCGCCCGCCGAGCTGCGCTCGATGCCGGTGCTCGGCACGCTGCTCGACGGGCGCTGGACGTTTAGTGACCCCGTGCTGATGTGACCGCTGGTTAGTACCGGCGGCGGTCCAGGCCGGTGACGCGCAGGATGAGCAGCAGGACGAACGCGCCGATGATCGAGCCGATGATGCCGACCATGTGGAAGCTGGAGAGGCTCGCCTTGTGGTACTCGATCAGGTTCTGCAGGAAACCGCCGATGAACGAGCCGATGATTCCCAGGATGGCGGTGCCGATGAGGCCGAGGGAGTCCTTGCCGGGCATCAGCAGGCGCGCGACCGCGCCGACGATGAGCCCGACAACCAGGAACATGATGATAGAGAAGATCATGATGTCTAGGCTTACCAGCCTGTTTCCAGTTCTTCTGGAGATTCGCTCTATATATGGCCATCTACCAGGAGATGTGCTGGCCATCACGGTAAAATCCGTCGCTCACCGGCCGCCCGCCCGGCCTACCCGAGCGCCAGTTTGGCGGCGATTGCCAGCATGGTCGCGGCGATGACGAGGTCCAGGATCTGCCAGGCGCGGGGCCGGGCCAGCAGGGGGGCCATGAGCAGCGCGCCGAACCCGAGGCCGGTGAACCAGATCGTGCTTCCGGCGCACGCGCCGAGCCCGAACCACCAGCGGCCCGAAGCGCCGTGCGCGTTCGCGATGGACCCGAGCATCAGCACCGTGTCCAGGTAGACGTGCGGGTTCAGCCAGGTCAGCGCGAGCGTCCGCCCGGCGGTGGCACCCCGCGACATCCGTTCGCCCGGGCCCGCGCCGGCCGACAGCGACGACGGCCGCCGGGCCCGCCACGCCGACGCCAGCCCGTACCAGGTCAGGAACGCGGCCCCCAGCCAGCGCACCGCGACGATGGCCCACGGCGCGTACTGGATGACGGTGCCCAGCCCGGCGATGCCCGCCATGATGAGCGCGTAGTCCGACAGGGTGCAGACGGCCACCACCGTGCCGACATGCGCGCGCCGCAGGCCCTGCCGGAGCACGAACGCGTTCTGCGCGCCGATCGCCACGATCAGGGAAAGGCCGGTTACCAGCCCGGTGAGGGAGTCGCTGAGGATCACGCGGCCACACTAGGCGGGCAGGTGTCCTAAGCGCCACGAAGGTTTTTCAGTATCCATTAGCTGTGCTTAACTCGGCTCGTGGACCTCAACCCAGCCCAGCTCGACACCCTCGTCGCGATCGTCGAGGCCGGGAGCTTCGAGGCGGCGGCCGAGCGCCTGCACGTCACTCCCAGCGCCGTCAGCCAGCGCATCCGTTCCCTGGAGAAGGCGGCCGGACAGGTCCTGGTCAGCCGGGGAACCCCGTGCCGCGCCACCCCGCACGGCGAACGCCTGGTGCAGCTCGGGCGGCAGACCCGGCTGCTGTACGACGAGGCCCGCCAGGCCCTCGGCACGGTCGGCGCCGTCGACCTCCCGGTCGTCATCAACGCCGACTCGCTCGGCACCTGGTTCCGTGACGTGCTCACCGGCATCGCCGGGTGGGACGGCACCGCCATCAGCCTGCGCATCGAGGACGAGTGGTACTCCCACGAGCTCTTGCGGCGCGGCGACGTTCTCGCCGCCGTGACCAGCAGCCCGGACACCGTCCAGGGCTGTATATCCGAACGGCTCGGCAGTATGTCCTACATTCCGGCGGCCTCGCCGCAGTTCGCTGAACGGTGGCGCCGCGCGGACGGCCAGCCCGACTGGGGCGGGATGCCGGTCCTCGTCTTCAACGACAAGGACCGCATCCAGCATGATCAGCTCCGGCTCCACACCGGCTCGTTCCCGCCGGTCGTGCATTACGTTCCGTCGACCAGCGACTTCTACGAGGCGATCCGTCTCGGCCTCGGCTGGGGCATGGCCCCCGAGCTTCAGGTCCGCGACCATCTCGCCGACGGCTCCGTCGTCCGCCTGCCCGGCGCCGTCACCGACGTTCCCCTCCACTGGCAGCGCTGGCGCCTGGACTCCCCGCGGCTGGCCGCCCTCACCGAAGCGGTCCGCCGCGCCGCCCGCCGCCACCTCACCCCGGGGTGAGCCGTCCCGAGCGAAACGCCTCCGCCGGGAAGGGACTGGCATCGTCCACGGCCAGGCCGGTCAGGACCCGCCCGAGCAGCCCGGCGAACTTCGCCGCGTGCCCCGCCCCCGCGCACACCAGGACCCGCGATGAGCCCGGCACGTAGTCGGCGATGAAGTCCCGGTCCGGCGGAAGGTCATAGCAGCACACCCGGGTCCGCAGTTCCGGCCCGACCGCGCCGGGCAGGCGCCGCCGGAGGAACTCCCGGACCCGGTGCACCCGGCCGGGATCGGGATCGTCGGTCCGGGTTTCCGGAGTGACCACCGGGCCCGCGCCGTCGAGCCCGGCCTTGACCGCCACCTCGCCGTAGACGGGAACGCCGTAGTAGGTCAGGCCGTCCTCGGCGTAGACGCCGAAGACGGTGAAGCGGTCCGGGGTGAAATCGCGGACGTTCGGCGTGGCGAAGTACGTGACCTGTTCCTGCGTCAGCGTGATGGGCAGGCTGGTGCCCATCATCTCCAGCAGGACCGGGTTCCAGGCTCCTCCGGCCAGCACGAGCCGGTCGGCCGTCCACGTCTGGCCCGCGGCGGTCACCGTGATCCCGCCCGGCTTTTCGGTGATAGCCGAGACGGGCGCGTCCGGCCGGATCTCCGCGCCGCGCGCCCGGGCCAGGGCGAGGTGCGCGGCGGTGGCCCGCCGGATGTCGAGGATCCCGGACTCGGGATCGAACACCGCGGCCCAGGAGTCCCCGATCCGCCATTGCGGCCAGCGCTCGCGAACCCGGGCGCCGTCGATCAGCTCGAACGGAAGGCCGCTGGCGGCCATCGCGTCCGCGGCGCGGTGCACGTAGCCCGTTCCGGCCGCGTTGTCCGGGCTGGCCATCATCAGGCCGCCGGTGCGGTACACCAGCCGCAGCCCGGACTCCTGCTCGATGGCGCTCCAGCTCTGGTAGGCGGCCGGGGTCAGCGAGGTGTAGTCGGTCCGGTCGTAGATGTGGCGGATGAGGCGGGAATGATCCTCCGAGGAGCCGCGGTCGTGCCCGAGCTCGTACTGCTCGAGCGCCAGCACCGCGCCCGGCCCCAGCCGCCGGCTGGCCCAGTAGGCGGTCGCGGCGCCGATCGCGCCGCATCCGATGACGATCACCCGGTATCGCTGTGGCATGAGAGTCCTCCCGTCGCCGGGGCTGTCCTGCGGAGACTATCTCGTCAGCAATACTGAATGAAATCCCCTAATTCAGTAGCTGAATTTTCGTAACTGTCTCCCGCAGCCGGGCCAGCAGCGACGCGATGCCCGGGTCGGCGGCGCTGCCCGCGCGCACCGCCGCCGACACCTTCCGCGACAGGGCCGGCCCGGTCACCGGGTGAACCCGGACATCGGCCGACACCCGGTCGATCGCGAGCTGCGGCAGCAGCGTGACGCCCAGGCCGGCGCTGACCAGGGACAGGATCACCGTGTAGTCGTCGCTGGTGAAATCGAATCGCGGCGCGAACCCGGCCATCCCGCAGGCCCGTTCCAGGGTCGTCCGCAGCGCGGTGTCACTGCGGGGGGCGATCCACGGCTGGTCGCCGAGCGCCCCCAGCGGCAGCTGTCCTCCCGGGAGGGGCAGCGAGGCCGGAACGGCGGCCAGCAGCGACTCGGTGACCAGCGGCGTCAGCTCGATGCCGGTCCGGCTGACCGCGGGCAGCAGGTTGTACTCGTACAGGACCAGCACGTCGATCTCCCCGGCCTTGAGCGCCGTGATCCCCTCGGCGGTCTCCCGTTCCTCCAGCGTCACCGTCAGGTCAGGGTGACCGGCGCGGCACGCGGCGATCGCGGGCGGGACCAGCGTGCTGGCGGCCGTGGCGAAGGCGCCCAGCCGCACCACGCCCCCGACGCCGCCGGTTAGCGCCGCGACCTCCGCGCGGGCCGTCTCCAGCTCCTCGAGGATCCGCTCGGTGCGCCCCACGAGCAGCCGGGCCGCCTCGGTGAGGATCACCCGGCGGCCGTCCCGGATCAGCAGCGTGGTCCCGGCCTCCCGCTGCAGGGCCGCGAGCTGCTGGGAGACGGCGGACGGGGTCAGCGAGCAGGCCTGCGCCGTCGCCGCGATCGTGCCCCGGGCCGCCAGCTCGCGAAGCAGTCTCAGACGCCGTACATCCATGCAGGAATACTAAATGACTAACGACAAAAGACTTACTTGTGGTGACCGATTATCCGGGCGCAAGCTGAGTCATGTGGCTCTCGACGCACTTCCTCCAGCCCCGCCGGCCCCCGCACCGCCCGCTCCCGCGCCGGAACGGGAGCACGCGGACCGGATCTCCGCGCTCCGCCAGCAGATGAAGACCGAGGGCATCGCCGCGGTGGCGGCGGCGAGCCCGGAGAACATCTACTACCTGACCGGCCTGGATCACCTGGGCTACTTCGCGTTCACCCTGCTCGTGATCGGCGCGACCGGGCAGCCGGTCCTGGTCGCCCGGACGATGGAGACCCCGACCATCCGCGCGCAGGTGCCATGGTGCCGTCACCTGGCCTACGGCGACGGGGACACGCCCGCCGGGGCGGCCGTCACCGCCCTCGCCGCCGCCGCGCCCTCCGGAAGCACCGTCGCCCTCGACGAGGACTCCATGTTCTTCCCGCCCGCCGTGGCCGCCGCCATCCGGGCCGCCCGGCCGGGGGAGCGGCGGCCGTCCGCGTCGTCTCTCCTCGCCCGCCAGCGGGCGGTCAAGTCACCAGCCGAGGTGTACCGCGTCCGGCAGGCCGCGCTGGTCTCCGACCAGGCGATGGCCGCGGGACTCGCCGCGGCCCGGCCCGGAGCCAGCGAACGCGCGGTGGCCGCCGGCGTATACCGCACCATGATCGAGGCCGGAGGAGAACCGCCCGGCTTCCCGCCGCTGATCCGCCCCGTCACCCGGCTGGACACCGAGCACGTCTCCTGGTCCGGCGACGGCCTCCTGCGCCCCGGCACGGGGCTGTTCTTCGAACTGTCGGCCAGCGTGCGCCGCTACCACGCCCCGCAGAGCCGCGTCGTCTACCTGGGCCATGCGCCCCGCGAGGCCGCCGGCGCCGCCGAATCGGCGCTGGCCGGGCTGATCGCCGCGCGGGACGCGCTGCGGCCCGGAACCGCGACCGGCGACGTGTACGCGGCCTGGGAACGGGTGGTGGGCGGCGCCGCCTCGGGCGGGCCGCTGCGTCACCACTGCGGCTACCTGGTCGGGATCGGCTTCCCGCCCAGCTGGGTCGGCGGCGGGGAGGTCCTCGGCATCCGGCCCGGGGGACAGACCCTCATCGTCCCGGGCATGACCTTTCACCTGATGTCCTGGGTGACCCGGCCGGCCGGGCACGTCATCTCCGACACCGTCCTGGTGACCGCGGACGGAGCCGAACTGCTGACCGGCACGCCCCGCGAGCTCACCGTCCTGGACTGACCCGGGCCGCCCGCCGCTACCGGCTGGGCTGGGGAACCTTGCAGTCGAGCTTCGGGCTCAGGCCCACGTAGTTGAGGGGGCCGGCGGCGGCCGTGACCAGGATCGTGCCGATTCTGGTGCAGTTCGCGATCGGCCCGCTGTAGTAGCCCCGCTGCGCGGCGGCGATACCGCCGACGAGCAGCCAAAGAACGATCAGCACCGATCCGGTGCGCATCCTGCCTCCGGTGAGTTCCGTCTGTGTGCACGTGTGCGGAAGTGAGCATATCCACGGGCCCGCCGCCGGGCTCCACGGCGCGCCGCCCGTTCTCCCGTGGTTTCCTTCTCTACACGAACGGCTCCGGGAACAGTGAGAGACGAGGAGAGCGAATGGCAGGCAAACGGGTGGCGCTGGTCACCGGGTCCACCTCCGGGATCGGCCTCGGCATCGCCCGGCGGCTAGCCAACGACGGCTACTGTGTCGCGGTGCACTCGCGGACCTCGGCCGAAGCCGGGCACGCGCTCGCCGCCGAACTGGGCGACGCCGTCTACGTTCAGGCGGACCTGGCCGAAGACGAGGACCGCCGCCGACTCGTGCACGAGACGGTGGCCGCGACCGGCCGCCTGGACGTGCTGGTCAACAACGCCGGGATCAGCGGGACCATACCGCACGCCGACCTCCAGGCGGCGACCCCGGAGATATGGCGCGACCTGTACGAGGTCAACGCGATCGCCCCGTTCCGGCTGGTCGCCGAGGCCGAACCGCACCTGCGGGCCGCCGCGCGCGCCGGTTCCCCGGCCGCCGTCGTGAACGTGGCCTCCCACGCGGCCGTGAGACCGAAGGGGGCGTCGATCCCCTACGCCGCGAGCAAGGCGGCCCTGGTGCATACGACTAAGCTGCTCGCGGTCACGCTCGCCCCCGACATCAGGGTCAACGCGGTAGCGCCCGGCCTCGTCGACACGCCCCTGACCGAGACCTGGGAGGACACAAGGGCCCTGTGGCGCGAACGCTCCCCGATGCGGCGGGCGGCCACCCCTGAGGACATCGCCCAGTGCGTGACCGCGCTGATCGACAGCACCTACATCTCGGGTGAGGTCATGATGGCCGACGGCGGCCTCAACCTCACCTGACCCGCCCGGCGCGGGACGGCTACTTGCTGGGCTGGGGGACCTGGCAGCCGATCTTCGGGTTGACGCCCACGTAGTTGAGGGGACCGGTCACGATCGTCACCGCGATCGTGCCGACCCGGCTGCAGTTCGCGAGCGACCCGGTGTAGTAGCCGCGCTGTCCAGCGGCGACCACCCCGATGATGATCCAAATAGCGATCAGCACTGATCCGGCGCGCATCTATCCTCCGCTGGTTGCCTGCCTGCTCCGGCCAGATCCCTTCCCTGGCCAGATTGCTCCCCCAGTATGGGGCATACGGCCGAATGGCGGCATTCGCCCCGCCGTGCAGCATGCGATTCTCCCCTGATCATTGACCGGACCACCTTGCCGCCGCGCGGAACCGGATGCCAGTCCCACCATTCGGCTAGTTCACCGACGATGATCAGCCCTCGTCCGGACTCGCGATCAAGACCGCTTTCATCCCGAACGGGCCGGCCGCTACTCAGGTCGCGCACCATCACCAGCACACTCTCCGAGTCTGAAAGCAGCGTCAGCCGCACCGGGGCGGCCAGCCCGTCGCGCCGGTGCGCCTCCACGGCGTTGGCCACGATCTCGCCTACGACCTGTTCGGCGTCGTCGCTCAGTTCCTCCAGCCCCCAGTCCCGCAGCGTGACCCGGGTGCGGAGCCGGGCTATCGCCACGACGCCGGCATGCGCCGCCAGCGGCTACGCACGGACGCTTCACAGTGCAGGGGTTCTCAACTGCTCAGCATTCCGTTAGCAAATGTGATCAACTCTGCATTTTCGTGACTGCGCGAAGTCGGCTGCGGAAGCCGTGCCCGGCTGCGGGAGGCGCGGCCCGGGGCGCGGGACGCGCAAGGGCACGGGCCCGGCGTGCGGCGGTCCTGGAATTGTCCTGCGCGGTCGGCGTGTCCCTGAAGGGAACTGGAATTCGATCATGCATACTGGCTGCGGGGCTTTGGTCGTTCAGGCGGGCGAGGGGGGTGAGGCCGGTGGGCAGGTTTCAGGTTCCGGCAGGGTGGACGGCGCAGGCGTACCGGTTCGCGCTGGACCTCACGCCGTCGCAGCAGCGGGCGTTCCGGTCCCACGCCGGGGGTGCCCGGGTGGCCTACAATACGATGCTGGCGCTGGTGAAGGCCGTCATGGACCAGCGGGCGGCCGAGCGGACGTACGGGATCGCCGAGGAGGACCTGACCCCGCCGGCGGACTGGTCCTTCCGGGGGCTGCGCGATGAGTGGAACGGCCTCAAGCACGACGCCGCCCCGTGGTGGGCCGAAAACAGCAAAGAGGCCTACAACTCCGGCCTGTACGCGCTGGCAAACGGTCTCGAAGCCTGGTCGAAGTCCGGGACGGGCGAGCGGGCCGGGCGTGCCATCGGATTCCCCAGGTTCAAGAATGCCAAGACGCGGCGGTCGGTGCGGTTCACCACCGGGGCTCTGCGCGTGGAGCCGGACCGGCATCACGTCACCCTGCCCCGCCTCGGGCAGCTCAAGACGCACGAGTCCACCCGCAAGCTGGCCCGCCGCGTCGAGGCCGGCACCGCCCGGATCCTCTCGGTGACCCTGTCCGAGGACGTGGCCGGCCGGGTCTTCGGCTCCTTCCAGGTCCTGGTGAAACGCTCCGCGGAGGTTCCCGGGCACGTGGGCGCGGGCGAGCCCGTGGTGGGCGTGGACGTCGGGGTGAAGGAGGGCTGCCTGCTGGTCGCCGCCACTCCGGACGGCCGGGAGGTCCACCGGGTGCCCGCTCCCAGGTCCCTGGCCGCCGCGCAGGGGCGGTTGCGGGCCCTGCAACGCCGGGCGGCCCGCCAGCAGGGCCCCTGGGACCCGCGCACCCAGGCCAGGCAGCAGCCGTCGAAGCGCTGGGAGAAGACCCGGCGGCGGGTCGCCCGCACCCACGCCCGTGCCGCCGCCGTCCGCCGTGATGTGCTGTGCAAGGAGACGACCGCCCTGGCCCAGCGGCATGAGGTGATCACGGTGGAGACGCTGAACGCCTCGGGGATGCGGTCGGCCGGCGGGGCGCGCAAGAAGGGGCTGAACCGGGCGCTGTCGGATGCGGCGCTGGCCGAGATCCGGCGGATGCTCGGCTACAAGTGCGAGTGGTACGGCTCCGTGCTGGTGGAGGCGTACCGGTATTTTCCCTCCAGCCAGATCTGCTCGGGATGCGGCGGGCGAAAGCCAAGCCTGACGCTCGACGACCGGATCTACGAGTGCGATTTCTGCGGCCTGGTCATCGACCGTGACCTGAACGCCGCGATCAACCTCGCCCGCCTCGGCGAGCGCCTGCGCACGGGCGGAACGGGGACCGGTACCGGGAGTAGCCCGGCCGCCAGCCACCGGGCTGGAGACGGACGCGGAGCCACGCGGGAGACCGCGACCACGCCAGTGGTCAACGCAGCAGGCCGTGAAACGTCAACCCGGCACGGCAGCACTGCCGGCAAGACCGAGACTGCCACGCCGCAAGGCGAGGCTGCCTGATGAGGAGCATGCTCACGTATGCTCACCGGAAGGCAACGGAGGGCTTCACAGTGAGCACCGACAAACTGGGACGCGGCGCCGACCTGGGCACGGAACTGCGCCGCAAGCGCGAGGCCGCCGGCTTCAGGAATCAGCAGGAACTGGCCGACCGCCTGTTCTGCGACCGCACCATGATCACCAAGATCGAGACCGCGAAGTCCGTCCCGACCGACGACATGGTGACCGCCCGGGTCGAAGCCTGCGGCTTCGACCCGGGCGCCTACCTCCTCCTGGCCCGCCACGGCCGCCGGCCCGGCGCGGCGCCGAGGGGTTCATCGCGGTCAGGCTCGACCGGCGAAACGCGTACGCCTCGTCGCGAGTGATCGTCCTGATCGACGAAGCGGTGCTGTATGGCCGGGCAGTGGGCTCGCCCGCCATCATGACGCAACAACTCCAGCACATCCTCGACGCTTCGGACGACCTTTGGCTCAGTGTGCAGGTCGTGCCCTCCAACCAGGCGATCTGCGGCATGTCCGGGGCCTTCGATATCGCGAGCGGAGGCGATATCCCTGATACCGTCCGAATGGATGGCATCGCGGACCAGGTGTCGGACGACCAGGGCCTGGTTGATCGGGCGTCGGCTAAGTTCGACCTGCTGCGCGGCTACGCCCTATCCCGTGGCCAGTCACGGGAAGCGATTACGGAGGCGATCGACCATTGGAGAGCGCAAGCGTCGGCGAGTCCTTCCGCACCAGCAGTTACAGCGATAACGGCGGCGGGAACTGCGTCGAGCTAGGCCAGGCCCCGGCCCCGGCCCCGGGCGTAGTCCTCGTCCGTGACACCAAGGACCGGACCCGCGGGTCCCTCGCTTTCCCGCGGCGCACATGGACCAACTTCACGTCCCGTCTTCGCCGGGGTATTTAGCGTCAGGGGATGCCTGCCTGCTACGCCACCTTGCGGTGGTAGGCGGCGATGGCGAGGGCGTAGGCGGCGATGAGGATGCCGAGGCACCAGGCGAGGGCGGTCCAGATGCCGGTGCCGACGGGCTGCTGGGCGAACAGGTCGCGGATCGTGTTGACGATGGAGGTGACCGGCTGGTTCTCGGCGAAGGCGCGGACCGGGCCAGGCATGGTGGCGGTGGGCACGAAGGCCGAGCTGATGAACGGCAGGAAGATCAGCGGCATCGAGACGGCGCTCACGCCGTCGGGGGTCTTGGCGGTCAGGCCCGCGACGACGGCGAGCCAGGTCAGGGCCAGGGTGAAGAGGACCAGGACGCCGAGGACCGCGAGCCAGGCCAGCGGGCCCGCACCCGAGCGGAAGCCCATGGCCACGGCGACGAGTGCCACGACGGCGAGCGAGATCAGGTTGGCCACGATCGAGGTCAGGACGTGCGCCCACAGCGGAGACGAGCGGGCGATCGGCAGGGACTGGAAGCGCTCGAAGATCCCGCCCTTGAGGTCAAGGAAAAGCCGGTACGCGGTGTAGGAGACGCCGGAGGCGACGGTGATGAGCAGGATGCCCGGCAGGAGATAGTTCACGTACGAGCCGGTCCCGGCCTTGATGGCGCCGCCGAAGACGTAGGTGAACAGCAGCAGGAATGCAACCGGCATCAGCGCGGTCGTGATGATGGTGTCCAGGCTGCGGGAAATGTGGCGCAGGGAGCGTCCGGTCAGGACGGCGGTGTCGCCGAGGAAATGCCGGTTCATTGGCGGTCTCCGGTGATCGCGAGGAAGATCTCCTCCAGGGTGGGCTGCTTCTCGACGTACTCCGCCTTCGCGGGCGGGAGGAGACGCCGGAGTTCGTCGAGGGTGCCGTTGACGATGATCCGGCCCTCGTGAAGGATCGCGATGCGGTCGGCGAGATGCTCGGCCTCGTCCAGGTACTGCGTGGTCAGCAGCACGGTCGTGCCCTTGCCCGCGAGGTCGGTGACGCTGTTCCAGACCTCGATGCGGGCCTGCGGGTCGAGGCCGGTGGTCGGCTCGTCCAGGAAGATCACCGGCGGGTCCCCGACCAGGCTCATCGCGATGTCGAGCCGTCGGCGCATGCCGCCGGAGTAGGTCGCCACCTTCCGTTTCGCCGCGTCGGCGAGGCCGAAGCGCTCCAGCAGTTCGTCCGCGACCGGGCCGGAGTTCCTCAGGTGGCGGAGACGGGCGGCGAGGACGATGTTCTCCCGCCCGGTGAGGATCTCGTCGACGGCCGCGAACTGGCCAGTGAGGCTGATCGACTCCCTCACCTTCGCGGGCTGGGCGGCGACGTCGAACCCGTTGACCGTCGCCGTCCCCGCGTCGGCCTTCAGGAGCGTGGACAGGATCTTCACGGCGGTGGTCTTCCCGGCGCCGTTGGACCCGAGCAGCGCGAAGATGCTGCCCCGTTCGACGTCGAAGTCGACGCCGCGCAGGACGTGCAGTTTCCTGTACGACTTCTCCAGGCCGTGAACCTGGATGGCCGGTGCCGTCGCGGTCATGACCGGCGGATGGTGATGTCGCCGAAGCCGGTGCGGGCATGCACTTCGACGGTCTCGTCGGACTCCTCCGGCTTGGCGGCGTCCTCCAGGCGATTGGTGACGCGGCCGTGGCCGGTGTGCAGTTCCAGCCAGGCGGCGGTGCCCTCGGCGATGCCGACCTCCAGGTCGCCCGCGGACGTCGCGATCACGGCCTGGCCCCGGGCGACCTCGCCGACGCGGATCTTGCCGCTGGATGTCTTCACGTCGGCGCCGGCGCCGGCCTGGCCGATGGAGATATCGCCGGCGGAAGTGCGTACCCGCGCGTCACCGGAGACCGCGTCGATCGTGACGTGGCCGGTGGAGGTCTTGACCGCCGCGGTGCCCGCGATCTCGCCGATCTGGATCTGGCCGCCGCCGGTGGAGATCTCGGTGTCGCCCGCGATGCCGCCCACGGTGATGTGGCCGAACCCCGTGCGCAGGTTCAGCGCGCCCACCCGTTCCAGCCACGCTTTGCCGGCTCCGGTCTTGAACGCGGAATCCCCGAGGCGTCCGGTGGCGCGGAAGTCGCCCGCCGTCACCTGCGCCGAGACGCGGGAACCGGCCGGCAGTTCGATGGTCACGTCGACCGCGTTGGTCTTGCGGAAGGCCAGCGAGCGCCGCGGCCCGGTGACCTGGAGCACGCCGCCGGCGAAGTCGACGGCGACCTGCTGGGCGGCCTTGACGTCGGACTCGTCGGCGTCGTCGCCCGGGCGGACCTCGACCACGGTGTCGGTCCGGTCGCTGGCGGCGACTCGCAGGTCGGCGGCCCCGAGGTCGAGCGTGACGGAGATCGGTCCGGGAGTGTCGTATTGAGGCATAGCTGTCCCCTTGGAACGGGTTGACGGTGTGGTCGGTGGTGGCCGGCTAGCGGACCCAGCCGGTGAAGTTCCGCTTGTCGCGCTTGCCGGCGATGACCGGGCCGGGACGCTGGTCCCGCTCGGTTCTGGCCACCGCCAGGGCCGCCGCGCGGACCAGCCAGGCGTTGACCGAGCGGCCCTCCCCGGCGGCGGCTTCCTCGACGGCGGCCTTGAGCGGTTCGGGCATGCGGACGTTGATCCGGGCGGACGGGCCGTCCCCGTCGGCCAGCAGGTCGCTGTCCGGGGCCGGGCCGGCCGAGGACGGTGCCTCCGTTTCCGCTCGCTGGTCCGGGGGCGGCGGGGTGACGACGAATTCCGGATCGCGCCCGCGCAGGCGCAGCTGAACCGAGCCCGGGGCCAGGTCGGTCGTGATCTCGTCGGCCGCGGCCGACAGTGACTCCAGCAGCGTCATGCGGATCGCTGACTCGAGCGGTCCGGTCAGGCGTTCGGCCAGCTCACGGGCATCGTCGCCCCCGGCTTCGGCGAGCGCGACGAACTCGCGTCCCAGGCCATTCACATACGCGGTCAAGTCCATGGCATTAGTATGGCACCTAAGTGATGCCATAGCAAATGCTTCTGGTGCCAAGAGGCGTCGTGATGGCACCACAGGGTGCCGGCGTGGCGGGTTCCGCCGGGAGCGCCGTCCGTGAAAATATGAGCGGCTATGAGCGAAACAAGCGGTGATTTCGACTATGTGATTGTGGGCGCGGGCTCTTCCGGCGGAACCCTCGCCGCCCGCCTGTCCGAGGACAGCCAGCGAAGTGTCCTTCTCCTTGAGGCGGGAGGTGCCGACAAGGCGCAGAACATTCACATTCCCGCGGCCTTCGGCCAGTTGTTCACGTCCCCCTACGACTGGAACTACCGAACCACTCCCCAGCCGCGGCTGGCCGGGCGGAGCATCTACTGGCCCCGGGGCAAGGTGCTCGGCGGCTCCTCGTCCATCAACGCGATGATGTGGGTCTCCGGGTTCGCCGCCGACTACGAAGCCTGGGCCGAGCTCGCCGGCCCGCGATGGGGCTGGGAAGAGGTCCAGCCGCTGCTGGCCGGCACGCAGGTCTCCGTCACCGACCAGCGCGACCCGAACCCGGCCACGGCCGTGTTCCTCCAGGCGGTCCAGGAAGCCGGCCACCAGGTGGAGGCCGCGAACCGGCCCGGCCCCGAGGGATTCAGCCAGACCCGGGTCAGCGAGGACCGCGGCCGCCGCAGCAGCGTGGCCGACGCCTACATCCACCCGGCCGCCAAGCGGCCGAACCTCGACGTGCGCACCGGCGCCCACGTCACCCGGGTGCTGTTCGACGGGTGCACCGCCACCGGCGTCGAGTACCGGCTCGCCGACGGCACGCTCCAGACGGTCCAGGCCCGGCGCGAGGTCATCCTCAGCGGCGGCGCCGTCAACACGCCGCAGCTCCTGATGCTGTCCGGGATCGGCCCCGGCGCGCACCTGCGGGAGCACGGCATCGAGGTCCTCGCCGACGCGCCGGAGGTCGGCCGCAACCTCCGCGACCATCTCGCCGCCCCGTACGTCGTCGCCGTCGACGGCGGCACCCTGTTCTCCGCCAAGTCCGTGCCCAACCTGGTGAAGTATCTCGCCATGAGGAAGGGGATGCTTACCTCCAACGTGGGCGAGGCCTACGGGTTCGTGCGGTCCCGGCCCGAGCTGGCCATCCCGGACCTGGAGATCATCTGGGCCCCGGTGGCGTACATGCACGAGGGCCTGAAGCCGCCTCCGGAGCACGGCCTGACCATGGCCCCGATCCTGCTCCAGCCCGAGAGCCGGGGAACGATCACGCTGGCCAGCGCCGACTCCGCCGAGCACCCGGTCATCGACCCGAACTACCTCGGCGACCCCGACGGCCGCGACCGGGAGGCGCTCCTGTCCGGCCTGGAGATCGCCCAGGAGATCTTCCAGGCCCCGGCCCTGAGCAAGATCGTGTCCGGCCGGCTCCTCGTCCCCGAGGGAACGGAGAAGCTCAGCCCGCGCGAGCGCGCGGAACGGGCCCTGGAGAACTACTCCCACACGCTGTACCACCCGACGTCGACGGCCCGGATGGGCACGGACGACGCCTCGGTCGTCGACCCCGAACTGCGGGTCCGCGGGGTCGAGCGGCTCCGCGTCGCGGACGCGTCGGTCATGCCGGAGATCATCCGGGGACACACCAACGCCCCGTCCATCGTCATCGGCGAGATGGCCGCCCGGATCCTGAAGGAGGCATAGCGGGGGAGGAGCGACGATCCGTTCGGGATATTCGGTGCCGGTTTGTATTGACCGGCGTTAACCTCCGGGGCCAGCATGATCCGCATGCCTATGACCGCGCGCGGAATGACGATCAGTGACCAGCTTGCCCGGAATGCCCGGACCGGCGGCGACCAGGTCGCGCTGACCTTCGAGGGGACCACCCGGACCTACCGGGAGGCGGACGAGCGGGTGAGCCGGCTGGCCAGCGCGCTGCGCGAGCGGGGCGTCGGGCCGGGGGACCGGGTCGCGGTCCTCGGGCTCAACGCGCTCGAGGTCATGGAGTGCTACTTCGCGACGGCGAGGCTCGGCGCGATCAGCGTGCCGCTGAACTTCCGGCTGGTCGCCGCCGAGGTCGCGTACATGCTCGAGGACAGCGGCGCGCGGGTCGCCGTGGTGCAGTCGGTGCTCGCGGACGTCCTGAAGCAGGCCGCGGAGAAGGCCGGCGGGCTGGACGCGGTCCTGGAGTTCGGCGGGGAGGCCGGGACCTACGAGCGGGCGCTCGCGGACGCGTCGCCGGAG
Source organism: Streptosporangiales bacterium (assembly GCA_009784565.1). GTDB lineage: Bacteria > Actinomycetota > Actinomycetes > Streptosporangiales > Streptosporangiaceae > Trebonia. The sequence continues at coordinate 8,182 of WRBL01000056.1, read as the reverse complement.
TTCGGCGAGGTCGAGGTGGACGAGCGGTCCGCGGCGTTCATCATGTATACGTCCGGGACCACCGGGCGGCCGAAGGGCGCCGTGCTCACCCACCGCAACCTGCTGCTGCACACGTTCAGCCTCATGGTGCACCAGGGGGTCCAGCCCGACGACCGGGTGTGGATGGCGGCGGCGCCGCTGTTCCACATCGCCGGGCTGGCCGCGTTCCTGCCGACCCTCCAGATGGGCGGGCACGTCGTGCTGCTGCCCACCGGCGGTTTCGACCCGGCGGCCACCGTGGACCTGATGGAACGGGAGCGGGTGTCGTCGGTGTTCATGGTGCCCGCGCAGTGGCAGGCGGTCTGCGCGCTGCCCGGCATCGCCGACCGCGACCTGTCCGCGCTGCGGCGGATCTCCTGGGGCGCCGCCCCCGCGACCACCACGCTGCTGCGCACGATGGCGGAGACCTTCCCGCAGGCGGAGATGAACACCGTGTTCGGGCAGACCGAGTGCAGCCCGGTCACCACGGTGCTGCGGGGCGAGGACGCGATCCGCAAGATCGGGTCGGTCGGCACGCCCATGGTCAACGTCGAGGTCCGGGTCGTCGACGACGAGGACAACGACGTCGCCCCGGGCGAGGTCGGCGAGATCGTCTACCGCGGCCCGATGGTGATGCGCGAGTACTGGAACAAGCCCGCCGAGACCGCCGAGGCGTTCCGCGGGGGCTGGTTCCACTCCGGTGACCTGGTGCGGCAGGACGACGAGGGCTTCTTCTACGTCGTCGACCGGAAGAAGGACATGCTCATCTCCGGCGGCGAGAACATCTACTGCGCCGAGGTCGAGGACGCGCTCGCGTCGCACCCGGCGGTCGCGGACGTGTCGGTGATCGGGATGCCGGACGGCAAGTGGGGCGAGGTGCCGCTCGCGGTGATCGTCGCCGCGGATCCGGCGTCGCCGCCGTCGGCCGCGGACATCGAATCGTGGGCCTCGGAACGGCTGGCGCGCTACAAGGTCCCGCGGCGTCTCGCCGTGGTTGAGGCGCTGCCCCGCAATCCCAGCGGCAAGGTGCTCAAGACGGAACTGCGGGCCGACCGGGACGCGGGACGGCTCGAGATCCGCTCCTAGGCGACGCGGCCGGGGCACGGCGCGTCACCGGCCAGTTCTGCCGGCCCTGGGGGCGAGGGAACCTGGGGGTGAATATTACGAAAAGCCTTGATTCGTGTTACCAGGAGATTTAACGTCCTGCGTGGGCACGATCCCTGACGGCTTACGGCAACGGCGCCGGGGCGAGGCGGGGGACGTTCTGGCGGCAATGGCGGCGTTGTGCGGTACCCGCGGCACTGGCGGGGCGCACGACGGCACTTGCCGTCGGCCCCGCCAGCGCGGCCGCCTTTCACCCCAGGTTCAGCGTAATACCCCTGTGATCAGAACCGGATGAACGGCTACACTAGGGGACGTGTCGACAGGGACGCGCCCAGCACGGTCTCGCCCACGAGGGCCTGGCCGCCGTTCCGCTATGGTCCCGCCGACCCTCGAGGTCCTGCGCGGGCCCGAGGGCGGGGAACTCGAGCTTCCGCTCCGGTTGTTCTGGAGCGGCCCCACCGACGCCCCGGCGCGGTTCAACCTGGACGCGCGGTATGACGCGATCGCCGCGTACCAGGCCGTCCTCGGCCAGGCCCGGAACCCCGCCGATCTCATGCGGTACCTGAACGCCCGGCTGCTGGAACGGCTGTGGCCCTCCCTCCGGTTGCCTGCCGCGCTCCGGCAGGCCTGGGAGGACGCCCACCCGGCGCTGTGCGCCGTGCCCGCCGGAGTCTGATGCCGATCCAGCCCTTCCACCGCGAGGTGGCGGAGATCGCGCTGCGGGCCACGTCCCAGTACGGGTTCGCCCTCGGGGGCGGCAACGCGCTCATGGCCCACGGCATCAGCGACCGCTCCACCCAGGACGTCGACCTGTTCACCGACCAGGAGGCGATGGTGCCTTCCGCCGCGACGGCGGTGGAAGACGCGCTGCACGCCGTCGGGTTCATCACCGAACGGCAGGACATGTTCGGGGGCTGGGACGCCATCTGGGAAGACATGGACGACGACCTGGCCGAATGGCTCGTCACCGGCCCCGGCGGCCAGCAGATGATGCTGCAGCTAGCCTACTTCGACCGGACGGTCCACCCGGTGACGACCGGGATCGGCCCGGTCCTCGCGATCGAGGACGTGATCGGCGGGAAGGCCGCGGCCCTCGCCGTCCGGTCCTATGAGCGGGACTACATCGACATCGCGGACATCCTCCGGACCCGGTCGATCGACGAGGTCATCGCGCTCGCGACGCGGGCCGACCCGGGGCTGGAACCGGCGGACTTCGCCGACGCGGGACGGCACCTGGACCGGCTGGACGACCTTGCGTTCGCCCGCTACGGGCTGGTCCCGGCCGACGTCGCCGTCCTGCGCAAGCAGTTCGCCGACTGGCCCCGGACCGCGCCGCCGCGCCGCGCGTTACGACGCCGCCGGGGCGCGGGACAGGGTGACGGTGACCGAGCGGGCGGTCGCGGGGATCGTGACGGTGCCGGCCCCGCTGTTGACCGTGCCCGCGGACGCAGAGGCGATGTTCTTCGCGAAGGCGGGCAGGTCGAAGGTCACCGGTCCCGTCGGCCGGCCGGTGAGCCGCAGTGTCACGGACTTCCCGCGCGAGGTGATGGCCGCGCCGATCCGGCTGCCGCCGGCGGCGGGGAAGTTGGACACGCTGACGGGACGGCCGTCCGCGATCCAGCTGTCCGGGACGCCCCGGCCGACGATGAGCGACCCGTCGGCCCGCTGCGACACCAGGGACTGCAGCAGGCCCAGGTCCCCCATGGCGATGCCCCACGAGTGCGGGGCCGCGCCGCCGCCGCTGGCCGGGTGGTTGCCGGTCCACGGCGACGTGCCCGGGGCGGTCGATCCCTCCCACCAGGAGTACGGTCCGGCCTGGTCGTTGCTGATGAGGAACTGCAGCGCGAGGATGCCCTCGTCGCGGTAGTTGTCGCTGGCCAGTCCCCAGGAGCCGTACGCGCCGTTGTACGCGGTCGAGTAGAAGCCCTCGCCGGGGTAGCCGCCGAACGTGTGGGCGGGCAGCTGGCCCCTGGCCCGGCCGAACCCGTAGGACAAGGTCTTGTCGAGCCACTCCGCGGCGGTCCCGCCGTCCGGCCCGGTCGTCGGCGCGCCCAGCAGGTACCCGTTCCAGGCCCAGTTGAAGTACACGCCGGGCGCGGCCCAGTTGGCGTCCTCGGCGTTGCTGCAGCGGTTGGCGGTGTTGGGCTGGACCATCGAGCAGGGAAGGTAGTCGATGCCGTTGGAGGAGAGGGTGGAGGCCAGCGTGGAGTTCACCGCCTTCAGCAGGCTGCCGTACTGGCTGGCCGCCCACTGCTCCTGGGCGGTGTCGCCCATGACCCTGGCGAGGTACTCGTAGCCGGCCAGGCCGAGCAGGGCCTCGTAGTTGTCGCTGGTCCAGTAGCCGTTGGCGTCGATGTCGTTGGTCTCGCCGATGATGCCGCCCGGCCCGGTGCGGTCGGCGGCGATGGTCTGCGCGGTCGCCTCAATGCTCGGCTGCGCGCTGGCCCCGGACGGGCCGGGAGCGCTGAAGTGCTGGGCGAGGAACTTCCGGTCACCGGTCTTCTGGACGTACAGGGCCCACAGCCACGGGTAAACCCAGGTGCCGTCCGAGTACTGGGTGTTGGTGCCGACCACCGTGTCGGTCTCGTTCAGCAGCGCGTGCGCGCCGGTGAAGTAGCCCTCGTTGAACAGGTTGCCGAGGATGCCGACGACGTCGTGCTCGTACTCCGCGTGGTACCCGTTGGTGCCGGTGTCCAGGGCGTCGCCGCTCCGGTCGATCTGCGTGTAGGCGAAGCCGGCCTTGTAGGAGTCCACCAGCTGCTGGTCGGGCAGGTCGAGCTGGGTGATCCCGGCCAGCTGCCGGTTCCAGAACGATCGCATGTGCGCGAAGTGGGCGTCATAGCCGCCCGCCGCGGCCAGTTGCGCGGCGGTCGGCCAGGCGTAGGTTCCTCCGAACCGGTCTTCGGCCACCACGTAGTCGTGATCGGCCGTCTGGCCGGGGCCGACCTGGTCCGGGGCGCTGTTCAGCGGCACCAGGCCGGCCGACGGCTGCGGGTCGACGGTCACCGGCTGGCTGGTCGGGTTGTGCACCGCCACCCGGCTGTAGATCAGGACGAACGGGTGGCCGCCGGCCGTCACGCGGTCGCCGAAGTTGGTGATGGAGACCTTCGCCCCGCCCGAGGTGAAGCTGGTGTCCAGCGCGGGCAGGTACCCGTCCGCGTTCGTCCAGGTCGTCGGCGAGTTGTTGTAAACACCGAACCCGTAGGTCTTGTCGATGCCGTTCGGAACGTAGAAGCTGCCGCCGAGGCAGGCGTTCGCCCCCTGCCCGTTGCCCAGCCAGCCGATCGCCGAGGAGTCCGTTCCCGTGGTGAACCCGGAGCCTCCGCCCGCCGGGCAGGGGTAGGGGGCCGCGGAGTCCGCGTTCGCCGGCGCCGCGCCGGTCGCCGCCGTCACGGACGCGGCGATCACGGCCAGCGCCGCGACGGCCATGGGCCAGCGTTTCCTGAGCTTCACCATCGCCAGAGCCTCCCCATTCGACGCGACGCCGGGTCGCGGGGTAGATCCAAACGCGGCCGCACGTTACGTGACAGACCGGAGCGTACTGAACGTTACACGGAAGGTTGCCGCGCGACAATGAAAAAGCGGCTCTCTCGCCACTTAGGGGAATTCTCGTAAAGACTGCCTGTATGACCCCCCTGGTTGACCTCCACCGTCACCTCGAAGGAAGCATCCGTCCCGCGACCGCCCTCGAGTTCGCGGACCGCCTCGGCGCCGCCACGCGCCGCGAAGCGCTCGTGGCCGCCGGGCACGAAGGCGGCCTGCTGCCCTACCTGGCGAAGATCGAGACCGCGAGCGCTCTCGCCCGGACCCTGGATGACTGGCACCGCATCACCGCCGAGGCGATCGCCGACGCGCATGACGACGGACTGGCCGCGGTGGAACTGCGCTTCGCGCCGGAGTTCATCGCGGGCGTCGCGGGCGTGGACGCCGACGACGTCATCGACGCGGTCAGCGACGCCGCCGCGACCGCGGGCCTGCCGGTCGACGTGGACCTCATCGGGATCATCGTGCGCGATCAAGGACCGGACTCCGCCCTGGTCCAGGCCCGCCGCCTGCTGCGGCACGCGGACGTCCTGGCCGGTGCCGACCTCGCCGGAGACGAGGCCGGCTACCCGGTGACGCTGTTCGCCCCGGCGTTCCGGATGGTCCGTGACGCCGGTATCCCGGTCACGATCCACGCGGGCGAGGCGGCGGGCCCGCGCAGTGTCTGGGACGCCCTGAGCCTCGGGCCGAAGCGTATCGGCCACGGTGTCCGCGGCGCCGAGGACCCGCGGCTCCTGGAACATCTCGCGGCCTCCGGCGTGACCCTGGAAGTCGCCGTGACCAGCAACGTGCAGACCGGCGCCGCCCGCAGCCGCGAATCGCACCAGCTGGCCGCCCTGGTCAAGGCCGGGGTCAGGGTCGCGCTCTGCACCGACAACCCGAGCGTCAGCGACACCCGGCTGAGCCGCGAGTACGAGGTCGCCGCCAGCCTGGTCGACGAGGCGTCCCTGGACCTCATCCGCCGCCACGCTGCGGAAGCCCGCTTCGGCGCGGCGCGCTGACCACGAGGCGGCCGTGTCAGCGGTGGCGCGCGGCGAGATCCGCCGCGAGCTCCCGCAGCCGTTCGCGCGCCTCCGGCGGGGCCACGATCTCGATGTGGTCCGCGAACTGGAGAAGCTGGCGCACCGCCTCCAGTTCCGGATAGCGGATCGTCACCCGGCACCATCCGGCCGCGGCGGGCGCCACGTCCTGGATCCTGGTGCCGAGGATCCGCCGGGCGCGGTCCAGCTGGTCGGCCTCCAGCCTGGCCGTGATGGCCACCGCGCCCGCCTCCTCGACCCGGTCCTTCAGCCCGGCCCACACGGTGCCGAGCGTCTGCCCGGCGCGCAGCCGGGCCGGCTCGGCGAGGCACCGGTAGGACTCCAGACGCTCGATGGCGAAAAGACGGCCCGATCCGCGGCTGTCCGCGACGAGATACCACCGTCCGGACTTGGAGGCGAGGCCGTACGGGTCCACGACCCGCGCGGCGGCCCGACTTTCGGCGCTGCGCCGGTACCGGATCTCCAGGCGGCCGCGGCGGCGCAGGTCGAGCGCGAGGTCCCCGATGTCCGCCCCGGCGGCCGGGCGCGCCAGCCAGGCCGTGTTGTCCACCACGATCAGGTCCGCGAGCCGCAGCGATTCGTTGGACGAGCCAGGCTCCGGTGCCGCCCGGCGGGCCTCGATCTTCCGGGTGGCCGTCTCGTGCGCGCCGGCCAGCCCGAGCTGATCCCGCTGGCGAGCGTCCAGCCCGGCGACGACCAGGGCCTCCATCTCGACCGGTTCCAGATGCGACGCGTTCAGCCGCGACCCGGGAAGCAGGACGATCCCGCCGTGACGGCCGCGTTCCGCGTACACCGGAACCCCGGCCGCCGACAGCGCCTCGACGTCGCGAAGCACGGTGCGGCGCGACACCTCCAGCCGCCCGGCGAGCTCGGCGGTCGTCACGCGCTGGCGGGTCTGCAATAGCAGCAGGAGGCTGAGCAGCCGGGATGCCCTCATGACTCCATCATTCCCGGAAAGGTGACAGGTCCTGACGTGTTTTCCAGGTCACCTGGAGTGGTCCGAAACGATCCGACCCGAAGGAGCCACCATGACCGCACCCAACCTGTTCCTCGTCTACGTCCGCGACACCGTGGCGTCGACCGCCTTCTACAGCGACCTCTTCGAGATCAAGCCGGTCTTCACCAGCCCCAGCTACGTCGCCTTCGAGGTCGCGCCGGGCGTCCTGTTCTCGCTGTGGTCCCGGCGAAGCGAGCACGCCGTCCCCGGCACTCCCCGCACCAGCGAGGTCGGCCTCATGGTCCCGCGCTCCGGCTCGTCGGTGGACGCGGTGTACGAGCGCTGGACCGCCAAGGGCGTGCGTGTCGTCGAGGAACCGTATGACGAGGTGTTCGGGCGAACGTTCGTGATCGCGGATCCGGACGGCAACCTCATCCGCGTCTCGCCCGTGGACTGACAGTGCCCGGGCTGTGCCCGCAGGAATATTCAAGCAGGCTACGGCCCGGAGTGGATGCCTGTCGCGATCATTCCATCACCACGCGGTTATCCAGATATAGCTCCCAAGAGACTTTTTGTCAGCCTGACAAGAATCCACGATCGTTGGGTGACCGATGAGGACTGGCAGCCGCCCCGAGTGCTCCTGACTGTTGACCTGGTGATCCTGACCCTCCGGAACGCCAGCCTCCATGTACTGCTGGTCGAGCGCGGTATCGAACCGTACAAGGGCTTGATGGCCGTGCCCGGCGGCTTCCTTTGCGACGAGACCGAACCTGTCCCCGACGCCGCCCGCCGCGAGCTGTCCGAAGAGGCCGGGCTGGACGCGGACGCGCTGCACCTGGAGGAGCTCGGCGTTTACGGCGCCCCAGGAAGGGATCCTCGGGGCCGGGTGGTGTCCGTCGCCCACTTGGCGATTATGCCGGGGCTGCCGGACCCGGTCGCCGGGACGGACGCCGCGGCCGCGCGCTGGTCCCGGGCCGATGACGTGCTGACGGGACGCCAGGGGCTCGCGTTCGACCACCAGCGAATCGTCGCCGACGGGGTGGAGCGCGCCCGCCGGAAGCTGGAGCACTCCGCGCTTGCTACCGCCTTCTGCGGCCCGTCCTTTACGATCTCCGATCTTCAGCAGGTCTACGAGGCCGTCTGGGGGATTTCCCTCGATCCCCGGAACTTCTACCGCAAGATTCAGGGCACCCGCGATTTCGTCATCCCCGTCGGCGGAGCCAGGAAGAGTCGCGGAGGCCGTCCTGCCCGGCTCTTCCGCGCTGGCCCTGGTACGTCGCTGTTTCCTCCCATGATCCGCCCCGCCCTCACCCCCTCACCAGCGGAAGGCAGGCCCCAATGAAGACCATCGTCATCCTCACGGCCATGAACCTGGAGTACAAGGCAGTCCAGGCCCGGCTGGCTGACACCACCGTGGATATCCACCCGATGGGAACCCGGTTCGAGATCGGCCATCTCGAGAACCGCGATTTCCGGGTCGCGCTGGCCCTGGCGGACAGGGGTAACCAGACTGCGGCCGCGATCACGGAGCGGGCTGTCG
>WRBL01000055.1 GCA_009784565.1 Streptosporangiales bacterium | reverse complement strand
CTGACGGTGAACGACGACTGGCACGCCATGGGCCTGGCCGGGACCGGCAGCTGCTCCGTCAGCGTCGAGGACCTGTTCGTCCCCTCGCACCGCATGATGCCCCTGCACGACCTGCTCTCCGGCCACTACGCCGCCGACGCCGAGATCATCGAAGGGCGGGCGTACCCGTTCTTCCCGCTGCTGCTCGTCACCGGGATCGGGCTCTACACCGGCATGGCCCGGGGCGCGCTCAACGCGTTCCTGGACCGGGCCCCTGGCCGGCCCATCACGTACACGCAGTGGACCGACCAGACGCAGCACCCGCACGTCCAGATCCAGACCGCGCGGGCCGCCGCCCGGATCGAGGCGGCGGACGCCCTCGGCGCCCGGCTCATCGGCCAGGTCCAGACGGTCGCCGACGGCGGCGCGGACCTGTCGCCGGCGGACCGGGCCCGGATCCGCGGGCTCACCGGCGAGGCCATCTCGATGTGCCGGGAGGCGATCGAGCTCCTGTGGCGCATGGCGGGGGCGTCCGCGATCATGGCGGACGTGCCGCTCCAGCGGTTCCTGCGCGACTCCGAGTGCCTGTCTCTGCACGCCATCATGGCGCCCGACGCGAACCTGGAGACGTACGGCCGGACCCTGCTGGGGCTGGATCCGGGGACGCCGTTCCTGTAACGAAGATCCGTTCCGCCGAAGGACGGGTTTCAGGCGGCGTTTCAGGCGGCCTGGACGGTGACCTCCAGGTGCTCCAGGCCGCGCAGGCCGTTGTTGATCAGCGGGGTTTCCGAGACGATCTCGAAGCGGCTGACCTGGTCGGCGAGGCGGTCGAAGAGGGTACTCATCTCCAGGCGGGCCAGGTGCATGCCGACGCAGACGTGCTCGCCGCGGCCGAAGGCCAGGTGGTCCGAGGGCTTGCGGGTGATGTCGAAGCGGTCCGGATCCGGGTAGTGCCGCTCGTCGCGGTTGGCGGAACCGTAGAGCAGCGCCACCCGGTCGCCGGCCTTGAGGGGCACCCCGTCGATCTCGTGGTCCTCGGTGAGGACCCGGCTGAACTGCGGGACCACGTTCTCCACGCGCAGCGACTCGTTGATCGCGTGCGGCATCAGCGACCGGTCCGAACGCAGCAGGTCCCACTGGCCGGGGTGCCTGGCGAAGAGCGCGATGGCGTTGGTGATCCCGAGGATCGTCGTGTCCAGGGACGGCGTGACGTAGTCCAGCATCATCACCGGGCACTTCTCGCGCGGCAGTTCGCCCCGGTCGGCGGCCTGGTACAGGTGATTGGCCCAGCCGTCCGGCTGGATGTTCCCGGGGACCGCCTCGTTATTCGCGAAGTCCAGGAACTCCCCGACCGCGGGCCCGGCCTCCGCGAAGCGCTCGTTGGCGGGCCCCTGCACGTTCCAGATGGCGGCGGCCCATTCCAGCATCTTCTCCCGGCCCCGGTCCGGCAGGCCGACGAGGGCGGAGACCACGGTCATGGGCAGGTGCTCGGCCAGTTCGGTCGCGGCGTCGAACCGGCCCCGGCCGACCAGCTCGGTGACGACCCGGCCGGCCTCCGCCTCGATGACCGGCGCGACGTCCCGCATCCGGTCCTGACGCAGCGGGCGGCCCAGCACCGAGCGCATCATGGTGTGGTCCGGCGGATCACTGCAGAGCGTGATGCCCTCGAGCTGGGCGTTCATCTCCGGGTCGACGAAGACGCTCTTGGCCGAGGAGAACGTCTTCCAGTCCATCAGGGCCGCGCGTACTTCCTGATAGCGCGGGAGCGCGTACAGGTCGTAGCGGGACAGGTAGACGACCGGGCCGAGCGCCCGGAGCCGCTCGTAGATCGGGTACGGGTCGGTCCGCGCCTCCACGGTGTACAGATCGACGTCACTAACCGGGATCTCAGCCACATCCAGCTCCAAGGGGATGCTCGGGGTGCATCAGTAATAACACATCCTCCTCTGCGAAAACAGGAGCCAGGATCCGTCCCGGCTGGCCACGCGGAGTCAGCGAACGGGCAGCCGGGCCCAGACCGTCTTCCCGTCTCGCAGCGGAACCGTGCCCCAGGTACCCGCTATCCGGTCAACGAGGTGCAGGCCGTGGCCCTGAACGGGCGGGAGACCGAGTCCGTCGCGCAGGAAACCGTGGTCCCGGACGGAGATGCGGATCTCGTCCGGCGCGCAGTGCACCGTGACGCTGAATCCCGTGCCCGCGTGCTGGAAGGCGTTGGCCGCCAGCTCCGCCACCACGATCGCCGCGTCGTCCGCGGCCTGCCGGCTATACCTCGGTTCCACTATTCCGGTCACGAAATGGCGGGCCGCCCGGACCGAGTCGAGCACGTACGGGAAATCCCTGTCCCCGCGCGTTCCCCGCTGGCCTGCCATAAAGCGGCTGCCTACCCGGAACCCTCAGCGCGAAACATCGGCATTCCGCCAGGACCGAAGGAACGAACGGGTCAGGGCGACTGCGGGGCGGGTTCGGCACGGAAGCGGGAGGGACGGCCGTCGATGCCGAGGGCCTTCCACACGCGGCGCGAGACCGGGTTCATCAGGCCCGCCTCCTCCGCCAGCATCCGGACGTCGGCGAACAGGTCGCGCAGCATCTTCTTCGACGATTCCTGGTCCCAGTACAGGTCCTTGATGACGCGGCGCGGGATGCCGTAGGTCCGGGTGAACGTCCGGGACGGGACGACGATCACGTCGCAGGCGATGCGCATGATGAACGGGAGCAGCAGCGAGAGCGCGATCCGGCGGTAGCGCGGCAGCGCCGGGACCGTCCGGGCCAGGTATTCGTGGGCGAAGGAGATGTGCCGGGCCTCCTCCGCGACGTGGATCTGCATGATCCGCCGCATCAGCGGATGGCCCTCCCCGCCCGCGCGCAGGACGGCCTTCTGCATGTGGTCGACCGGCTCCTCGCCCGCCAGGACCGAAGTGAAGAACACCGCGGGCCGCAGCCGCGCGGTCACCGGGATCGCCGACTGGATGATCCGGAGCCAGAGCGGCCCGCCGGGCACCTTCGCGCCGGAGCGCCGGATGAACTCGGCGAACATCTGGATGTGGTGGGTTTCCTCGGTGATCTCGTGCATCAGGTACCGGAACTCGGGGTCCCCGTCCGGCCGGTCCATCAGGTACTCGAGCACGCCTTTGATCAGCATGTTCTCGAACTGCCAGCCGACCTTGCAGGTGTTGGCCCGCCGGGCCAGGCCGATCCGCGCGCGGCGTTCCGGCGGCTGGGCCTGGTACCAGGGGTGGCCGCCAAGGGGGTCGGCCCCGGACAGGATCCAGCGCGGGTCCTCCGGGTCGATCGCGAACTCCGGGTCGTCCCAGGCGATGTCCGTGAAGGCGTTGAAGGCGACGCGCACGGAGCCTTCGGAGAGGGTCTCCAGCTTTTCGGAGTAGCTCTGCGCTTCGACCATAGTTAATACCTTAGCCCGTTATTTCGCGGAAAATGCGGGCGGATGAGCCACCATGATCCGTTCATGGAAAATGGGTGGTGGATTTCGAGGATCGGAGGACGGATGACGGGTCTGAGCCGGGTGCTGGTCGCGAACCGGGGCGAGGTCGCACTGCGGATATTCCGGGCGGCCGACGGGCTCGGCATCACGGCGGCCGGGGTGTACCCCGCCGACGACGCCGATTCGCCTCATGTCAGCCGGTGCGACGAGGCGGTCCGGCTGCCGGGGTCCGGGGCGGCCGCGTACCTGGACACGGACGCGCTCGTCGACGCCGCGCGGAAGGCGCGCGCGGACTGCCTGCACCCCGGGTACGGGTTCGCCTCCGAGAGCCCGGCGCTGGCCCGGGCCTGCGAGCGGGCCGGGATCACCTTCATCGGGCCGGATCCCGGTGCCCTTGAAGTCTTCGGCGACAAGGGCCGGGCCCGGGAACTGGCGGCGGCCGAGGGTATCCCGGTGGTGCGCGGCACGTCCGGGCCCACGACGCTGGCGGAGATGGAGGAGTTCGCCGCCGGCGGCCCGGCCCTGATCAAGGCGATCGCGGGCGGCGGCGGCCGCGGCATGCGGGTCGTGCGCGAGGCCGGGGACGTGCCCGAGGCGTTCGCGGCCTGCCAGGCCGAGGCCGGGGCGGCGTTCGGCCGGGGCGACCTGTATATCGAGCAGCTCATCGAGGGGGCCCGTCACATCGAGGTGCAGGTCCTCGGCGACGGAACGGGCGAGGTCGTCCACCTCTGGGACCGGGACTGCAGCGTGCAGCGACGGCATCAGAAGATCATCGAGGTCGCGCCCGCCCGCGACGTCAAGAACCGCGAGGCCATGCTGGCGGCGGCCGTCGGTCTCGCCGCGGCGGTCCGGTACCGGGGGCTGGCGACGGCGGAGTTCCTGTCGGCGCCGGACGGCGGCTTCTACTTTCTCGAGGTGAATCCGCGCCTGCAGGTGGAGCACACCGTCACCGAGGAGATCACCGGCGTCGACCTGGTCCGGGCCCAGTTCCAGGTGGCCGGCGGCGCCACCCTGAGGGAGCTGGACCTGACCCAGCCGTCCGTCGGCGAGCCCCGGGGCGCCGCGATCCAGGTGCGGGTCAACGCCGAGACGCTGACCGCCGAAGGGCAGGTGCGGCCGGAGACCGGGACGATCACCCGGTTCGAGATGCCGTCCGGGTTCGGCGTCCGGACGGAGACCGCGGGGCGGGCCGGCCATCCGGTCAGCCCGCGGTTCGACTCGCTGCTGGCGAAGATCATCGCCCACGACCACGGCGGCTTCGAGGCGGCGCGGCGCTCGGCACTGCGGGCCCTGGCCGAGACCCGGGTCGACGGGGTGCGCACCAGCCTCGCGCTGGGCCGCGCGATCCTGGCCGCCGACGCGTTCGCCGCGGGCGCCTGCGACACCCGGTACGTGGACACCCACCTGGCCGGCCTGCTGCCCGCCGCCGCTCCGGCCGCGGAGGAGGCGGCCCCGGATGACGGCGCCGTGACCGCCCCCGTCAGCGGGCAGGTGACGTCCGTCGAGGTCCGTCCGGGCGACGTCGTGGCCGGGGGACAGCTGCTGCTGTCGATCGAGGCGATGAAGATGCAGCACCTGGTCCGGGCCTCCCGCGCCGGCCAGGTCTCGTCGGTGTACGTGGCGCCGGGCGACGTCGTCGCCCCGGACGACCCGCTGGCCCTCCTGGCCCCGTCCGGGGACGACTCCGGCGGCGACGGCGCCACCGGAGAACCCGACCCCGATCACATCCGAACGGATCTGCGCCTCCTCTTCCGCCGCCAGGCGCTGCTGTCCGACGAGGCCCGACCGGAGGCGGCGGCCAGGCGGCACGCGCGCGGCATGCGCACCGCCCGGGAGAACGTCGCCGACCTGGTCGACGAGGGCACCTTCACCGAGTACGGCGGCCTCACCGTCGCCGCGCAGCGCTCCCGCCGCGACCTGGATGACCTGATCCGCAACACTCCGGCCGACGGCATCATCACCGGCACCGGCCGGGTCAACGGCGGCCTGTTCGGCGCCGAGCGCAGCCAGTGCGCGATCCTGGCCTACGACTACACGGTGCTGGCCGGGACGCAGGGCTATTTCAACCACCGCAAGACCGACCGGGTGCTGACCGTGGCCCGTGACCAGGGGTATCCCCTGGTGCTGTTCGCCGAGGGCGGGGGCGGGCGGCCCGGCGACGTGGACATCCCGAAGGGCGGCGGGCTGATCACCCCCACGTTCACCAAGTTCGGCGCGCTGTCCGGGCGCGTGCCGGTGGTCGGGATCGTGGCCGGGCGGTGCTTCGCGGGCAACGCGGCGCTGCTGGGAAGCTGCGACGTGATCATCGCGACCCGCGACTCCAACATCGGCATGGGCGGCCCCGCGATGATCGAGGGCGGCGGGCTCGGGGTCGTCGCCCCCGGCGACATCGGCCCGATCGGCGTGCAGACGGCCAACGGCGTCGTGGACGTCGCCGTCGCCGACGAGGCGGAGGCCGTGGCGGCCGCCAAGCGGTACCTGTCGTACTTCCAGGGGGACCTGGCGTCCGGGGAGGCCGGCGACCAGCGGCGGCTGCGGCACGTGGTTCCGGAGAACCGCAAGCACGCCTACGACGTCCACCGCGCGATCGAGATCCTGTGCGACACCGGGTCGGTGCTGGAACTGCGGCCGGCGTTCGGCCGGTGCGTGGTCACCGCGCTGGCGCGGATCGGCGGACGGGCCATGGGCCTGATCGCGAACAACCCGCTGACGCTCGGCGGCGCGATCGACGCCGACGGCGCGGACAAGGCCGCCCGGTTCCTGCAGCTGTGCGAGGTGTTCGGGCTGCCGGTCGTGTCGCTGGTGGACACGCCGGGGTTCATGGTCGGCCCGGAGTCGGAGAAGACCGCGACGGTCCGCCACTTCGCGCGCATGTTCGTCCGGGGCGGCAACCTGACCGTGCCGGTCGCGGCCGTGGTGCTGCGCAAGTCCTACGGCCTCGGGGCGATGGCCATGGCGGGCGGCAGCCTGCACGACCCGGTGGTGACGGTGTCGTGGCCGAGCGGCGAGTTCGGCGGCATGGGGCTGGAGGGCGCGGTGCGCCTGGGGTTCCGCAAGGAACTCGAGGCGATCGCGGACCCGTCGGACCGTCAGCGCCGCTACGAGGAGCTGGTCGCCGCCATGTACGAGCAGGGCAGCGCCGTCAACACGGCGATGCACCTGGAGATCGACGACGTCATCGACCCGGCGGGCACCCGGGACGTGCTCCTGGCGTCGCTGCCGCCGGCGCGGCGCGACGGCTGGACCAATCCCCGGGCCCGCCCGTTCGTCGATGCCTGGTGAGGTTACTCGGCGGCGCCCGCCTCCGTTTCGGCGATCGCCTCGATGGCGGTGGCGGCGGCGTCCCCGGCGGGCGCCTCGCTGCCGCGCAGGAGGTAGGCGGAGCGGAGCATCTCCGGGTTGCCCTTCAGCTCGGCCGCCGTGCCGGAGTAGCGGATGACGCCGCCCTCCATCACGTAGGCGCCGTCGGCCAGGCCGAGGGCGACCGTGGCGAACTGCTCGATCAGGAGCACGCCGATCCCGGATTCGGTGATGGACCGGATCACCGGGATGAGCCGGTTCACGATGACCGGGGCGAGGCCGAGGGACAGCTCGTCGATCACGATGAACTTCGGGCCCGACACCAGGGCCTGGGCCAGCACCACCATCTGCTGCTCGCCGCCGGACAGGGACCGGGTGGCGACCGAGCGCCGTTCGGCCAGCCGCGGGAACAGCTCCAGGGCCCGTTCGCGCCCGGCCGCGGCGTCCTTGCGGGACAGGGCGTACGTGGCGACGCGCAGGTTCTCCTCGACGGTGAGGTCGGGCAGCAGCCGGCGTCCCTCGGGGACGATCGCGACGCCCGCGGCGCGGATCTTCTCCGGCCGCCTGCCCCGCAGTTCGGCGCCGTCGGCCGTGACGGTCCCGGCCGAGGGGCGCAGCACCCCGCCGATGGCGAGGACGAGAGAGGACTTGCCCGCGCCGTTCGGCCCGAGCAGGGCGGTGACTTTCCCGGCGGGCACGTCGAGGGTGACGTCCTTGGCCACCGGGCGGCCGCCCCGCTCGACGGTGACTCCGTCCAGGCTCAGCGAGCTCATGTCTCGACCTCCGCGGTTCCGAGGTAGGCGCGCATCACGGTCTCGTCCCGCAGCACGGCCGCGGTCGGACCGGACGCGATCAGCTTGCCGAAGTCCAGCACGGCCGTGGTCTCGCACACCGCCGACACCAGGGACATGTCGTGGTCTACCAGGATGGTCAGGGCCCCGGCGTGCTCGGGGATCTTCCGGATGACGGACGACAGGTGCGCGGTCTCCTCGTCGGGCAGCCCGGCGGCGGGCTCGTCGAGGAGGATCAGCCGGGGCTTTCCGGCCAGGGTCCGGGCGACCTCGACCAGGCGCCGCTGGCCGGCGGTCAGCGAGGACACCGTGGCGTAGGGGTCGGGCAGGCCGGTGAACTCGATCGCCTCGAGGACGTCGGCGCGCCGGGCGGACCCGCGCAGCGGCGAGTGGATCATGGCCACGTTGTCGTAGACGGACAGGTCGGAGATGGCCTGCTCGGTCTGGAAGGTGCGGCGCACGCCCCAGCGGGCCCGCTTGAAGTGGGGCAGGGCGAGCAGGTCGTCCCCGAAGGCGCGGACCGTACCCGCCGCGGGCTTCACGAAGCCCGACAGGACGTTGAAGAACGTGGTCTTGCCCGCGCCGTTCGGCCCGATGAGGCCGCAGGTTCCCTTCTCGAACGTCAGGTCCATCCCGTCGAGGGAGGTGACACCGCCGTACCGGACGGTGAGGCCGCCGACTTCGATCACTTGGCGCCTCCTTCGGCGGCCGGCCGCGCTGGTTTTCGGGTGACCCGTCTCCAGAGCCGCCGGATGTCTCTCGGCATCTGGTCGGCGATCCCGGCCGGGGCGGTGGTCAGCACCTGGAGCACGCCGAGGCCGAAGATGATGATCAGCCAGTCGTTGGGCACTCCCCAGTTCTGCAGCAGCGCGGGCAGGAACTGGAACAGGAACGCGGCGATGACCGCGCCGGTGATGCTGTAGGCGCCGCCCATGAGGACGACGGCGAGCAGTTCGATGGAGTTCTGGATCGGGAAGTCGATGGAGAACAGTTCCTGGTCGGCTCCGGCCAGCAGCGCCCCGGCGACCCCGGTGACGAAGCTGGCCAGCGCGAGGGCCCACAGCTTGTAGAAGGTGGTGTTGAGCCCGGCGGCCAGGGCCGCCGGCTCGCTCTGCTTGATCGCGGCCCAGGCGCGGCCGGGCCGGGTCTTCAGGTGAAGGTAGACCAGGCCGAACATGATGATCGCGACGATGACCGCGTACCGGTAGTAGGCGGCGTCCGACACCGCGATCGACGGGCGCCGGATCTGCGGGATGTGGGTGAGGGACCCGTCGTAGCCGCTGAACCCGCCGCCGCCGTTGGGGAAGTTGATGGTGGCCTCGATCACCGTGACCGCCCCGGCCAGCATCAGGGTGATGAGGGCCAGGTACAGGCCGCGCAGCCGCAGCGCGGGCAGCGTGATGAGGGTGCCGATCACCATGGTGACCAGGCCCGCCTCGATCAGGACGACGGGGAACGGCTGCCCGGTGGCGAACAGCAGCCGGGCGCCGGTCCAGGCGCCGATGGTGAGCACGGCGACCTGCCCGAGAGAGAACAGGCCGACCCGGCCGACGAGGACCCCCAGGCCGAGGGTGACGATGGCGTAGATCGCGACCTGCGTCATCGTGTCGGTGTAGTACAGGCTCATGACGGGCGGCAGGGCGAACAGGGCCAGCAGCAGGAGGACGGTGATGACCGAGATGCGGGTGATCGCCGGGCGCCCGAGCGGCGGAAGGCGGCGGGGCGCGCCGGTGCCGGCGGCCCGCCGGTGGTCGGTGACCGTCATGCTTCCTCCCGGGACCGGGTCATGACCTGGCCGCGCGACACCACGAGCAGCGCGATGGCGGCGAGCACGAACGGGGTCATGTCGCGGTAGTCGGAGATCGAGGTGATCGGGGTGATGAGGTCATGCACCAGGCCGATGACCAGCGCGGCCACGAAGGTGAGGGTGATCGACCGCAGCCGCCCGATGAGGGCCGCCGCCAGGGCGGAGATCACCACGGTGAACACCAGCGTGGTGTCGTCGAGGGCCGACAGGTCGGCCAGCAGGATCCCGGCGACGCCGGCCAGGACGCCGCAGCCGAGCCAGGCGGCGGCCTCGACCCGGCGGACCGGCACCCCGAGGGTGGCGGTGATCTCCCGGTCGTTGGCCATCGCCCGCATCGCGGTGCCGAGCTTGGAGTAGCGCAGGAACGCGCCGGTCCCGACGGTGAGGACGACGCCGACGACGAGGGAGATGATCTGCGTGGTGTTGACCGTCACGCCGCCGGCGACGAACCCGTAGTTGTCGGTGGGCAGGGTCAGCGACCGGGACGCGCCGCCGCTGCTGGGCCAGACCAGGTCCACGACGCCGAACAGGACCAGGGCCAGTCCCAGCGTGCAGACGGCCTGCACCAGCGGACCGCGCCCGGCCAGCGGCGGCCCGAAGATCACTCCGTAGGCCAGGGTCACGACGGCGCAGAAGACGATGCACAGAATCCAGCCGACCGGCCCGACGGGGGTGTTGGGCGGCGTGGTCTGCCAGGCCAGGTAGGCGCCCATCGCCCCGACGGCGCCGAACGCCAGGTAAAGGACTCCGGTGGCCCGGTACAGGACCACCAGCCCCACCCCGGACAGGGCGTATACCCCGCCCAGGGCGAGACCGCTGATCAGGAACGGTTCGAAACTCGACCAACCAAGCATCGTGTTCCCTACGAGCCCGACCCGGACGACGACGCCTGCGGCGCGGTGCCGGCCAGCTTGCGGTAGGCCGCGATCTGCGGGTCGACGCTCGGGATGGCGGTGCAGCCCTGGGTCAGGACCATCTTGCCGTTGTCCGGCGTCACCGTGTAGTCCATGTTGTTGGGAATGTGCTCGGAGTAGTTCCCGTAGGTGAACGCCTGGCACTGCATGCCGGAGACGTAGTTCTTGATGTTCTTGAACGCGGCGTTCACGGATTTCACCGTGTAGGCGCCCTTGACCGTCTCCAGGGCGTGCGTGGCGATCTCGGCGTCGGTGAAGCCCATCTGGCTGAAGCTCCCGACGCCGCCGGTCACGTTCTTCCCGTACTTGGCCAGGATCGCCTGGTAAAGCCCGGCGGTCTGGCTGGTGTCGCCGTTGAGCGGGGTGAGCTCCGCGTTGACGAAGAACTTGCCGTTCCACTTCGGCCCGAGCGCCTTGGCCAGGAAGTCGGTGTTGCAGGGAGTGGAGCAGCCCCACTCCTTGACCTTGTCCTCGAGGCCGAGCTTCTGGGCGGCCTGCAGGATCAGCAGTGCCTCGGGCGGCGTGAAGTTGAGGACCACCGCGCCGCTGGGCCCGGCCGCGTTGGCCAGCTTGATGGCCACGGAGTTGGCGCTGGTGAGCGGCACATTCTCGGTGAAGTCCTGGATCGGCACGTGCTTGGCCTTGGCCAGGGCGTTCGGGCCGCCGGCGATGTAGGTGGTGCCGGGGACGTTCGACTGGTCGAAGGCGATCTTGGAGACGTGGCTGTTCAGCGCGTGCGCCACCGCTCCGTCGGAGCTGTAGCGCGGCCCCATGTTCACCGAGATGGTGTTGGGCGTGGACCAGCACTCGGGGTCGATGCCGGCGCCGAGGACGTAGAAGCCCTCCTTCTTCCAGTAGCTGTTGTCGACCGAGCACTCGATGATGCTGCTGCTGCCGACGATCCCGACCGCGTGGTCGGTGGAGACGAGCTGGTGGGCCAGGGACGCGATCTGCGACGGGTTGGTCTGCTCGGTCTCGGGATAGTACTTGACCGGGTGGCCGTTGATGCCGCCGTTGTCGTTCACGCAGTCGAAGTAGGCGGCGGCCGTGGTGCCGATGTCGCTGAAGTCGGTGCCGGGCTCCTTGGTGGTGATCCCGCCGAGGACGATCGGGCTCCCGGTGGCCTTCACCCCCGGCTTGGTGCCGCACTTGGAGGTGCTGACCGTCGGCGTGGAGGCGGTGGGGGCGCTGGCGGCCTTGCCGCCCGAGCCGGAATTGAGGCTGCTGCACCCGGCGGCCGCCGAGACGGCGACGAGCACCGCGACGGCGGCGCCGGCGACGCCGGCCCGCGACGAGCGCCGTTGCTCTCTTCTATTCATCCAAGCCTGCTCTCTCGTGGCTTAGCGGAAACTTCACAGCAATCGATTGCTTATTGCCGATAATGAACGTCCCAGAAATAGCGTCAAGACACCCGGGGAACACGTTTTCATCACGTTCATAGGCTCTCCCGGCTGTCGTACGCTGGCTTACCGGAGAGAATTGCATGGGGGCTGAGCGGGAACAATCGCGGTTCGCCCCAAACTCACCGGCACGGTTCCTGGGTCCCGCCACAATCGATGCGCCCCACCAGCAATCGTTCGCATCGACAGCAATCGTTCGCATCGGCAGCACCACATAAAAATCGCGCCGCCCGGCATCCCGTGGATGCCGGGCGGCGCGATGGCGTCGCCGGGTGCCGCGTCGCACGGCGCCGCGGGCCCTCTACAGGCCGGCGGCGGCACGGAGCGCGTCGGCCTTGTCCGTGCGCTCCCAGGTGAAGCCCTCGCCGCTGGCACGGCCGAAGTGGCCGTAGGCGGCCGTCGAGCGGTAGATCGGCCGGCGGAGGTCCAGGTCCCGCAGGATCGCGCCCGGGCGCAGGTCGAAGTGCTCGTTCACCAGGTCGACGATCCTGGCCTGGGGGATCTTCTCGGTGCCGAACGTCTCCACCAGCAGCGACAGCGGCCGGGCGATGCCGATCGCGTAGGCGACCTGCACCTCGGCCCGGTCGGCCAGGCCGGCGGCCACGATGTTCTTGGCCACGTAGCGGGCGGCGTAGGCGGCCGAGCGGTCCACCTTCGACGGGTCCTTGCCGGAGAACGCGCCGCCGCCGTGGCGGGCGAAGCCGCCGTAGGTGTCGACGATGATCTTCCGGCCGGTGAGGCCCGCGTCGCCGACCGGGCCGCCGATCACGAACCGGCCGGTCGGGTTGACGTAGAACTCCTCGCGGAGCTTCTTCGGGTCATACAGGTCGCCGGGCAGCACCTGGGTGACGACCTCGTCCCACAGCGCGTCCGGGAGCTTGGACTCCACGCCCTCGGCGTGCTGGGTGGAGATGAGGACCTTCTCGATACCGACGGGGCGGCCGTCGTCGCCGTAGCGGACGGTGACCTGGGTCTTGCCGTCGGGGCGCAGGTAGGGCAGCGTGCCGTCGTGGCGGACCTTCGACAGCCGCTCCGACAGCCGGTGGGCGTAGGTGATCGGGGCGGGCATGTACTCGGGAGTCTCGTTCGTGGCGTAGCCGAACATCATGCCCTGGTCGCCGGCGCCCTCCTTGTCGAGGGGGTCCTCGGAGCCGCCGACCCGGACCGCGTAGCCGGTGTCGACGCCCTGGGCGATGTCCGGGGACTGCTTGCCCACGGCCACCATCACGCCGACCGCGTCGCCGTCGAAGTAGAACTCGCCGCTGTTGTACCCGATGTCGTTGACCACGCCCCGCGCCAGGGACGTGTAGTCGATGTCGGCGGCGCTGGTGATCTCGCCGGCGATCACGATGAGGCCGGTGGTGAGCAGCGTCTCGCACGCCACCCGGGACTTCGGGTCGCCGGCCAGGGCCGCGTCGACCACGGCGTCAGATATCTGGTCCGCGATCTTGTCCGGGTGGCCCTCCGTCACCGACTCAGAGGTGAAGAGGAATCCGTTTGCCATGTACCTATCTCCTTCGTTCTATCCGAGCTCGGCCCGGACAACCGCCGCACCGGCCACCATAGCGTGCAGCTTGCGTCGTGCCACGTCTGGCGCGAGGTGTCGCAGGCCGCAGTCCGGGTTGATCATCAGCCGTTCGGGGGGCACGTACTCGAGCGCCCGCCGGATGCGGGCGGCCACCAGGTCGGGGGTCTCGACCCTCGCGGACTTGACGTCGATGACCCCGAACCCCAGGGACCGGTCCCACTCGTGTACGGCGAGCAGGCGCAGGTCCTCGGTGCCCTTCCGGGCGAATTCTAGAGTAATTTGATCGATATTAGCGTTAATCGCGGCCGGGAACAGGAAATCGTAGTGTCCCTCCCAGGAGGGCCGCGCGTACCGGTTCCCGTAGCAGACGTGCAGGGCCCAGGTGGCGGGCACTCCGGATGTGACGATATTCACCGCCTCGACCGCCAGCTTCGCCTGCTCCGGGTAGCCGGCCAGGAACGGCTCGTCGATCTGGAGAAAGGCGGCGCCGGCCGCGTGCAGCGCGCGGGCCTCGGCGTTGAGCAGCCGGGCCAGGGCCCGTACCAGGTCGGCCGGGCCAGTACCGGTAGATTCTGCGTACGCGGCGCCGCCGATCCGCCGGGACAGCGAGAACGGGCCGGTGAACGAGAACTTGATCGGCCGGTCGGTCTGGGCCCGCGTGAACTCGTAGTCGGCGGCGAGCCCGAGCGACGCCTGGCCGCCGTCCGGCAGCGGCGCGTCCGCCGCGGCCTCGTAGTAGTCGTAGTAGTCGGCCTTGGCCCGGCGCTCGATCCGCACGCCGGGCATCCGGGCCAGGAAGTAGTCGATGTCGTTGTCCCGGCGCAGTTCGCCGTCGGACACGATGTCGATGCCGGCCCGCTCCTGGTCCTTGACGGCGGCCTTGATCGCGACCTCGTGGATCTCGGTCAGGTGGGCGGCGCTGATCCGGCGCTGGTAGTACTCGGTTTTGAGGCGCTCGAGCCATTCGGGGACCGAATACGACCCGACGACCGTCGTGGGCAGCAGCATAAGTCCCTGACCTGCGCGGTGAGTGTCTTCACGTGGGAGCCGGGCCGCTGCTTGAACGGCGTGAACGCCACGTCGAAGCCGCGGCGGCTGGCCAGCAGGGCCAGCAGCGGGCCGTTCACCCAGTTGACGGTGGAGCCGTCGTACTTGCCGGGGCCGTAGAAGCCGGTGCGGTACTGCTCCAGGTCGGTGGTGAACAGGTCGTGGCAGACCAGGCGGCCGAACGGGTGCAGCAGCGGGAGGGTGCCGGCGAAGCTGGCCAGGGCGCCGTTGCTGACGTGCATCCGGACGTCCCCCGTCGCGCCCAGCAGGGGGCGCAGCACCTCCCCGGTCACGCCGGGGGCGAGGCGGTAGCCGTCCAGCCCCTCGAGGGGCACGTAACGCTCGGCCTGGCGCAGCGCCGACCAGGCGTCCTGCCAGAACCGGACGGCCGCGCCGGTGTCGCCGAATTTGTCCGGCGCCGACTCGCTCAGCAGCTCGGGCCCGATCCGCAGCAGGCGCTCGGCCAGCGGCGCGACCTCGGCGGCGCCGATCCCGAACCGGGCGGCGATCGCGGCGGCGTCGGCGGCGGGCAGGTAGGAGCGGACCTGGGCCAGGTAGGCCCGGCCGCGGATGACGGCGACCTCGTCGGCCGGCAGGTTGTCGTAGACGTTGGAGATGTAGACGCAGAACGCCTTCCCGGCCAGGAACGCGAGGCTGTCCGGGAGCCGGGTCGCCTCCAGGACCAGGCCGCTGACCCGGCTCCCGTGGTGGGCGACCTCCTCCCGGGCCCGGTCCAGGACGTGCGCGGAGTAGTCGCCCATCAGGTAGTGCAGCCGCCGGTAGTAGTCGCGGCCGTGGCGGCGGTCAAGCTCGGTGAACGTGTCGAGGAAGGCCCGGGCCTGGCCGCCGTTGCCGACCCCGAGTTCCAGGACGTACAGCTCGGGCGGGAGGGCGCGCCGGGCCTCCAGCTCGTCCCAGACCTTGAACAGGTCCCAGATCAGGTCGCGCGCGGCCTCGGCGTTGCGGCCGTCGCTCTCCCCGCCGGGCAGCGCCCGCTCGTACTCCTTGCCGGTGGCCTTCTCCCAGTCGGCCAGGTGCTGCCAGTACAGGGAGTTGAACCGCCACACCCGGCTGGCCGACCCGTGGACCCAGTCCTCCAGCCACACCCGGCCGTCGCCGTCGTCGCCGCCGGCGAGAGCGGCCGCGACGTCGGCGGCCACCGCGGCCGGATCGGCCCGGGCCCAGCGGCGCAGGTCGACCGCGAGCTCGCGGGCCTCCTCGGGCCCGCCGTCGGCCGCGGGCAGCACGGGCCGGGTCACGGCGGTCTCGCGGAAGTTATGCCGGTACTGGATCCAGTCGCAGACCACCCGCAGCCGGGCCAGGTCCGCGCCCGAGGCGGCGACGGCGTCCACCAGCGGGCCGAACGCGTCCCGGGCGCCGGGGGTCTCCCTTAGCCGCCGGACCGGGCGCACCTCAATCTCCACGGCACCCGCCCGGCGACCAGCAGTAACTGTTCATGAACAGAACGCTACTAGCACTGGTCCTCGCTTCTGGCTCCACGCTCCTCATGGTGAGGCAGCGAGGGCGGCCCGGCATCAAAGCGATCCACGAACTTTGCCCGAAACGCCCTGTGCCTGGCCACAGCGACGGGCCCCCGGGTCACCGCAGGCGGTCGACGACCTCGGTGCCGAGAAGGCGGACGTGCTCGGGGTCATCGGGCCCGTAGAGATGGAAGTAGACCGTGTCGGCGCCCTGGGCGGCCAGGTCCTCGCAGGCGCGCAGGACCTCGCCGCCGCCCACGCCGACGATGCCGGCGGTCAGCAGCCGGGCGCCGGGAGCGCCGAGGGCGTCCCGGCGCCGCTGGAGGTCCTTGTCGTCGCGGCCGATGCAGACCGGCAGGGTGGCCGAGAGCCGGACCTGTCCCGGGTCGCGGCCGGTGCCCTCGCAGATCCGCCGGAAGTTCTCGTACCGTTCCCGGACGTCCATCCCGAGGGCGCCGTTGAACTCGTCGGCGTACCGGGCGGCCAGGGTCGGGGTCCGCCTGGGCCCGGCGCCGCCGATGATGATCTTCGGGCGGGCGGCGGGCCGCGGGATGGCGGCGCAGCCGTCGACCTGGTAGTGCCGGCCGTCGAAGCTGAACCGCTCCCCCGGCTTGGTGTCCCAGATGCCGGTGATGATGGCCAGCTGCTCCTCCAGCCGGTCGAACCGCTCGCGGACCGGCGGGAACGGGATCCCGAAGTAGGAATGCTCCCGCTCGTACCAGCCGGTCCCGATGCCGAGCTCGGCCCGGCCGCCGCTCATCTGGTCGACGGTCGCGACCTCGACCGCGAGCTGCCCGGGCAGCCGGTAGGTGCCGGCCGTCACCAGGGTCCCGAGCCTCACCCCGCTGGTCTGCACGGCCAGCCCGGCCAGGGTCGTCCAGGAGTCCGTGGGCTGGTAGTCCGGGTCGTCGGCGTCGATCCCGAGGTAGTGGTCGGAGCGGAAGAACGCGTCGAACCCGGCGTCCTCGCTGGCCCGGGCCAGGGTCAGGATCTGCTCGTAGGTGGCCCCGTGGTGCGGTTCCAGCAGGACGCGCAGTCTCATACGGCCGTCTCCTTCAGAGCACTGGGCTCCTTCTTTTCCAGGGGAAAGTGGCAGGCGACCGTGTGCCCGCCGCCGAGGTCGCGCATCTGCGGGGTCTGCTCGGCGCACAGGTCCGCGGCGCGGGGGCAGCGGGTGCGGAACCGGCAGCCGCTCGGCGGGCTGATCGGCGACGGCGGCTCGCCGCGCAGCGTCGTGGTGGCCCGGCCCGCGCCCGGGTCGGTGGCCGGGATCGAGTCCAGCAGCGCCCGCGTGTAGGGGTGCAGCGGGGTCTTGTAGACGGCCTCGCCGGGACCGGTCTCGCACAGCCGGCCCAGGTACATGACCGCGACCCGGTCGCTGACCTGCTTGACCAGGGCCAGGTCGTGGGCGATGAACACGTACGACAGCCCGAGTTCGCTCCGGAGCTTCTCGAACAGGTTGAGGACCTGGGCCTGGATCAGCACGTCCAGGGAGGACACGGCCTCGTCGCAGATGAGCAGCGACGGGTTGAGGGCCACGGCCCGGGCGATGGCGACGCGCTGCGCCTGGCCGCCGGACAGCTCCCGGGGGTGCCGGCCCGCGTACCGGGCCGGGTCGAGCCCGACCAGGTCCAGGAGCTCGTCGACGCGGGCCTGGCGGTGGCCGGCGCTTCCGTCGCCGTAGGCCAGCAGCGGCTCGGACACGATGGACCGGACCCGCCATCTCGGGTCGAGCGAGCCGAACGGGTCCTGGAACACGAACTGCATGTGCCGGCGGGCCCGCAGCAGCTTGCGGCCGCGGAGGCGGGTCAGGTCGGTGCCGCGGAAGGTGACGGTGCCGGACTTGGGGCGCGGCGCCTGCAGCAGGGATCGGGCGAGGGTGGACTTGCCGGAGCCGGTCTCGCCGACGATGCCGAGGGTCTCCCCGGCCATCACGTCGAACGTCACTCCGGAGACCGCCTGCACCACGCCGCCCCAGCTGCCGCCGGAGTCGCGGACCGCGAACTCCTGGACCACGTCGCGCGCGGACAGCAGCGGCTCGGTCATGAGGGGATATCTCCGTTCTCGCTGTTGTCCCCGGCGGCGCACGGATGCCAGCAGGCCCACCGGTGGCCGGGCACGTGCTCGGCCAGGTCCGGGGCCGTTTCCCGGCAGTCGTCCTCCGCGGCCGCGCAGCGGTCCGCGAACGCGCACCCGGGCGGCAGCGCCGCCAGGTCCGGCGGGCGGCCGGCGACGACGGGCAGCGGGGTGTGGGCCGCGCGCTCCATGTCCGGGATGGCGTCCAGCAGCGCCCGCGTGTAGCGCATCCGGACGGCGCCGCGGGCGCCGAACAGCTGGCCGGCGGGCGCCTGCTCCACGATCTTGCCCGCGTACATGACGACGACCTCGCTGGCGTAGGAGGCGGCCAGCCCCAGGTCGTGGCTGATCATGACCAGGGCCATGTCCAGCTCGTCCTGCAGGTCCAGCAGCAGCTCCATGATCTGGGCCTGGGTCGTCACGTCGAGGGCCGTGGTGGCCTCGTCGGCGATCAGCAGCTTCGGCTTGCAGGCCAGCGCGATCGCGATGACCACGCGCTGGCGCATGCCGCCGGACAGCTGGTGCGGATACTCGCCGAAGCGCCGTTCCGGCAGCGGCATCCGGACCAGGCGCAGCAGCTCGATCGCCTCGGCGCGGGCCTCGGCCTTGCTGACGTCACGGTGGGTGCGGACCGCCTCGGCGATCTGCTGGCCGATCCGCATCGTCGGGTTCAGGGACCGGGCCGGGTCCTGGAAGACCATGGCCATCTGCGCGCCCCGGTGACGGCGGAGCTCGGGCTCGGGCAGCCCGATGAGCTCGGTGCCGCGCAGCCGGGCCGAGCCCTTGACGATCGCGGTGGACGGCAGCAGTCCCATGATGGCGCGGCAGCTGACGGTCTTCCCGGAGCCGGACTCCCCGATGACGGCCAGGGTCTCGCCGGGCCGGACGGAGAAGCTGACCCCGTTCACGGCGCTGATCTCCTGCCCTCCGGCGGCGAACGCCACCCGGAGGTCGGTGACCTCCAGGAGTGCTTCCTCGCTCACGCCTCACCCCACCTTTCGCGCAGCGCATCGCCGAACATGTTGAGGGCGACGACGGTGACCAGCAGGAACAGGCTGGGGACGAGCACGTACTGGGGCTGGGCGCTCATGATGTTCTGCCCGGAGGCGATCATCTGGCCCCAGCTGGCCTCGGGCAGGGGGATACCCCAGCCGAGGTAGTCCAGGGCGCCCTCGAGGATGATGGTGAGGCCGACGCCCAGCAGGCTGAACGACACGAGGCCGGGCGCGATGTTGGGGATGACGTGCCGGACGATGATCCGCCAGCCGCGGGTGCCCGACAGCCGCGCGGCGGTCATGAACGGCAGGTCCCGCACCGCCAGCGTGGACGCGCGGGCCAGCCGCCCGAACGTCGGGATGCTGAACACCGACAGGGCCCAGATCTCGTGGACCTCGCTCGGGCCGAGGCCCTCGGCGATGGCCAGCGCCAGTACCAGGGCGGGAAACGCCAGGAGGACGTCGAGGATCCGGGAGAGGAGGCTGTCGGCCCAGCCTCCCAGGTAGCCGGCGGGGATGCCGATCGCGCAGCCGATGATCATCCCGATCGCGGTGACGGCGGCGCCGATCTCGAACGACACCTGTCCGCCGTAGACGATCTGGGAGAACGTGTCGACTCCGACGTTGTTGGTGCCGAGCCAGTGCCCGGGGGTGAACAGGGCGTCGTTCCCGTCCAGGATGGTGCCGTTGGTCGGCGAGGGAAGCGTCACCACCCGGGGCAGCACGAAGCACATGAACAGCATCAGGATCAGGAACCCGAGCGGAATCCACAGGCGCGCCCCGCGCCAGAACCGCTGCGCCCGGATCCGCCGGTCGCTGACCAGCAGCGACGGCAAGGCCGGCGGGCCGCCCGGGGTGAGAAGGACGGCGTCAGGAGTTGGTACTGCCATGCCTGATCCTTGGGTCGAGTACCGCGTACAGCAGGTCGGCGGCCAGGTTGCCCGCCACGGTAATCAGCGCGAACACGAACACGATCCCCTCGATCAGCGCGGAGTCGTGGTTCCCGATGGCGGTGAGCAGGTCCGAGCCGACGCCCGGGACCGAGAACAGCACCTCGATGATCGCCGCCGCGCTGACCAGCGTGCCGAGGTTGAGGCCGATAACGGTGATCAGGGTGAACATCGAGTTCCGCAGGGCGTGGCGGATCAGCACCCGCCACGGGGACAGGCCCTTGGCCCGCGCGGTCACGATGTAGTCCTCGCGCTGCATCTGCTCCACCAGATCCGCGCGGAGCAGCCTGGTATAGATGGCGAACAGCGGGAACCCCAGCGACGCGGCGGGCAGCGTCCCCTGCACGAAGAAGGAGCCGAGGCCGCCGCCCAGCCCGTTGGACTGGACGGGGAACCAGCCGACCTGGACGGCGAACACGATGACGAGGATGATCCCGACCACCAGCGGCGACGCCGACAGGCCGATCATCGAGACGCTGAGGCTGATCCGGTCGGCGATCCCGTTGGGCCTGCGGGCGGCGAGCACCGCCACGACGACCGCCAGCGCCACCGAGATCACCAGCGCGTAGGCCAGCAGTTCCAGGGTCACGGGCAGGTGGATGGCCAGCTCGTGGTTGACGCTCTGCCCCTCCAGCGTGGTACCGAGGTTGCCGTGCAGCGCCTGGACGAGCCAGCGCCAGTACCGGACCCAGAACGGCTGGTTCAGGCCCAGCGCCTTGTTCAGCGCCGCGACCTGCGCCGGGGTGGCGTGCAGTCCGAGCATGGTCTGGGCGGTGTCGTTGGGCAGCGTGCTCATCACGATGAAGGTCAGGAGCGTCACGCCCCACAAGACGATGACGGCGGCGCCGAGCCGCCGGCCCACCAGGCGGAGGGCCGGCGACCGGGCCATGGACAGGCCGCTCACGAACCCGGGTTGTAGTACACGTCCTGCCACGGGATGACCGGGACGACCGCGGCCGAGGGCAGCGGGCTGGTCAGGCCGGGACCGACGACACCGGGGACGGACATGTTGGAGGGGTTGAAGGAGAAGTAGAACGGGCCGTAGTAGTTCTTGGCGATGTACTCGGCCGCCTGCTGGTAGTACGGGCACCGCTGGGCCACGTTCGCCGAGGACTGGGCCTGGGCCAGCAGCTTGTCCAGCTTGGGATCATGCACCCCGGTGAACGGCGACTTGGAACCGAACCGGAAGTTGACGCCGACGCCGTCCGCCGGGTCCTGCGCGCCCGCCGTCTGCACCATGGCGTCCCAGCTCTTCCCGCCGTTGGCCTCGAAGGCCTGGATCAGCCCGTCGAGCGGGTAGGACGCGATCTTGACCTTCAGGCCCAGCTGCTGCCACTCGGTCTGCAGGGCCTCGGTGGTGTTGATGGCCACCGGGCTGGAGTTGATCGTGCCGAGGGTGAAGGTCTGCTTGTTCAGGCCACTGGCCGCGATGAGCTTCTTGGCCAGCGCCGGGTCATAGCCCTGGTAGCCGGGGACCTTCGGGTTGTAGCAGATGCCGCCGGGGCCGGTGAAGCCCTGCACGACCGGGTAGCGGTTGCCGAACACCTTATTCAGGATGGGCGCGAAGTTGGTGGCGGCGTAGATGGCCTGCCGGGCCTTGGGGTTGCTGAACACCGGGTTGGCCGTGTTGAGCTGCAGGTCATACGGGGAGGTACCCGGGTTGTTCTCCACCTGGAGCTTGGAGTTCGAGCTCGCCTGGTTGAGGATCTGGGTGGTGGACAGGTCCTGGTAGACCTGGCCCTGGCCGGAGACCAGGGACTCATACCCCGCCTCGTCGCCGCTGACCGCCTTGAAGGTGATCTGGTCCAGGTACGGGTGGCCCGGTTCCCAGTAGTTCGGGTTCTTCTTGACCACGAGCTGGCTGTTGTAGGTGTCGCTCACCACGGTGAACGGGCCGGCCCCGACCGGGTACTGGGCGAACTTCTTCGCGCCCTCCTTCTTGAACGCGGCCGGCGAGGCGATCCAGTTGGCGATCGCGTCCGACAGCTGGTTGATGAAGGCGCCGTTCGGCACGACCTGGTGGACGGCGAGCGTGTACGGCCCGGTCACCTGGATCGCGTTCTTCACCACCGGCGAGGCGATGTTCTTCGGGCTGGTGTGGGCGACCGACCACTGCGACTCGATGCCCGCCTTCACGGCTGTCGGTCCGAGATCCCGGATCCAGTTCCAGTAGACGGCCTGGGCGTTGAACGGGGTGCCGTCGGAGAACTTGACGCCCTTGCGCAGGGTGATCGTCACGGTCTTGGCGTCGGGGCTGAACTTGTAGCCGGTGGCCAGGTCGGGCTGGATCTTGCCGTTGGGACCGAGGTCGAACAGCTGCCCGTAGACCGCGTCGAAGTAGTCCTGGTTGGCGGAGCCGGTCACGTCGGTCGCGGGATCGAAGCCGTAGGGCCAGTCGCCCGCGAAGCCCTTCCCCTCGTCCACGATGAGGTTGCCGCCGCTTTTGACCCCGGGGGTTTTGGTGATGGTGTTAACGGACGAGCCGGAGCCCGGGCTTGAGCTCGCGGAACTGCCACAGGCCGCGGCGCTGAGGACGATCGCGGCCACCCCGGCGAGGCAGGCTGTCCGCTTTGACATTAGCCGGAATCTCACGGCTTTCACCTACTCGGTTTATATGTTCGCTCTCGCGTGACAAATGGGTCGAGATTTGTCTTGGATACTCTCACCCGGGTGATCACCCTACAAGCGCGTAATTAACCGAATACAGCCTTTTGTGGTCAGCCCCAAACCTCCGCGGCGGTTTCCGTGATGAGCCGCAGCTTGGCGATCTCGTCATCGACGGTGAGCGCGTTCCCCTCGACAGTGGAGGAGAACCCGCACTGCCCGGACAGGCACAGCTGGTCTATCCCGACGTACCGGGCCGCCTCGTCGATGCGGCGCTTGAGGTCGTCCTTGGACTCCAGTCCGGGCCGCTTGGTCGTGACCAGGCCGAGCACTACTTTCTTGTCCTTCGGCACGAACCGCAGCGGCTCGAAGCCGCCGGACCGCTCGTCGTCGAATTCCAGGAAGAAGCCGTCCACGTCGAGTTCGGAGAACAGCGCCTCGGCCACGTAGTCGTAGCCGCCCGAGGCCACCCACGAGGAGCGGTAGTTGCCCCGGCACAAGTGGGTGGTCACGGTCATGCCGTCCGGGCGGTTCTTCACCGCGGCGTTGGTCAGCGCGATGTAGCGCAGGTGCATCCGGTCGGCGTCCTCGCCGCGCGCCCGGATGTACTCCCGCTGGGCCGGGTCGTTGAGATAGGCCAGGGACGTGTCGTCGAACTGCAGGTACCGGCAGCCCTGCGCGCCGATCCGGCGGACCTGCTCGCCGTAGGCCGCGGCCACGTCCGTCCAGAACTCCTCCGGGTCGGGGTAGACGCTGTCGTCCGCGACGGCGGACAGGCCCGAGCGGTAATGCACCATCGACGGCGCCGGGATGGTGAGCTTGGGCGTCATGCCGTCCGGCGCGACCGACTGGGTGAACGCGAAGTCGTCGCCGAAGATCGTCTCGTCCACCGTGACCTTGCGGGTCACGCGGATCGCGGGCGGCGTGAACTCGATCGTGCCGTCCGGGTTGGTGAACGTCGACGTCAGGTGGCCGGGCACCTGGTCGACCCCGCCGAGGGCGTAGATGAAGTCCATGTGCCACGATCCCCGGCGGAACTCCCCGTCCGTCACCGACCGCAGGCCCACGTCCCGCTGGAGTTCCACCACGCCGCGGATCGCCTCGTCTTCGGCCGCCCGCAATTCCGCCGCGGCAATTTTTCCCTCTGCGTGATCATTGCGGGCCCTCAGCAATTCCGGCGGGCGCAGCAGGCTGCCAACATGATCGGCTCGGAATGGCGCGCGTGTTTCCGGGGAATTCTGTGTGGGCAGCGACATACCCGGTCCTTTCGTTTTCTTAAGCTTTTTCCGGCGGCCGGGACGCGAATGGGGCCGCGCCGCCGCCGTCCAGGACGAGGGTCTGCCCCGTCATGTAGCCGGCCCCGTCGGAGACCAGGTACGCCACCGCGGCCGCGATGTCGTCCGGATAGCCGGAACGGCCGACGGCCAGGCGCTCGCCGCGCCGTTTGACCTCGGCGTCGACGTCCAGGTCCGGGTCCAGGGACAGCACCGCCCGGCTGGTGGCGACCATCCCGGGAGCGACCGCGTTGACCGTGACGCCCCACGCCGCGACGTCGGCCGACAGGGCCCGGGTGAATCCCAGCACGCCGGCCTTGGACGCCGCGTACGCGGTGGACCGGGCGGCGGCGACCTGCCCGGCCTGGGACGAGATGTTCACGATCCGGCCCCAGCGGCGGGCCCGCATGTGCGGGACCGCGAACCGGGCCATCAGGTAGGTGCCGCGCAGGTTGATCGCGATCACCTGGTCGAAGGCCTCGACCGGGACATCCTCGATGTCCTGCCGGTCCAGGCCCTGGGGCGCCCCGGCCACGTTCACCAGGATGTCGAGGCGGTCCCGCCACGCGGCGGCGCCGTCCACCACGCGGCGGGCGTCCTCCTCCGACGAGATGTCGCCTAGGAAGCTGGCCGCCTCCCCGCCCGCCGCGGTGATCTCCCCGGCCAGGGACTCCACGGTCCAGCCGTCGTCGGGAGTTCCGACGACCTCCTGGCGCCGGTTCGGGACTCCGCCGGGCCGCCGGTCGGTCACCGCCACGGCGACGCCGGACGCGGCCAGGGTGAGGGCGATCGCGCGCCCCATCCCGTCCCGCTTGCCGCACCCGGTGACCAGCGCGACGCGGGAACTCACGAAGAGACTTCCTTCGGGTAGGTGATGTCGATCGAGTCGCCGTCGGCGCCCAGGGCGTTCGCCAGGATGCCCCGCATCAGGTCCTTGGGCACCAGGCAGTCCTCGCAGGCGTCCGGGCCCGCGACGACCGTCACCGCGACCCGGGAGCCGTTCTCCGCGACCTTCAGCTCGTAGCCGTCGGCCGCCAGGGACTGGGCCAGAGGCTCGATCCGTTCGGTATTGATCATTTCTTCTCCCCTACCGCTACCGAGGTGCCCGACCACTCGCCGAAGATCCGGACCACCATGGAGATCGCCGCCGTCCTCGCGCCCGCCACGATCACCGGGATCTGGCCGGGCTCGGACAGCACCCGGTGGAAGTCCTCGCCGTCGGCCACGACGTTGCCCTTGCCCGCCTGCTGGAGCTGCTGCGCGGTCCGGCCCGAGTGCTCGATGAGCCAGTCCTGCACGTCCCGTTTGCTCATCCCGGCATCCGCGAACATCTGCGCGTGCTCCGGGCAGAGCACCAGCGCGACCGGGGTCCGCGGGAAGATCTGCGGGCCGAGCCGGCCGATCGAGTCCGCCATGTCGCGCAGCACGTCGGCGTGGTCGGGGGTGTGCCG
>WRBL01000054.1 GCA_009784565.1 Streptosporangiales bacterium | reverse complement strand
TACGGCCAGGTCGCCGAGCTCGTCGGCAACCCGAAGGCGGTCCGCGCCGTCGGCACCGCCTGCGCCACCAACCCGCTCCCGGTCGTCGTCCCCTGCCACCGGGTCCTGAAGGCCGACGGAACCCGGGGCGGCTACGTCGGCGGCGCCGAAGCCAAGGCGACCCTCCTGAACCTCGAGACCCGGAAGGAGACCTCGTGAACCACTGGAAGCAGCGTGTCGACGGCGCCGACTGGGACGCCGTCACCACCGAGCTCAGCGACTACGGCGGGGCGCTCCTGCCCCCGCTGCTCACCCCGGAGGAAGCGGACCACCTCAAGAGCCTCTACGATGAACCCGCCCGGTTCCGCTCCACGGTCCACATGGCCCGGCACCGGTTCGGCGAGGGCACCTACCGCTACTTCACCACGCCCTACCCGGAGCCGGTCGAGCAGCTGAAACAGGCCCTGTACCCGAGACTGCTGCCGATCGCCCGGGACTGGTACGCCAAGCTCGGCCGGGAAGCGCCCTGGCCGGACACTCTCGATGAGTGGCTGGACATGTGCCACGCCGCCGGGCAGGTCAAGCCGACCGCGATCCTGCTCCGCTACGGCAAGGGCGACTGGAACGCGCTCCATCGCGACCTGTACGGGGACCTCGTGTTTCCCCTGCAGGTGGTGGTCAACCTGAACGAGCCCGGCGCCGACCACACGGGCGGCGAGTTCCTGCTGGTGGAGCAGCGGCCGCGGGCCCAGTCGCGGGGCACCGCGACCTTGCTGCCCCACTGTCAGGGTTACGTGTTCACGACCCGGGACCGGCCGGTCCGTTCGGCTCGGGGATGGTTTGCCGCCCCGGTCCGCCACGGAGTCTCGGCCATCACCGAAGGCCAGCGGCACACCCTCGGCCTGCTCTTCCACGACGCCTGAGGCGCGCCTTAACGCTTCGTCACCCGGACGGGGAGGGTGGCGAAGCCGCGGACGTTGCTGGAGTGGACCCGGGCCGCGCGGGCCTCGTCGATCTCGTAGCCGGAGACCCGGGTGACGAGTTCGGTGAGGGCGATGCGGGCCTCCAGCCGGGCCAGGTGCGCGCCGAGGCAGAAGTGCGGGCCGAAGCCGAAGCTGGCGATCTGCGTCGTGACCTCGCGGCCGCGGTCCAGGTCGTAGGTGTCCGGCTCGGGGAAGGCCCGCGGGTCGCGGTTGGCCGAGCCGAGCAGCAGGAGCACCCGGGCGCCCTCCGGGATGGTCACGCCGTGGGCGGTGATGTCCGCCGTCGCGAGCCGGGCGATCATCTGGCTGGAGGTGTCGTAGCGGAGGGTCTCCTCGATCCAGTCCGGAACGCGGGCCGGGTCGCCGAGGGGCTTGGCCAGCTGCGCGGGGTTCTTCCAGCCCCAGTAAACGGCGTTGGCGAGCAGCTTGGTCGTGGTCTCGTTGCCGGCCACGACCATGAGGAACAGGAACGCGATGATGTCATCGTCGGACAGGCGGTCCCCGTCGATCTCGGCGTTCATGAGGGCGGTGGTGAGGTCATCCGAAGGCCGCTTGCGCCGCTCGGCGAGCATGTCGGAGTAGTAGCCGATGAGGTACAGGGCCGCTTCCATCGCCTCCTGCGGGACGTCGAAGACCCCTTCGTCCCGGTGCAGGACGGTGTCCGCCAGGGTGCGGAGGCGATCGCGGTCGGCCTCGGGCACGCCCATGAGCTCGGAGATGACGTCCATGGGGAACTTTCCGGCGAAGTCGGTGACGACGTCGAACTCGCCGGCCTCAAGGGCGGGCACCAGGTGCTGGCGGGCGAGCTCGCCGATCCGGCCGGTGAGCTCGTTGACGCGCCGCGGGGTGAAACCGCGGGAGACCAGGGAGCGCAGCCGGGCGTGCCGGGGATCGTCCATCGCCAGGAAGGAGCCCGCCTTGTGCGCGTCCGGGCCCCAGGAGGACTCGTCCAGGGAGATGCCGTAGGAGTTGGACAGCCGCTTGCTGTCCCGGAACCCCGCGGACACGTCCTCGTAGCGGGACAGGGCCCAGAAATCCCGTTCGTCGTTGCGGTAGACCGGCGCCTCGTCGCGCAGCCGCGCGTAGACGGGATACGGGTCCTCGTGGATGGCGTAGTCGTAGGGACTGAACGTCAGGGGGGACTGGGTGGCGGTCATCGCGAGCCTTTCGGGGCGGGGATCGTGGTCGTGGTGCCGAGCTGGGCGGTGTAGGCGTCGGCTTCGGCGCTGAGGGCGGCGTCGACGTGCGGATGCTGCCAGGCCTGCATCAGGCGCTTGATGCCGCGCAGGGCCGGAAGGGACGCGCGCGCGATCCGGGCGGCTTCGGTCAGCGCGACGCCGAGCAGCTCGTCGTCGGGGCAGGCGCGCAGGGCGATGTCCCACTCGACGGCGTCGGCGGCGCTGACCCAGTCGCCGGTGAACAGGACCTGGGCGGCGCGCTGCCAGCCGAGCCGCTGGGGGAGCAGGTAGCTGCTCGCCGCCTCCGGGGGAACCCCGTACTCGGCGAACGGGACGCGCAGCCGGGCCGACTCGGCGACGTAGACCAGGTCCGCGTGCGCGAGCAGCGTGAAGCCCAGGCCGACGGCGGCGCCGTTAACCGCGGCGATGAGCGGCTTGTCCAGGGCGGTGACCGCGTTCAGCAGCGCGGGGAAGCCGAGGGCCGCCATGTCGCGGGCGCCGTCGCCGTCCGAGGCCCGGGCGAGCGCGGCCAGTTCGCGGAGGTCCTGTCCCGCGGTGAAAGCCGCGCCGGCGCCGGTCATGACGATGACCCGGACCGAGTCGTCGGCCGCCGCCTCGCCGAACGCGGCGGCCGCCTCCGCGTACATCGCCAGGTCGAAGGCGTTCCGGGCCTCGGGCCGGTCGAAGGTGATCAGCCGGACTCCGGGACTGGCGTCCTCCGTCCGGATGCGATTGCTCATGGGCACACTCTAGAACGTGTTCTACCTTCTTTGGAAGAGTGTCCGGACAGGTGTCTAGGAAATGTCAGTGAGTGAACCGCCCGGCGCGCTGGCCGGGCGCGAGCAGCGGAAAGCACCCGGGGAACAGTGACCGGATTCAACGGGCCGCGGACTGGCCCTACGACCGCCGTGAGTACAGCAGCCTGACCTGGGCGCTGGTCAGGGCGGTATTGAAGGCCTCGACGTTGCCGATGGCGTCAGGCCACCAGTTGATGCCGCCGCCGCTGCCCTGGCCGCGGCCGATGACCAGCGGGCCGTTGGCGGCGAACGGGGCCGGGTCCTTCGCGGTGCCCTCCAGCTTCCCGTTCACGTAGATCCGCTCCTGGTTGCCCGTCGCGTCGAAAACGCCGGTCAGGTAGGTCCAGTCGGTGTAGGAGCCGGTGCAGCCGAGCGCCCGGTACGGGGCGGCCGGCTGGCTCTTGACGTCGGTGCTGACCCGGGCGAACGCCCAGCACTGGTCGGCGCCGGAGTACTCGAGGTAGAAACCGCTGTTGGCGGCGCCGTCCTGGCTGACCGCGGTGATGAGGCCGCCGGGCACCGCGGCGCCCATCGCCACCCAGGCTGACACGGTGAAGCTGTGCCCGGGGGCGGTGTTCACGACCGGCCCGCCGGTAACGAGCGCGGAACTCGTCCCGTTGAACGTCATGCAGTTCTTGGTGCCGCACCAGCCGGTGCCGGTCCCGGTCGCGGGATGGCTGCCCGCGCTGTCATGGGCGACGTTGCCCGAACCCTCGTCCATCTTCCACCACCCAGCTGCCGCCGGCAGGGTCACCGGCGGCCGGGTCCTCGGCGCCGGCGCTGGAGGGTGCGCCGCCCGGCGCGGGGACGCGGCGGTCTGGGCGTGGCCGCCGGGCAGCAGCACCAGCGCGGCTGCTGCCGCCCCGACGACCGCCAGGGCCACGGCTCCGATGACGATCGGGGCCTTCCGCGGCCGCGCGGGCGTCACCGCGGGCGGCGGAGGCGGCGTCGTCGCGGCGAGTGCCTGTCGCAGCGCGCCCGTGAACTCACCGCACGACGCGAACCGCTCGGCGGGGTCCCGGGCCAGCGCGCGGGCGATGACCCGGTCGACCTCCGGCGGCAGGTCCGGCCGCCGGTCGGTGACGCGGGGCGGGGACTTGGACATCTGCGCCCACAGCGTCACCTGCGGGTCCCCGCTGTGGAAAGGCATGGACGCGGTCAGGATCAGGTAGGCGACGCACGCGAGCCCGTACTGGTCGGTCTGGCGGCTCACCGGATGGCCCGCCAGCTGCTCGGGGGAGGCGAACCCGGCGGTCCCGACGAACTCACCGGCGTTCGTCATGCCGGGCAGCGCCGGCCGCTTCGCGAGCCCGAAATCGGACAGGTACGGATGGTCGGCGCGCCCGGGGCTGCTGTCGATCAGCACGTTGGCGGGCTTGACGTCCCGGTGCACGATGCCCGCGGCATGCGCCGCGTCCAGCGCCGACGCCACGGGGGCCAGCAGGGCTATCGCCCGCTCGGGCGGCAGCGGCCCTTCCCGTTCCACGAGCGAGTGCAGGTCCCCGCCGGCCACGTACCGCATCGCCAGGTACAGGACGCCGCGATCCTCCCCGGCCGCGTGCACCGGAATGATGCTGGGATGGTCAACGGCGGACGCCGCCCGCGACTCGCGGACGAACCGTTCCCGGAACTCCGCGTCGGACGACATCCCGGGCGAGAGGACCTTCAGCGCCACGGGGCGGCCGAGTGACTCCTCCCGGGCCCGGAACACCACCGCCATCCCTCCGGCACCGGCCTGTCCCTCGATCCGGTACCCGCCGATCAGCGTGCCGGGAACGAGCTCGGCCAGCTGCCGCACGGCCCGGGGCTGCGGGAAGTCCGCGGCCACCCCCACCCCCTGTCGGTCCGACGATCTCGTTCCGGAAATTATGGCCGCCCGCAATCGCCAGGCGGACCTGTGTGCCCGGAAAGGCAACGGAATGTGCCCTTCCGGACGGCCTCTTGACGCGTCCCGGGGCCGCACGGACGATGTGGGCGTGAGCGCCCCCATCGCGGAAGACCCCCGGACGCTGAAGTTCGTCCACACGTACGGCGTCGGGCTTCACGGCACCGAACCCGGTGCCGACGTCCACGATCCCCGCTGGCAGCGCCGCCAGATCGAGGACTTCGTGCGGTTCACGGCCGAGGCCGAGGAACTCGGCTTCGACGGCGCCACCCTCACCGAGCACCACGCGCCGCTCATGACCTGCCCGTCCCCGCACCTGCTGCTGGCCGCCGCCGCGGGCCAGACCACCACGATCCGGCTCGGCACCGCGGTGACCGTCCTGCCGCTGTACCACCCGGTCCGGGTCGCCGAGGAAGCCGGCACGCTCGACCTGCTCAGCGGCGGCCGCTTCGAACTCGGCCTCGGCCGGGGCGTGCCGAAGGAAGCCCTGTTCGCGACCGGCCGGAACCTCTCGCCCGAGGAGCTCAACCAGGGGTGGACCGAAGCCCTGGACCTGCTCCGCCTCGCCCTCACCGAACGCGATTTCACCTTCGACGGCCGCTTCTTCCAGGTCACGGAGCCGACGACCATCGCGACGCGGCCCCTGCAGGACCCGCTCCCGGTGTGGCTGGGCGGCTCCAGCCTGGACACGATGGGGAAGGCCGCGGCCAACGGCTGGTCCATCATGCGTAACTTCGGTTCCAACGCCGACCACCGCGAGGCCCTCGACCACTACGTGAAGACCGCCGCCGAGCACGGCCACGGCGGCACGGGCGCGAACCTGATGATCGAGCGGTTCGTCGCGATCGGGGAGAGCGAGGAAGAGGCGGAACGCAACCTGGACAGTTTGGCCCGCTCGTTCGGGCGATTCTTGTCGATCTATCTGGCCGGCGGGGGCCGGAAACTCCCCGAGACCGACGCCGAGTTCCACGTCGGCCAGTCCCCGGAGGACACGGTCGCGAAGAAGCCGAACCGCCCGGCCATCGCCGTGTCCGGCACCCCGGATCAGCTGGTCGAGCGCCTGAGCGACGTCCTGGAGGAGACGGGCGCCCGCCGCCTGATCGTCGAGCTGTTCAGCTCGAAGGAACGCCGCCTGTTCGCCCGCGAGGTCATCCCCGCCCTGCGGGCCCGCTGGGAACCGAATTAGCCCGAACGGATCGCCGCTTCTGCGCCGGGATCGCGTGCCCCTTCGCCGGGGCCGCGTGCCGCCCCCGGCTGCCGTCGACGGACTGGCGGCCGCCCGGCCCGGCGGCGTCCGGCGGACCGGGCCTGGCGTGCTTCGGCGTGTACCTCATAGCATGTTCCCCCTGGTCAGCCTGGTCGGCGAGGCACTTGCGACTTGCATACCTGTTGTCTACCAAGCCATCCCTGGGCGTGACATGGGGGAAACCCCCGGCTTTCCCCTGAGCCTGGCCCTACGCGGCCGCGGGTCACCGGGACGCGAGGGACACCGTGTAGTCCTCGGTCCGCGCGCCCGTCCCGCCGGACCAGAGCTCGAATCCGGCCTCCACGCCGGTGAGATACCACCGGGGCAGGACCAGGCGCCGCCACTCCGCGAACGTGACGAACGACTTGAGGGGCAGGCTGTCGATCCGGTCGCTCGGCGAGGCCTTCCAGAACAGCAGGTAGTTCCACGACTGCCCGTGTTTGTTCGCGGCCCGGTGCCAGCTGTACCGCCACTGGGCGCCGTCGATCTTGACGGCATGCCCGGCGGGCCTGCCCAGGCCCCGGGTGTCGGTCCAGATCATGATCTCCGCGCCGGTGTCCTGCCCGCGGGTTCGCGGCCGCGGATCGAACCAGATGTCGTAGGTGGCGTCGCCCTTCCAGCGGTGGGCCGGAGCGTAATGCCAGGTGCTGGTCAGTGACCGGATGTCCCGGACCCGGGCGGGCATGCCGCTGCGGGGGCTGCAGACGCTGGTCTCGCATCCGGCGAAGGTGTTCGGGAACGCCGCGTCCTTGGTGTGCGCGCCGGACCCGGCCACGACGAAGCCGGGGGCGCCGCCCCGGTTGGCCAGGCATTCCGGTTCGTGTCTGAAGTTGTTGTTCCGGATGTCGATGCCGGTGCGGGAGATCATGTGCTGGTCCCGGCCGCACAGCCACGTCACGTGGCGCGCGGCCTTGATCTCGGCCGCTCTGCGGGCCGCGGCCTTCCTGGCCTTGGCGGTCTTGGCCCTGGCGGCGCGAGCGGCGATGACGGCGCCCGGGTTGACGAGGACGGGAGACGCGGCCTTGTCGAGGACCCGCCGCGCGGCCTGCGTGCGCGCCGCGGCGCGGGCCGCCGTCCGGTGCGCCGGATCCGGACCGCCCGAGCACGACACGGGAACGAGCACCGCCGCGATCAGCCCGATCGCGCCGAGCACCGCCGTCCGCACAATCGTGGGGAACATGTCGCGTTGTATCACGACAATCCTGTCTATCCGCTGGACCGGCCGGGCCGCGGATGATTGACAACCATCCCCGGATGCGAACAGATTGTGACCATGACCGTACAGAACTTTCATCGTCGTCAGTTTCTGAGAGGCGCCCTCGGCACCGCCGGTCTCGCCGCCGCGGGCCTCGCCGTGCCCGGCACCGCCCGAGCGGCCACCGGGCTCCCGCCGGACGCCCGGGTGGCGGCCGAGGTCCGGGCCGAGTTCCTGCACGCGTGGAACGGCTACAAGAAGTACGCCTGGGGACATGACCAGCTGCTGCCGGTGTCAGCCGGCTACCAGGAGTTCTTCGTCGACGGTCACTCCGTCGGGCTGTCGATCATCGAGGCGCTCGACACCCTGTACGTGATGGGGCTCGATGACGAGCTGGCGCTCGGCGTGGACTGGGTCAAGAAGAACCTCGACCTCGACATCGACGGGAACTTCCACGTCTTCGAGTGGATCATTCGCGTGGTCGGCGGCCTGCTCGCCGGGTACCTCGCGACCGGGGACAAGGAACTGCTGACCCTGTCCAAGCAGGCGGCCGACAAGATCATGCCGGCCTTCGCCCAGTCGCCGACGGGCATGCCCTACCAGTACGTCAACTTCCACACCGGCGCGGAGTCCGGCGCGACGCCGCCGGTCGCGGAGATCGGCACCAACATCCTGGAATTCGGCGTGCTGTCCCGGCTCACCGGCGACGGCAGCTACTACGCCGCGGCCAAGAAGGCCTACCAGGCCGTGGTGGACCGGCGGTCCTCCCTGGACCTGCTCGGTACCACCCTGAACGTGGAGACCGGGAAGTGGACCGACCCCACCGACCAGGCGCCGAATCCGCCGGCCGACTCGTTCTACGAGTACCTGTGGGGCGGCTGGGCCCTGTTCGGCGACGACGACTGCCTGGCCTGGTACCGGCTGTTCACCGCCGCCATGAAGAAGTACCTGGTCGAGACCTACGGCGGCCACACCTGGTTCAAGCAGGTCAACTTCCAGACCGGCGCCCTGCTCAGCCGTGACCAGTCCGAGCTGGCCGCGTTCTACGGCGAGATCCTGGCCAAGGGCGGGGACGTCGCGCTGGGCCAGTCGTACTACCGTTCCTGGGCCTACGTCGCCGGGAAGTACCCCGTGCTGCCAGAGGAGATCGACTACACCACGCTGGCGGCCACGTCCAAGGGCAACCAGCTCCGGCCCGAGTACGTGAACGGCGCGTTCGACCTGTGGGTGCTGCTGCGCGACGACTACTACAAGGCCACGTCGTACGCCTATTTCCAGAACATGAAGCGCTACAACCGGGTCGCCAACGGCTACACGATCGTCAACGACGTGACCATCCGTCCCATGGCGCTGGGCGACCTGTTCCCCGCCTACTCGTTCGCGGAGAACTTCAAGTACTGGTGGCTGATCTTCTCGAACACGTCCCGCTACGACTACCAGACCGGCTACCTCTCCACCGAAGGCAAGGTCCTGCGCGGCCTGCGCGGTCCCACCGCGGTCACGAGTTAGGCGCGGGGAAGCCGCCGACAGCCGCCTCGTACGCCCGCGCCACCCGCAGGCAGGCCGCGTCGCCGGACCGCGGCCCGGCGATCATCAGTCCGGCGGGCAGTCCGTCGACCAGGCCCGCGGGCACGGACGTCGCGGGATGCCCGGTCACGTCGAAGGGGCACGTGTTGAGCATCAGCCGGGAGGTGACCGCCATGACCTCTTCCAGGCTGGTGGTCCCGGACGGCATGTCGAACGCGGTCACCGGCAGCGTCGGCAGGACGAGCACGTCCGCGTCTGCGAACGCGGCATCGTAGGCTTCGGCCAGGTCGAGGGCGAGGTTCCGGGCCATGGCGTAGTACCGGTTGCCGTGCCGGTCCAGGTTGTACCGGCCCAGCAGCGTCGTCAGCTTCAGCGGGACCGACATCTCGGCGGCATGCTCTCGTCGGCCCCGCGCGAAATGCTCGATGAGCTCGGGATCGTAGCGTCCGGGGACGTTCATGCCGAAGCCGTTGCCCTCGAGCATCTGGCCGAACACGCCGTCCGTCCCGATCACCGACCACAGGTGGACCGCGTCCCGGTGCGAGGGCACGCTGACCTCGCGCACGTCCGCGCCGGCTTCCCGCAGCCGGGCGATGGCCGCCCGCACCGCCGCGTCGACGCCCGGGTCCGACGCGCCGGGGATGCCGAAGCCCTCGGACAGGACCCCGACCCGCAGCCCCGCGACGCCGTCGTCCAGGCCCTCGAGGAAGCCTGCCGGGCCCGGGGACAGCCGCTGCCGCGGGTCGAGCCCGTCCGGGCCGGCCAGCACGGACAGCATGAGCGCCGCGTCGCGGACCGTGCGGGTGATGGGCCCGAGATGGTCGATAGTGTTCTCGATGGGAAACGCGCCGGTGTAGGGCACCAGCCCGTGCGTGGGCTTGTGTCCCACGACGCCGCAGAACGACGCCGGGATCCGGACCGACCCCGCCTGGTCCCCGCCGACCGCCAGGTCGACGGCGCCGGAGGCGACCAGGGCCGCGCTGCCGCTGGACGAGCCGCCGGTGGACTTCGACCGGTCCCACGGATTGAGGACGGGCCCGGTGCGCGCGGTATGGCTGCCGCCGTCGAGGCACAGATCCTCGCAGACGGCCTTGCCCGCGATCACCGCCCCGGCCTCCAGCAGCCGGGTGACGACGGTGGCGTCCCGGCGCGGCACGAAGCCCTCCATGGTGGCCGAGCCGTTCATCATCGGGACCCCGGCCACCGCGATATTGTCCTTC
The DNA here is from genome assembly GCA_009784565.1 of Streptosporangiales bacterium. GTDB lineage: Bacteria > Actinomycetota > Actinomycetes > Streptosporangiales > Streptosporangiaceae > Trebonia. The sequence goes on along the minus strand of WRBL01000054.1, from coordinate 15,087 downwards.
ACCGCCACCCGCCGCCCGGCCAGCGGGCCCTCGCCGGAGCCCCGGATCCCGGTGGTGACGTACCAGGCGCCGAGTTCGTTGTCCTCCTCGGCGGGCCGCTTCCACGCGCGCGACGGAGGTTCCGGCACCCGGCCGGCGTACAGTCGCTCGACCGTGTCGTAGGACAGCAGCGCCCCCGCGATCAGGTCCCGGTACTGCCCGATTTCCTCCGGGCCCAGCCCGAGCCCGTACCGGTCGGCGATGGCGGACAGTTCGTCGTCGGACGGGGACGGGATGGCCACGGCGGCCTCCTTCGCGGGGGTCTTCAGTTCAGGGGGGCGGGCGCGACGGCCTGCGGGCTCGCCGTCTCGCGTTCGGCGATCGACCACTTGTGGGCGACCAGGAACGCCAGCGGGGCGATGATCAGGGTGACCAGGAAGTTGGCGAGGGCGTAGTTAGTGCCGAACTTGTCGAACACGCCGAACAGCATGATGCTCAGCAGTGTGGTCGAGATCTGCTGGATGTTGTAGCGGACGAGTGTCGGGAAGAACCGCACCTGCCGGTCGCGCCAGGTAATGTACCGGGCCAGCAGGAAACTGAACTGCGTGCTGAATATGTTCTGTAGTACATAGGCCACGAAATGTCCCGTGCCCATGCTGATGAAGGCTGTCTGCACGCCGAGGCCGAAGAGAAAAGCAACTGCTCCGTTCACGCCCGCCAGCGTGATCTTCACGCGGAGCCGCCAGGCGGTCGCGAAGAAGTTCCGGGGATGCCGGACTAGCAGAGAAGATGCTTCTTCGACCGCCGAACCCTGCATGGCGGCGATATGCTTCAGCTCACTGAGGGCCAGAAGCTGGGCGCTGGTGGACTGCCCGGTGAAGTGTTCGTCCGGGGCCTGACGCTGCTGCGACCCTTCGGCCCATACCCACGGCTCATCGGGCCGGGAGGGCCGGTCTTCTAGCGGAGTCTGGCTCACTCTCGCCCCAGGTTCGTCGCAGGCATTAACTTCTAAGAATACTCTGTCTTAATTTCTGGTATGGGCAGCCGTCACAGCCACCTCATAGGCGAGATGACTTGTTAGTTCGCTCTGCAGGGGGAAACGTGGACTAACGATGACGCTGACTGACAGGAAGATATTCCCCCATGAACCCCCGGGCCCGCAACGGCTGGCGCTGCGGGCCCGCTCGGCCCTGACCAGCATCCGCGGCCCCCGCAAGCCCGAGGCGCGCCACGTAGAGGCGCCCGAGATCCGGGCCGCCTACCGGATCCTGAACTTCGCCCTGCGGGCGGGCGGGGCCCTGCTGAGCGCGGGCGCGACCACGATCGAGGTGGAGGCGCTGATCCTCGATCTCACCGCGGCCTGCGGGCTGGACCAGTGCGAGGCCGATGTCACCTTCACGTCGATGACCGCTTCCTACATCCGGGGCGACGATGTGGAACCGGTGACCGTCGTGCGCGTGGTCCGGCAGCGCTCCGTCGACTACGGGCGCCTGTCCGCGATCACCGCGCTGCGAGACGACCTGGAGGCGGGCCGCGTCACGGCCGAGGACGCGATCGTCCGCCTGGACCAGGTGTGTGCCGCGCACCCGCGTCACCAGACCCTGGTCCTTCTCAGCTGGGCGGGCATGGCCACCGCGTTCACGGTGCTCCTCGGCGGCCGGTGGCTGGCCGCCATCACCGCGTTCGTCTCCGCGGCGATCGTCACCCTGCTCATGCGGGCGGTGGCCCGGTACGGGATCCCGGACTTCTTCCAGTCCGCCCTCGGGGCCGCGGTGGCGACCGGGATCGCCATGTCCGTGGTCGCGGCCCACGTCCACGTCCAGCCGCCGCTCGTCGTCGCGGGCGGCATCATGGTCCTCGTGCCCGGCTACTCCCTGGTGGCCAGTGTCCGGGACGCGATCACCGGCTTTCCCATCAGCGGCTCCGCCCGGGGCCTGGAGGTGCTGCTGACCGTCGCCGGCATCGTGACCGGCGTCGCCGCCACCCTGTACGTGGCGGTCTCCGTCGGGGTCGTGCCGCGCCTGGGCGCACTGTCGGCCGCGCCCCTGACCCAGTCCGCGGTCCAGGTGACCGCCGCCGGGGTCGCTGCCGCCCTGTACGCGACCGCCGCTTTGGTGCCCCGTCGGTCTCTTGTCTACTCCGGGCTGGTCGGGGCTGGGGGCTGGGCGGTGTTCCTGATCCTCGGGCATTACCAGGCGTCGCTCGTCGTCTCCACGGCGGCCGCGTCGGTCATGGTCGGTATCGCCGGCGCGGCTCTGGGCCGGTGGCGGAAGACCCATGCCTTCCTCTACGTCGTGCCGGGCGTGATGCCGCTGGTGCCCGGTCTCACCATCTACCAGGGCATGCTCGACCTGTTCACCAGCACCGGCAACGCCTTCGAGATGCTGTTGCGAGCCGTCGCGGTGGGCCTGACCATCGCGGCCGGGGTCACCCTCGGCGAGATGATCGTCCGACCCGTCCGCCGCCGCCGGCAGACCACCGACCAGCAGATCGTCGACCAGGAGACCCGCACCGACCCGCGCCTGACCGATACGGGGTCGATGCCTGTTATCGACTGACCCAGCCGCGGCTGGCCACGCCGTCCGGGTACAGGGGCGGGGAGTCCGCCGCCGGGTCCCGCCAGATGACGCGCGAGTCCTCGTCGGGCTCGTCGAGGATCTCGTGCTCCTCGACGCCGTAGGCGAGCGGGTTGACGAACTCCGCGCTGTAGACGAAAACCACCTCATGACCGTCGGAGCCCCGCCACCGGAAAAAGCTCTCGATGACGCCGAGGAATTCGAGACGGTCGATCTCCTGGTCGATCTCCTCGAGGAACTCTCGCCGCAGTGCCTCTTCCGCGTGCTCCCCGAATTCCACGTGCCCGCCCAGCAGGCGGTGGAACGGTTCGGAATCGGGCCCGTCGTACTCGCACACCAGCAGCGCTCCGTCGCGCGGCCGCCTGATCACGCCCATCGCCTTCACGGCGATCTGCCCAGCTTCACTCACCGCCCGATCATCCTCCTTCGGGAACGGAGCGCGCGGCTCATGCGAATATTATAACATGAATTCCCGAATTATGGCGGCTGATTGCATTATTTGATTTACAGGGAATGGCGGAGTAATTTACGGTTCGTGATGAAAGGGAAAAGCGCGTTCATCGTCAATTCCCAGGGCCTTCGCCTGTGGACCGAGCGCTTCGGGGACCCGGACGCCCCGGTCGTGCTGCTAATCATGGGCACCTCGGCGCAGGCCATCGGCTGGCCGGACGAAATCGTGGAAATCCTCGTCAGCGCCGGGAACGGCGTCATCCGGTTCGACCACCGGGATACCGGCCAGTCCGACTGCGTCGACTTCGGCGCCGCCCCCTACACGATGGCCGACATGGCCCACGACGCGCTCGCCGTCCTGGACGGCTGCCACGTGACCTCCGCCCACATCGTCGGCGCCTCGCTCGGCGGCCGGATCGGGCAGCTTCTCGCGGTCCACTACCCGGACCGGGTACGGACCCTGACCGCGATCATGACCTCGCCCATGGGCTATGACGCCGGACCCGGAATCATGCGGGCCATGACCGGCCAGCCGCCCGAACCGGGCGACCTGCCCGCCCCGTCCCTGGAATTCCTCCGGCACGTCACCGCCCGGGCCGGGTCGCCTCCGGCCACGCGGGAGGAGCAGGTCGCCGGGGCCGTGGAAACCTGGCGCATCATCAACGGGACCGGGCTGCCGTTCGACGCGGAGGCCGCCCGCCGGCACGTCGAGGAGACCATGGCGCGGGCCCGTGACCCGCGGTCCGCCGACCAGCACGACCTGGCCAGCCGCCCGATGGTCCCCGAACGGGAAGCGGCGCTGTCCCGCGTCACCGCGCCGACCCTGGTCATCCACGGCACGGCCGACCCGCTGCATCCGCTGCCGCACGGCGAGGCGGTGGCCAGCCTCATCCCGGGCGCGCGCCTGGAAACGATCCCCGGCATGGGCCACGGCTTCTTCGCCCCCGGTGTCCCCGAGAAGGTCGCCCGGCTGATCGCGGACCACGTCGCCGCGGCGTAGGCGCTCCTGTGGCCGGATCCGGGCACTAGGTCGCGGGCGCGAACTCATCCTGTCTGCGCGCGTCTTCCTGCTCGCGTCGGCGGCGGGCCTGGGTCCTGATGTTGTTGAGGCAGATCCAGATGGCCTCATGCAGGTCGAGGCGTTCGCCGGAGTGCGGCGGGATGATGGTGTGCCATTCCAGGTCGGCGTCGTGGCTGGCCTTGAGCCCGTCCACGGTGCCGCCCGGCAGACCGGGGGAGCGGGGGAGCGCAGTGCCGTCGGCCAGGAAGAAGTCGAACGTCCCGTGATCTCCGGTCGCGATGACGATGCCGGTCTCGTGGACGATCGTGTGGTGGCGAGAGCACAGGCTCAGCAGGTTGGCCAAGCTGGTCTCGCCGCCGTGGGCCCAGTGGACGATGTGATGGGCGTCGGTGCGGCGGGACTGGCAGCCGGGGAACCGGCACCGGTAGCCGTCACGTTCGCGGACCGCGCGGCGCAGCGCGTCGGAGGGTCTGCGGGTCCGGCGGCCGACGTTGAGCACGTTCCCGTTCTGGTCGTGCAGCATCGTGGAGATCGTGCCGTTGCAGGTGATCATCCGCACGGTGGCGGGGTCGACGGCGCCGCCGTCCTCGACGTGGCCGCGCCAGGGATAGGCCGGGTGCGTCCGGGGGAAGGCGAGGGGTCCCGACGTTTCCGCGGAAACGTCAGGGACGTCGGCGGAGGGCTCGGGAGCGTCAGCGAGGGTGCCGGTTCCGGCGTGGATGACGACCTGGTAGTTGTCAGGGTTGGCGGCGTGACCGGCACGGCCGGACAGGTACTCCCCGCACACGGAAACAAGCGCGGAGGCCAGGTCCCCGGACCGGGTCTTCTCTGACTGGAAGGGCTTGCTGTCCGCCTCCCAGTCGGGGCCGCCCCGCTCGTCGGCCGCAGCGAGAGCCTCTTCGCGGGTTTCCGTCCCGTCGTCGCCGGGCTCGGGGCCGTCGAGGAAGGCTCGCAGCGACTGCAGCACGACGGCGCCCTGCTCGTTCGGGAGGTGAACGCTGATCGCGATGCCGGTCGAGTCCTGCCGCCAGGTGAGCTTCGGTTCCCGGCAGGCGGGGCGGCCGTCCTGGTCCCCGCGCTCGATCTGCCTCTGAGCGCGGACGAACCGTTCCATCTGCCCGGCGGTCATGGGCTCGGCGAACTCGGCGAGTTCCTGCTCGGTGTCGGGCGTGGCGACGCGGGTCAGGGCACGGACTTTGGCGTAGGAGAAGCGCCCGGCGGCGAACTCGCCGCGGATGACCGGGAGGGTCTTCAACGACCGGGCGACCCGGACCTGTTCCCGGGCGGTGCCCTGAGCGACCTGGCATTTCCAGGACAGCCAGGCAGCGCACGAGGACAGTTCCTCCCGGGCCCACCCCTGGCGCTCATCGAAGTCGGCGATCAGCATCAGGTAGCGGCACGTGCCCGCCTCCAGGTGCCCGGCCAGATCGCAGATCCGGGCCTCCAGATGCGGGATAGGCATTGCCATCGGGTCGTCGGTGTCGCAGGCAATCCGGTCGATGTTCCAGGCTGGTTTCCCTGGGATTGTCGTCCCTGAATAAGAATCATCGCTCATGATTTCGACGATACGCCGGGGGTGTGACATTCCTGGCTATGAAATTGCGTGAGCGGTGTACTCCGGATCTCTGGGCCGTAGCTGGTCAGAGTCCCGGTCTGAGACCTGGCCGCGCGCACGGTCCCGGGCCCCTTCACCCCGGGAAAATTACCGCTTTGGCTCTGGCCGTTCCCGGCAGCCCGGGACCAGGGGACCAGGGACCCGCGCCGTCCAGCGAGACCAGCCGCACCCGATCCTGAAGCGGGCCCCGGCCGACAACTCGGCCCCGCACCTCAGGCCACGGAAACCCGCCCGCCATTGAGGGCGGCATGGAGGCAGCACGCCGCACGGGCCGCTGCCTCTCCGGTCCGCCCGCCGGTCTCGGGCCCGGGGCGCCAGCGGGCTGCGGCTGTCCCGGAGTGCCGGCGCCGCGGAATAGCCGGAGCCCTCGCGTGTCGGCGACGTACGCGGAGCCGGTTACGGGGGTGCCGTTGGCGGGCGGCGCCAATGGCCCGCTTGACGCGCCGGGTGCGTCTCTGGTCTCGGGGGGTCCCCTTCGAGGCCGGGGACTGCCCGGTCCAGGCGGCCCGTGCGGCGTGCTGCCCCGGTGCAGCCGTCAATGGCGGGCGGGTCTCCGTAGTCGACGGTGCGGGGCCGAGTGGCCGGCCGGGGCCCGCTTCAGGATCGGGTGCGGCTGGTCTCGCTGGACCGCGCAGGTCCCCGACCCTCAGCACCGGGCGGGTGGGAATGGTCAGAGCGGGAGATCGATTATTTTTTCCGGGGTTGGGGAGCCCGGGATCGTGCGGCATGTCAGGCGGGCCGGCCGTTCCGCCGGCGCCGACGAACGGCCGTGCGCGCCTGCTGGACTGGCCGGAGATCCTGCTCGCTGTTGCCGCGCTGGTCGACCGCGCTAGCGAAGGGCGACCCCGAACGCCCCGCCGGTGTGCTCCCGGGGTTTTCCCCGCCCGGTCGCGGAACCGCCGCCGCAGGTTGAGCCGATCCGAGCCCCAGCCGTCCGGCCCTCCTGGCACATTCCCGGCGCCGCCACCGGCTGCACTCTGTTTGTCTTCTACCCGGCAGGCTAGAGCCGGATATGGCCTGCCGGGAGCGGCCCCACCTTGACTCTTCCATATATGCAAACCTCTATGATATCTTTCCATATATGGAATTGGTGTCAGCCGTGGTGGGCGGCTGGGTTGAGTCTTCCGGACTGACTGCTGCGGCGGTGGCCCGGCGTGCCGGTGTTTCCGCTTCTACGCTGCATCGTGTTCTTAACAACCAGGTGGATCCGTCTGCCGGGACCCTCTGGGAGATCGCCATTGCTTGCGGTGTCCAGATTGATCTGAGGACGCGAGTCCTGAGTGATCCCCAGGCTGCCGCTGCTGCTCGCGCGATGCTCGAAGGGGGCTACGAGCCGGATTCGGACACTCTTGTTGCTTCCTGGAGGACGCGGTTGCTCCGAATGGCGGGAGGGGATGATCCCGTGGAAATTGTCAAGGCGGCGGCCGGTGCTTCCAAGCCGTTGCATCGGAAGGGGGCAGTCTTCTTCCGCGGCCGGGTAACACTGGCGCGCGTAGCGTCAGCTGGAGACGCGGCGAAGGGGAAGTGGGCCGTCTCGGGAGCAGCGGGTTTGTATTTGCCGCCATCCAACGCAGCAGTGCCATCGGTGACCATTCTCTGGTGCGAAGATTCTCGTACTGCGACTCATTTGCTGGGAGACACGGATCTCCGTCAGACCCGGTATCCGGAGCGGGCCGCGCTCGCGGTTATTGAGGCAGGGCCAGAACTATTCGCTGATTCGTTCGCAGAAGGAATCGTTCGATATGCCGCTCCTATCCAGATCATGCTTGACTGTCTCAGCCAGAGTGGCTCGGTGGCAGACGATGCACTTGAGGAAGTGATGTCCTGGTGAGCGACCAATCGCGCTGGGCGCCCGGATCGGATCGATATACCCGGCGGGGAAGCAGGCGGCAGAAGACTTCAGGGGAAGAGCCGGAACTTCGGGGCAATGAGGCTCGAAGGATACTGGCGGACACCGGGGTGACCTGGGACTCTTTCGACGTTGACCAGATCGCGTCAAGCAACCTTCAGCGCTCCCGGCATCGCTTTCGCGCTCAATTGCCAGAGCTGATCTGGAACACGGCGGCTCTGGAGGGCAACAACTTCACTCTTCCAGAGGTCAAGACTCTGCTGGAAGGCGTCACCGTTGGCGGGAAGAGACTGGAAGACGAGCAGCAGATTATCGCGCTCAGCGAGGCCTACAGTCTGCTGGACGAGATGGTCGGGAGCGGCCGGTTCTCGCTGAGCAAAGACGTCTCCGACCGGCTGCACGGCCTGCTCGCCAGGCACGAGGCAATCGAGTCAGGAACCTTTCGCGGCGAGGGGCGGGTTCAGGGCGGCGGAGCAGTACAGCTTGCTAGCGGTGGTGTGGTCCCGGGAGCCGAGCACGGCGAAGGCGGCGCGTTGCTCCGCGAGCACTTTGAGAACCTGGCCGACTATCTGGGCACTGTTGACGACGGTAGACGCCGTGCTCTCATCTATTTCGCGTCGGCCACGCGTCGGCAGTTCTACTTCGATGGGAACAAGCGCACTGCCCGGCTGATGATGGCGGGCGAGCTGATGTCCAGTGGCTACGACCTGGTGAGCGTTCCCTTTAGCCGGAAGCTGGAGTTCAATAACGCGCTGGACATCCTCTTCGACCGGGACGACGCGACGGAACTGCTTCGCTTCCTGAGCACCTGCACCTTGCCGGGCTGAGAGGCCCTGAGCCTGGCCGACTCATCAGGCCTGGTGGTCCGGGCACCAGAAGGTGGTGCGGCCGCCGACTTTGCCGCGGCGGAGTTCGGCGCCGTCACGGGGGCAGTGGCCGCCGGGCGTCCGGTGGGTCATCAGGGTGAGGGTGTGGACGCCGCCGTCGCGGATCGCGTCGGCGACCGACCCGCGCACCGCCTGGTAAAGCTTGTCGCGTTCGGGCCCGGTGAGGGTGTCGACGGTGCGGGCAGGATTCACCCCGGCCCGCCAGGCGATCTCGTCGGCGAGCAGGTTGCCCACGCCCGCCAGGACGTGCTGATCGAGGAGTCGGGCCTTCAGCGGCGCGTGGCCGCGCCGCAGTGCAGCCGTGAACTCGTCGGCGCTGATCGTCCCCGCGTCGGGGCCCAGGTCCGAGAACGACGGGTCCAGCCGGACCCGGCCGAGGCGCCGCGGGTCGACCAGGCGCAGCGTGCCGCCGTCGGCGAACGTGAGGGAGAACCGGGTGTGCCGGTAGTCGCCGGCCGCGCGCCCGCGCTTCCAGTAGTCGCCGCCGTCGGTCTCGCCGCCGTCGGAGTCCGTGATCACGATCTTGCCGGACATGCCGAGGTGGATGCCGAGGACGGGACCGCGGTCGGTGTCGCACCACAGGCTCTTGCCGCGCCGGTGCGCCGAGGTCAGGGTCGTCCCGGTCAGCGCCGAGGCGATCTGCCCGGCGAGGTGCGGGCGGCAGACGTAGCCGTCGGTGTCGTCGACGGAGGCGATCTTCCGGTCCAGTGCGGCCCGCTCGATAACGGAGCGAGCCGACTCGACCTCCGGCAGTTCAGGCATCGTGAACGAGCCTACTGGCAGTCCCTGCCGTAGGCGGTTCCAGCCTCGTGCGCAAGGAGATCGGGGGGCGTTCCCCGGGAGTCCTTCCCCTCCTGCTCGGCGATGGCGACCACGCCTCCCTGGACACGCTGCAGGGGATCCTCGACCGGTTCTCCGCCTGGGTGCGCCTGGCGAAGCTCGGCTGGTCCACCGCGCATCCGCCGACCGGCGGCCAGGGCATGAACACCGGCATCCAGGATGCCTGCAACCTGGCCTGGAAACTCGCGGCCCAGCAAGACCTCAACACCTTGCCTGAACCTCAGCGCTCGATTTCCACCGGTTTCGGAGGCAGAATGTCAGCTCGTGAGCACATCGCGGGATCATCTGGACGCCCTGGCCGACCCCGACGCCGTGCTGGCGTTCCCGGGGGAACGGGCGATCGACCTGATGGGCGGCATCCGGGCCGGGCTTCGCGCCGGAGACCGCGCGGTGGTGGCCTACGGGTGGACCGGACAGCGGATCGAGATCCCCGCGGACGAGGTCGGCGAGGTCTGCACGGCCGGAGAGTACAGGCTGGACGGCAAGGACCGGCGCGACGCCCTGTTCCTGCTCGACCAGCGGGGGCGGGTCCTGCTGCGCGCGCCCGGGGAGTGGCGGACCTTCGAGGACGTCCTGCGGGTGTGCCAGGCCGCGGGGCTGCCGCGACCGGCGGAGAAGACCTCCTACGGATGGCGGGCCCTTTCCCCGGAGGGGAAGATAATCCACCTGGACAAGTCCAGGAAACCAATGCATCGGGACCCGTGGGACGACACCGGCAGCTCCAACCCCGCGTTCACGACGGCGGCCGGCTACCAGCTGCTGCGGACCGCGTCGCCGTGGCTGGCGCCGCGCGTGACCGTGCTCGGGCTGCTGGCCCTGGCGGTGCTGGGAGCGGGCGGGCTGGCCGGGGCGACGCCCGCCATCGTGATGCCCGGCTGGTTCGGCGAGGTGCGGTTCCTGATCGGGGGAGTGGGGGCGGCCGCCGGGGTCGCGGCCGGAATCTGGCTGTGCGCGCAGGTGTCGGAGACCGTGACCGACGCGCTGCGCTGGCTGATCGCGTCCGCCCGGGCCCGCTGTGTCGCGCCGCCCAGCCGGTTCTTCCGGCACCGTGAGGTCTTCGGCCGCCGCGAGGAGTCACGCGGGCTGCCGACGATCGCGGTGGTGGCCATCTCCCTGCTGCTGGCGGGCATGGTGGTGTTCGGCCCGGGCGTCGGGGTGGTGTCTCTCGCGCACGGGATCCGGGACTCGGATCTCGTCGCGAACCTGAAGGCGCACGGGGCCCGCGTGCCGGGTTTCCTGATCGACGACCGCGAGATCGGTACCGACGATCACGGGAAGAAAACCGTTACCGACACGCCGATCCTGGAGTTCAAGGACCGCGGCGGCCACGCCTGGCAGGCCGTCGATCCGTCGATCGGCGGGCATCCGCTGCCGCTGGACGCCTCGGATCCCGAAGGCACCCGCGACACGGTGACCGTGTACTACCTGCCCGACGATCCGGGCACGGCGGCCGCCGGACGGCAGCTCGCCCGCTCACCGTGGAGCGGCGCGCCGGAGGCCAACGTGATCACCGGTCTCGTGCTTACGCTGGCCGGAATTCCCCTGACGGTCCTGATCCTGGTCGTGGGCATCCGCCGCCGGAAACTGTACGCCGCCGACCTCCTGAACGACCTTGCCCGGACCTGACGGGCCTCTTGTCAGAATCGGGGATGCTGCTGTGGGGAGGTGCGGGTCCCGCTCGGGATCGCGGGCGCGCTGGTCGGCGCCGCCGCTGCTGGTCTGGAGGCTGGTGGCCCGCCGCCGCTGGCGGTGGCGGGCCGGGGCCGACCTCCTGGACGGCATCGCCGCTATGCCGGGACGGCGATCGTCTTGAGTTCCAGGTACTCCTCGAAGCCGTGGTCGCCGTAGCGGCGGCCGAGACCGCTCTGCCGGACGCCGCCGAGGGGACTGGTCAGGCTGAACGGCGCGGGCGCGTTCGCGCCGACCGTGCCGGTGTGGATCTGGCGGGCCACCGCCAGCGCGCGGTCGTCATCGCCGCTGGAGACCTGGCCGGCGAGACCGTAGATGGTGTCGTTCGCGATCGCGATCGCCTCCTCCTCGGAGTCATACGGGGTCACCGTGACGACCGGGCCGAAGGTTTCCTCCTGGCCGATCACCGAGCGCGGGTCCACGTCGGACAGCAGGGTCGGCTCGATGTAGTACCCGCGGGGCAGGTGCGCGGGCTTGCCGCCGCCGGTGATCAGCGTGGCGCCGGAGGCTACCGCGCCCTCGATCAGGTTCAGCACCTTGGCCCGCTGGACGTCGCTGATGGCGGGGCCGGAGTAGTTTCCCGGGTCCCACGGGTCGCCGTAGGGGAACGCTTCCATGGTGGCCTTCATGATGGCCAGGCCCTCGGCCATCTTGGCGCGCGGCAGCAGGACGCGGGTGGCCAGGGTGCAGCCCTGGCCGGACATCGTGCAGGTGGCGGCGGCCGCGCCCGGCAGGACCTTGGCCAGGTCGGCGTCGTCGAGCACGATGTGGGTGGACTTGCCGCCGAGTTCCATGACCGTCTTCTTGACCGTGGGAGCGGCGGCGGCGAGGATCTTGCGGCCCACCGCGGTCGAGCCCGTGAAGGTGACCATGTCCACCCGCGGGTCGGAGGTCAGCAGCGCGGCCACGTCGTTGTCGTCGGACACGACGACCTGGAAGATGCCGGGCGGGATGTCGGTCTCCTCCGCGGCGATGCGGCCGAGTTCCAGTCCGTTCCACGGGGTGAGCTGGGCCGGCTTGAGGATCACGGCGTTGCCCGCGAGCAGCGCCGGGACGCTCTCGGCGATGTTGAGGTAGAGGGGCGCGTTCCACGGGGTGATCGCCGCGACGACGCCGACGGGAACGTACTCCAGCTTCTGGGCGAAGCTCATGCCCATCCCGGTGTGCGTGCCGGCGTCGCGGCCGAACTCGAAGTCCCGGGCGTAGCCGGGCCAGTAGCCCGCCTCCTCGATGGGGAAAGCCAGCTGGATGCGGTGGGTCATCGCGATCGGCGTGCCGATCTCGGTGACCAGGATCCGGCGCAGCCGCTCCTGGGCGCGGACGAGGCCGTCGCGCAGCTGCGTGACGCAGCGGGCGCGAAACTCCACGTCGTCGCGCCAGCGGCCGGCGTTGGAATCGAACGCCCGGCGGGCGGCGGCGATCGCCCGGTCGAAGTCGGCGGGCCGGCCGTCGGCGGCGACCCCGGCCACTTCCTCGGTGGCCGGGTTGATCACCTCGAACGTGGCGCCGCCCGTCGCGCCGGTGAGCGTTCCGTCGATGAGCAGCCGCTCCTCGCCCGCCAGGACGCCGGTTCCGCTCTCCGCGCTGGTGCTGGTCATTGTGATGAGTCTCCTCTTACGCGCTGGCGGCCTCGAAGCGTCGCTTCCACTCGCTCTTGGACCGGATGGTGGTGTCCACGTCGGGTGACAGGGCCCGCAGCGCCCCGACGGTGGCGTCTTCTCTCGCGGTGTGCCGGAACGGATCCCAGTTGAAGAACCGGGCGGTGTTCTCCCAGGTGATCTTGGTGATCTCGGCGTCGGACGTCACCCCGGCGCCGGTGAACTCGTTCATCACGAACTCCGGCGCGTCCGGCCAGACCGCGTCCGAGTGGGGGTAGTCGCACTCCCAAGCGATGTTGTCGATGCCGATCTCGTGACGGCCCCGCAGCGCGGACGGGTCGGTGATGTAGCACGCGAGGCAGTGCTCGCGGAAGACCTCGCTGGGCAGCTTGCCGCCGAAGTCCCGTCCGAGCCAGGTCTGGTTGGTGAAGTGCCGGTCGCAGCGGTCCAGGTAGAACGGGATCCAGCCGATGCCGGCCTCGGACCAGGCCACCTTCAGGTCCGGGTACCGCTGGAACGCGCCGCCCCACAGCAGGTCCTGCGCGGCCATGGCCGATACCTGGGTCGCGAGGATGAACAGGTTGTCGAGCGGGGCGCCCGGCGCCTGCTTGAGCGCGCCGAAGCCCTGCCCGATGTGCAGGCACATGACCAGGCCGAGGTCACTCACGGCCCGGAAGAACGGACCCCAGTAGTCCAGGTCGGCGTAGGTCGGCAGGTCCTGCAGGAACGGCTGCTCGGGCATGGTGACCGCGCGGGCGCCCTTGGCGGCGACCCGACGGACCTCCCTGACCATTTCCTCCGGGTTCCAGACCGGGACGATGGCCAGGGGGATGAACCGGCCCGGGTAGGCGGCGCACCACTCGTCGATGTGCCAGTCGTTGTAGGCCCGCAGCATGACCAGGGCGAGATCGGGGTCCTCGGCCTGCTGGAAGTAGCGGGCGCTGAAGCCGGCGTAGGTCGGGAAGCACATCGACGCCAGCACGCCGTTGACGTTCATGTCCCGGACGCGCTCGTGAATGTCGTAGGCGCCGGGCCGCATCTCCGCGTGCGAACTGGGATCGAAACCCCACTCGCTCTTGGGCAGGCCCTGGACCGCGTTCATCCCGCTGGTGCCCATCGCGACGCCCTGGAACCGCCACTCCTCCCGGCCCTCGTCGCTGATGACCAGCCTCGGGGCCTGGTCCCGCAGGCGCGTCGGCACATGGTTGTCGTACATGCCTGCGGGCTCGATGACGTGGTCGTCGATGCTGACCAGGATCATGTCCTCGGTTTTCATGGTGCCCTTTCTCCTTGTCCCCGGGCCGGGTCACGCCACGGCGCCGCCGGTCCTGAACTCGCGTACCTTGTCGTCGTCGAATCCGAGCTCGGCGAGGATCTCGTCGGTGTGCTCGGCGAACTGCGGGGCCCGGTCGATCTGGAGGGGCTCCTCGTCGAACTGGACGGGGGCGGTCACCAGCTCGCGTTGGATCCCGTCGGCGTCGGTCACCTTCGCGACGTAGCCGTTGGCCCGGGCCTGCGGGTCGTGGCCGGTTTCGAAGTAGTTCTGCAGGAGCGCCCACTGTCCCCGCGCGCCGCGCATCCGGGACCGGAACTCCTCCAGCGTCACGGCCCCGATCATCTCCGCGACGCAGTCGGCCGCCGCGCCGATGTTCTCCGCGATCGCGTCGTCGGTGGCGAACCGCTCGTCGGTGATCAGCTCGGGACGGCCGAGGCGCTCGCAGATCTCTGGCCAGTACCGGTCCGGCTGGAGCATGCCGAGCTGGATCCAGCGGCCGTCTGAGGTCTGGTACGGACCCCCGCTCAGCGGGTTGCGGGGCGATCCGTGCGCGGGCAGGACCGGCCGGGGAGGCTGCCGGCCCTCCAGCAGCGCGTGGTTGATGCCGTACTGCGCCGTCCACATGCCCACGCTCAGCAGTGACGCGTCCACGACGGATGGCTCGCCGGTCACGGCGCGCCGGTACAGGGCGGCGGCGATCCCTCCGGCGATCGTCATCCCGCCGATGTTGTCGCCGAAGGCGCCGGTCGGCATGCCGATCGCCCGGTCGGACTGCGGGGGAGTGGTCGCGTCCGCGTTGCCGGAGCGGGCCCAGAAGACGGTCTGGTCATAGCCCCCGTCTGGTCCTTCCGGGCCCTTGGGGCCCATGCCGGTGCCGCGCATGTAGATCACCTGGGGGTTGAGCGCGCGGATGTCGGCCACGTCGACCTTCAGCTTCTTGCGGGTCGGCTCCCGGAAGTTGGTCACGAACACGTCGGCGGTCTTGACCAGCTTCTCGAACACCTCCCGTCCGGCGGTCGTGGAAAGGTCGAGGCCGATGGAGCGCTTGCCCCGGTTCGGTCCTTCCAGGATCGGGAAGAAGGTGTCTGATACGGCGTTGGCGTCCAGGCCGAGCATGGTGAGGATGGAGCGCTGGGCGTCACCGCCCCCGGTCTGCTCGATCTTGATGACGTCCGCTCCCCAGTCGGCCAGCACCGCTCCCGACGCCGGGACGAACGTGTACTGCGCGAGCTCGACGATCCGGACGCCTTCCATGGGGGAACTCATGTCAGACCTCGATGAGGACGGCGCCGCCCTGGCCGGCGGCG
>WRBL01000053.1 GCA_009784565.1 Streptosporangiales bacterium | reverse complement strand
GCGCCAGTCGGCGTTGGCATAGGCGCCGGAGGTGGCGTCGGCGCAGAACGTGGTAATCGGGATCGAGGCCTCGGCCACCAGCCGGCGGCCGTACCGGTCGGCGACGTTCACCACGCCGATGCCCGAGTACGCCGGGGTGAACAGCTTCGCCTTCGTGGCGAAGTAGTCCTCGATGGTGGGGTGGAAGTCCAGGTGGTCCTGGGACAGGTTGGTGAACAGCGCGACGTCGTAGCGGGTGCCCGCGACCCGGCCCAGGGCCAGGGAATGGCTGGACACCTCCATCGCCGCGGCGCTCACCTCGCGCTCGAGCATGACGGCCAGCAGGGCCTGCAGGTCCGGCGCCTCCGGCGTGGTGAGCGCGCTCTTGACCGTCTCGGTCCCGATCCGGATCTCGACGCCGCCGATCAGCCCGGTCTGGTGGCCCGCGGCGCGCAGCCCGGCCTCGGCCAGGTAGGTGGTGGTGGACTTGCCGGCCGTTCCGGTTACCCCGATCAGCCGCATCTTCGTGCTGGGGTCGCCGTAGATCCAGCAGGACACGTCGCCGAGCCGGTCCCGGGGCGAGTTCACCACGAACACCGGCACGTCGCAGTCCGCGGCACGGTCCTTGCCGTCGGCGTCGGTCAGGATGGCGACCGCCCCGTTCGCCACCGCTTGTTTGGAATAGGCGGCGCCGTGGGTACGGGTACCCGGCAGGGCCGCGTACAGGTCTCCTTCGCAGACCGCGCGGGAGTCGAGGGTCACGCCCGACAGCCGGCTGGGCCCGTCCTGGACGCCCCGGCCGACTCCGAGCAGCTCCCCGAGCCCGGACAGCGGGCGCGCCAGGGTACGGGCAGGTCTGATCACGCCCGAAGGGTACCTAATCTCAGGGTGCATTGAGTCGTACATTCGCTGGGTTGAGACCTGGCTGCGGCGGGATCTTCAGCGCGGCCAGGGTGTCCTTCATCACGGTCGAGAAGACGGGCCCCGCCACCGTGTCGCCGAAATACCCGTACTTCTTCTGCGGGTCCTGCACGTTCACCGCCACCACGGCCTGCGGGTTATTGCCCGGGGCCATGCCGATGAAGCTGGAGCCGTACTCGCACAGCGAGCCCGCGGGCTTGCAGTCCGGTCCGGTCTCGTTCGAGGTGCCGGTCTTGGCCGCGACCGCGTACCCGGGGAGAACCCCGGCGCCGCCGTCGGAGGCGGCGTCAAGCCCGGGGACCTGCTGCAGGATCGAGAGAAGATTCTTCGCCGTCGCCGGCTGGACGACCTTCCGGGCCGGGGACGGCGCCGCCGGCGTGAACTTGCCGGCCGGACTGGTCGTGCCCGCGACCAGCCGCGGCTGCACCCGGACCCCGCCGTTGGCGATCGTCGCGTACACGCTGGCCATCTGGACCGCGTTGACCGAGATGCCCTGCCCGTAGGCGAGGGTGTAACGCTCGTCCGGCCACCACTTCGACGGCGGGGCGAGCAGCCCCTGGGACTCTCCGGGCAGGTTCAGGCCGGTCGGCTGGTCGAGGCCGAAGTTCCGCAGGTAGGCGTACTGCGTCTGCGGGGTGACGTGGTTGGCGACCTGTGCCATGCCGATGTTGGAGGAATGCGCGATGATCCCGGCGATAGTGAAGCGCTCGCCGGGCGACCACTCGGCGTCGTGGATCGCCTGCCCGCCCTCCACGATCGAGTACGGAATCTTGTACGGGCTCAGCGGCGTCTGGCCGCCGTGCTCGAACGCGGCGGCCGCCGTGATCACCTTGGCCGTGGACCCGGGCATGAACGTGTTGGCGACCGGCAGGTCCGTGGTCTGGCCGATGTCGCTCACGTCCGCCTGGCTGTAGGTGGGCCACTGGGCCATGGCCAGGATGTTCCCGGTCTTCGGCTGCATGATCACCACCGTGCAGTTCCGGGCGTGCATCGCCGCTACGCGCTGCTGGCAGGCCTGCTGCGCCTGGAACTGGAGGTCGGGGTTGATGGTCAGCCGGACACCGCTGCCGTTGACCGCGGGCTTCTCTTTGAGCTGGGTGCCCGGGATCTGCTGGCCCGACTCGCCGATCTCGGTTTCCTCGCTCCCCGCCGTGCCGGCCATCTGGCGGTTGTCGGCTTCCTCTATGCCCTGCTGCCCGGCGAGCACGCCGTTGGAGCCGGTGCTGGTGAAGCCGACCACGTTGGCGGTCGCGTTCCCGTCGGGGTACACCCGGGCGTAGGAGGGACTGCCGTAGATGCCGGCGACGTGGCTGATCTTGGCCTCGCTGGCCTCGGTCACGCCCTTCGCGAGCTGCACGTAGTCCGGCGAGCTGGGATGGGTGAGCAGCTTCAGGACCTTCGCCTCCGGCACGCCGAGCGGGCCGGCCAGCTTCCGGGCCGTCGCGGGCTTGTCCTTGACCATGGGCGGATCGGCGGTGACGGTGTACTTCTCGATGGTCATCGCCAGGACCTGCCCGTTAGCCCCGGTGACCGTGCCGCGCACCGCCGGGAGCGGGATGGTGTCCAGCCGTTCCCGTTCGGACAGGTTCTTGTAGACGCCCGACTCCATTCCCTGGACCTGGATCAGGCGGCCGGCGAACAGGGTCAGCACGAACGTGATGGCCAGCAGGGTGAAGCCCAGGCGGCGGGCCGGGTCGCCGCGGCTGATGTGCAGCCAGCCCGGCGGCCGGGGCCCGCGGGGCGGGCGCCGCGGCGGCTCCCGGCGGGACGGCTGCCGGCGGTCGGCGTCCCCCCGGGACCGCCCGGGGCGGGACTGGTGCGGGCCGTGCCCCGGACGCTGCCCGGCCGGGGCCTGACGGGACTTCGCTCCGGCCGGGCCGGAGCGCTGGCTCCTGGATCCGGTTCCCGCCGAACGCTGGTTCTTCGGGCCTGAGCCGCCCGGCCGCGAGCCCGAGGCCGGGCGCGGGCCCTGGCCCGGGCCGGATGCGGGCCTTCCCGGGCCGCCGGGGCGGCCCGGGTCGCGGCGCTGCGTCACGGGTTTTGCACCGCCGAGCCTGGTCCGGTCTCGTGGGCCGCGGGCGTGTTCACGGCGGAGCCGCTCCCGTTCTCGAGCTTGCCGGTCTTGAGGTTCAGGAACTGCAGCTGACCCGCCGGGCGCATGCCGAGCTCGTAGGCGCGCTGCTGGAGCACCGGGGCCGACTGGGCCTGCGAGACCTGGTCCTGAAGCTGCTGGCGCTGCCGGGCCAGGGAACTGTCGGACTGCTGCAGCTTGGAAATCTCGAACGACCCCTCGGCCAGCGTGGTGCTGATCACCAGCGCGGACGCCAGCGCGCCGCCGAGCAGGCCGCACAGCAGCACGATGAACGGCATCCGGTTGGTCGCGGGCTGGGTAGCCGGCGCCTGGGCCGCGGACCTGGGTACCGCCGTCCCGGGGGCCGCGGTGCGAATCCGCTTGGGCCTCGGCTGCGCCTGCGGCCGCTTCGGCCTCGGCGCGG
Source organism: Streptosporangiales bacterium (assembly GCA_009784565.1). Classification (GTDB taxonomy): domain Bacteria; phylum Actinomycetota; class Actinomycetes; order Streptosporangiales; family Streptosporangiaceae; genus Trebonia. Next base: position 21,742 of record WRBL01000053.1, on the reverse strand, counting down.
CCGGCGCCGCGCCCTGGGGCCGCCTCGGGCCCGGCGCCCGCCGGGGCTCGGCCTGGGCCTGCCGGGCCGGGGACGGTGCCGTCCGGGACCCGGCCGTGCGGGTCTCGCCGGCCCGGGTCTCCGCCGCGCGGGCCGGCCGGGGAGCGCGCGGGCGGGCCTCCCCCTGCCGGGGCACGCCTCCCCGGCGGCCGGGAGACTCCTTGCGGGCCGGGGACGCCGGCCGGGGCAGCGTCCCGGTACCGGCCGTCCCCCGGTCAACGATGACGCCGTCGCCGCGCGCTGTCGTGTCACTCATGATGCCTCCCGGATCCTCATCGCCGCCCGCAGCCGGGCGGAAGCCGCCCGCGGATTGCCTGTCACCTCATCGCTGTCCGGACGCTCCGCGCCCCTGGTCAGCAGGCGGAATTCCGGCCCCGCCGGGCCGGTCCCCGCCAGTACGTCTGAAGCCCGCACCGGTATCCCGGGCGGGACAGGATCGGCGGTTCGCGCGGTCAGGGCGCGCTTGACCAGCCGGTCCTCAAGTGAGTGGTAGGCGAGCGAGACCAGGCGCCCGCCCGGGACGAGCAGGTCCATGGCCGCGGGCAGCGCCCGGCGCAGCACGCCCAGCTCGTCATTGACCTCGATGCGCAGGGCCTGGAAGGTCCGCTTCGCGGGGTTCCCTCCGGTACGGCGCGCGGGCGCGGGAATCGCGTCCTTCACGATGCCGCTCAGCCGCAGCGTCGAGGTGATCGGCTCCCGGGCGCGCTCCCGCACCACGGCGTCGGCGATCCGGCGGGCGAACCGCTCCTCGCCGTACTCCGACAGCACCCGCGCCAGCCGGGCCGCGGGGTAGGTGTTGACCACGTCTTCGGCGGTCTGGCCCTCCGAGGTGTTCATGCGCATGTCCAGCGGCGCGTCGCGGGAGTAGGAGAATCCCCGGGAACTGTCGTCGAGCTGCGGGGAGGACACGCCGAGGTCGAACAGGACCCCGTGGATCCGCCGGTACCCGGCGTCCGCGACCGCGTCCGCGATCTGGTCGTAAAAGGCATGAGCGAGCGTCACCCGGCCCGGGTACTCCTCGGCCAGGGCGCGCCCGTGGGCGATCGCGGCGGTGTCGGCGTCGATCCCGACCAGCACCATCTCCGGGCAGGCCTCGAGCAGGACGCGCGAATGGCCCGCGCGGCCGAGCGTGGCGTCTACCAGGACCGGCGGCCGGCCTCCGGGGGCGGTGTCGCTCAGGACGGGCAGCAGGAGATCAGTCACCCGGCCCGCCATGACCGGCACATGCTGATAAGCGTTCTCGCCCATGGAGACCCCTCCCGCTCCGATTTGCCACCTTGCCCTGCGAGCGCCGTCGTCACGTCTCGTGAGTCCCCCTAGCGCCCGCCTGCATCCGCCCGGCCGGGTCTCCGGCCGCGTCCGTCGCGGGCCCCGCCTGGCGCCGGGGAAGTGGCGCCAGCCAGGCGGCCCGGACGCGGTGGAGACTCGCCGGACAGCCGTGCTCACAAGATCCCTGGCAGCACCTCCTCCTCGGCCTCGGAGAACGAGTCCTCCTGCTCGGCCAGGTAGGTCTCCCATGCCTGGGCGTCCCAGATTTCAAGTCGCGTGTTGGCCCCGATCACGACGCAGTCGCGCTGCAGGCCGGCGTAGCCGCGCAGCGCGGACGGGACGGTGATCCGCCCCTGCTTGTCGGGGACCTCGTCGGAGGCGCTGGCGAAGAAGACACGGCTGTAGTCGCGGACCGACTTAGCGGTCACCGGCGCGGTGCGCAGCGCCTCGGTGATGCGGCCGAACTCGTCATGCGGGAAGACGTAGAGGCAGCGCTCCTGCCCCTTCGTGATGACGACTCCGTCGCTGAGTTCGTCACGGTACTTCGCCGGCAAGAACAGACGTCCCTTCTCATCCAGCTTGGGCGCGTGAGTACCAAGGAACACCGGTTCTCACCTCCCACCCCCCGGTAGGCCGGAGTTCGACGTCATCTCACTCCACCGCGCCCCACTCTACCCCACAATCCTCCACCGTCAACAGAGTAAGCCCCTCCCCGAGCGCAATTCGCGCCACAAAAGACCTGGTCAGAAGGGTGGGTCAGAGTGGGGGACGCGGTGGGGGACGGTGGAGCGCCCGGCGCCGCCGCCGTCTGAGCGGCCCCGGGGCAGGCCGGAGGTGCCCGGAGTTTTCGTACCGGAACTAAACCCGGGGGCATAATGTTCGGTAAATAGCGCAGTGTCGCAACTGCAGTGTCGCAACTACGGGAGCCGAGGAGGACCTGTTGGTTGTGGAGACAGGACGGACGCGGGACGCCGGCGACCTCGTCGCGCGGGCCCAGCGCATCGGCACCGCCGTCGAGTCCGTCATCGACGGCAAGGCGGACGTCATCCGGCTGGCCCTCACCGTTCTGCTCGCCGAGGGGCACCTGCTCATCGAGGACGTGCCGGGCGTGGGGAAGACGATGCTGGCCAAGGCCCTGGCCAAGGCGATCGACTGCTCGGTGCGCCGGATCCAGTTCACGCCCGATCTGCTGCCCAGCGACGTCACGGGGGTCAGTGCCTACAACCAGGAAAGCCGCGACTTCGAATTCAAGCCCGGCCCCGTCTTCGCCAACCTCGTCGTCGGGGACGAGATCAACCGGGCCTCGCCGAAAACCCAGTCCGCCCTGCTGGAATGCATGGAGGAGCGGCACGTCACGGTGGACGGCACGACCTACCGGCTGGAATCCCCGTTCATGGTGCTCGCCACGCAGAACCCGGTCGAGATGGAGGGCACATATCCCCTGCCCGAGGCTCAGCGCGACCGGTTCACCGCCCGCATCTCCATCGGGTACCCGACCCCGGCCGCCGAGCTGGAGATGCTCGCCACGCACGGCTCGGCATCGCCGCTGGACCAGCTGAAACCGGTCGCCACGGCCCTCGACGTCCGGGACCTGATCACCGCGGTGCGCCGTGTCCTGGTCACCCCGCCGGTGCAGGAGTACATCATCGCGCTGGTGACGGCCACCCGGATCGCGCCGGAACTGCGGCTCGGGGCCTCGCCCCGGGCGTCCCTGCAGTTGCTGCGGGCCAGCCGGGCCCGGGCCGCCCTCGACGGCCGGGACTACGTGATCCCCGACGACGTCCAGGCACTCGCGGGACCGGTGCTCGCGCACCGGCTCCTGCCCACGGCCCAGGCGGCGGTGGAGCGCACGCTCCCCGGACAGGTCGTGTCCCGGATCGTCGCCGACACCCCGCTCCCCCGGTTACCCGGCGGTTCAGGTGCGCGCGATGCGGCGGCTGCTGGAGTCGCTCACCACCCGGGGCCGGTGGTTCGCGGCCGCCGGCGCCGTTCTCGCGCTGGCCGGGCTGCTGGTTCCCGAGCCCGACCTGCTCCGGCTGGGCGCGCTGCTGCTGCTCCTGCCGGGGGTGTCGGCGTTCGGCGCGAGCCGGGCCCGCTTCCGGCTGAGCTGCTCCCGCCGGGCCGCGCCGCCCCGGGTCCAGGCCGGCCAGGAGGCCTCGCTGACGCTGACGCTGGCGAACCCGGCCCGGCTGCGGACCGGGCTCCTGCTCGCCCAGGACACGCTGCCGCGGGTGTTCGGGGACCCGCCGCGGTTCGTGCTCGACGGACTGCGCGCCGGGGGCACGCGGACGATCCGGTACCGGGTGCGGGCCCCCGTCCGCGGGAAGTACTCGGCCGGGCCGCTGCGGATACAGGTAGCGGACGCCTTCGGGCTGGTCGCGATCACCCGGTCGTTCGCGTCGGTGTCCGCGCTGACCGTCACGCCCCGCATCGTCCCGCTGCCGGGACCGCCCCCGGGCGGGAACTGGCTGGGCGACCGCGAGACCGGGCGGCCCGGCCTGGCCGCCGGCGGCGAGGACGACGTCGTCCCGCGCCAGTACCAGACCGGTGACGGCCTGCGCCGGGTGCACTGGCGTTCCACGGCCCGCCACGGCCAGCTGATGGTCCGCCGGGAGGAACAGCACTGGCGCGACACGACCTCCCTGTTCCTGGACACCCGCCGCTCGGCGTTCGGGTCAGGTCCCGTGTTCGAGCTGGCGGTCACGGCCGCCGCGTCGGTCGGCGTGCGCCTGGACGGGCCGGGCGCCGACCCCCGCCTGGTCACCGACGGCGGGGAGATCCCCCGCCAGGTGTCGTTCCGCGACACCCTGCTGGAGGCGCTCGCGGTGATCCGGCCCTGTCACTCCCGCGAGCTCGGCCCGGGCATCGAAGCGCTCAGCGCGTCCGGGGGCCAGGTCATCGCGATCCTCGGGGCACTGAGCGAACCGGACGCCCGCCGGCTCGCGGCCGTGCGGCACGGCAGCGCCCCGGCCCTGGCGCTGGTGCTCGGCGGGTTCGGCGGCCCGGCCTCCGGGATTCTCGCCAGGGCGGGCTGGCGGGTGGCCGCGGCCGCCGGTGAGGAGGCGCTCCCGTCGGCGTGGCGGGACCTGCGCGCCGGGGCGCGCGGGGACGGGCCGGACCGGGATCTGGTCGGTGGCTAGCCTCCGCCGCACGGTCACGGCGGCCGCCGCGACCGCGGCGACCTCCTTCTCGCTGTACCCGGTGTACGCGGGCAGCGCCTGGTGGTTCGCGGGCGCCGGCGCGACGGCCAGCGTCGCCGCGGCGGGACTCCTGACCCGCCGTCGCCGGCTGCCGGCCGCGGTCTGCCTGCTCGGCGGGCTGGCCGCGCTGCTGCTGTACCTGAACCTGGTCTTCGCCGGCGGCCGGTCGCTGGCGGCCGTGATCCCGACCCCGTCCTCCCTCGGCTTCCTGGCCCGCCTGGCCTCCCAGGGGGTCAGCGAGGCCGGCCGGTACGCGCCGCCCGCCCCGGAACAGGCCGGGCTGATGCTGCTGGCGGCGGGCGGGATCGGGCTGACCGCTCTGCTGGCGGACCTGATCGCGGTCCGGCTGGGCCGCGCGGCGCTGGCCGGGCTGCCGCTCCTGCTGCTGTTCGCCGAGCCGTTCACCCTCAGCATCAGCCGCGGCCCGGTGGGCACCGCCGCCGTGTTCTGCCTGGCCACGGCCGGCTACCTGACGCTGCTGGCCACCGAGGGCGGCGAGCGGATCCGGGCCTGGGAGTCGCCGCTGCCCGGCCAGGGCCCCGAAGGCGGCCTCCGGCGGATCGATGTCTCCGGGACCGGCCTGGCACCGGCCCGCGGCCGGGCAGGCGTTCTTTACCGGATCAGGCCGCCCGACACGCGCGCGCTGACGGCGGCCGGGCGGCGGGCCGGCGTCGTGTCGGTGGCGGCGGCGCTGTGCGTGCCGCTGTTCATACCCGGCCTGCACCTCACGCGGCTGTTCGGGGGCGGGCGTCCCGGGGCCGGCGGAGACAGCGGCGCCTCGCCCGGGTTCCCCGATCCGCGAACCCAGATCAGCGGGGAGCTGCGGAGCCAGCGCGCCGTCCCGGTGCTGACCTACACGACCACCGCCGATGATCCGGACTACCTGCGGGTCTACGTGCTGGGCGGCCTGACGGGCCTGGGCTGGCAGATCGGCCGCCCGGATCCGGAGGCCGCCGGGAACGGCGTCGCCCTCCGGGCACCAGGCCTGGCGTCCGCCGCCGCGCCCGCGGTGACGACCCGGATCTCGGTCAGCCGGCAGACCGGCCCGGACGCGCTGGGGGCGCTTCCCGCGCCGTACCCGCCGGTCCGGGTAACCGCGCCCGGAACGGTGAGGGCCGACCGCGGCACCCTGATGCTGTTCGACCGCGGCGTCCCGCTCCCGGGGCTGCGCTACTCGGTGACCAGCCTGGACGTCTCGCCCGCTCCGGCGGCGCTGGCGGCCGCGCCGGGCCCGCCGAAAAGCGTCGCCGCCGGCTACCTCGGCCTCCCCCCGTCCGCGGGAGCCCTGCGCCCGCTGGCCCGGCGCATCACGCGAACCGCGACGACGCCGTACGGCCGGGCCGTCTCTCTGCAGCGCTGGTTCACCGGCGGGAACTTCGCCTACTCGCTGACCGCGTCCGCCGTGACGGACACCGCGAGCCTGGAGAATTTCCTGGAGAACACCCGCACGGGCTACTGCCAGCAGTTCGCGTACGCGATGGCGTTCCTGGCCCGCCTGGACGGCATCCCGTCCCGGGTGGTGTACGGGTTCACGCAGGGGACCAGGCAGCGCGACGGCAGCTGGCTGGTCACGACGCACGACGCGCACGCCTGGCCGGAACTGTACTTCGCCGGGTACGGCTGGCTCCGGTTCGAGCCGACGCCGGGGGGCTCCGACGGGCAGGGCACCGCCGTCGCGCCCGCCTATGCCGCCGCCCAGCCCGGGCCCGCGTCGCTCTCCCAGCGAACGACGGGCCCCTCCCCGTCCAGTCTCGCCGGGCCCGGCTCCGGCGCGAACCCCGGTGGCCAGGGAACACTGCCCGGTGTCCGCCGCCCGCCCGGGCCGGGCAGTCCCGGAGCCGCGGCCCGCCCCGCCCGTCCTCCCGCCGGCGCGAGCCCCTGGCCGCTGGCCGGGCTCAGCGCGGCGGGCCTGCTCATCGTGGCGGCCGCGCTGCCGGCCCTGGCCCGGGCCGCGATCCGCCGGCGGCGCTGGCGGCGGGCGGCCTCGGATACGGCGCTGGCCGAGGCGGCCTGGCGGGAGCTGCGCGACGACCTGACGAACTACCGGGCCTCCGGCCGGGCCAGCGAGTCACCGCGATCCCTGGCCCGGCGGGTGACCGCGGAGCTGGGCCTGCCCGGCGGCGCGGCATCGGCCCTGCGGCGGGTGACGGAAGCCGCCGAGCGCGCCCGGTACTCGGCCCGCCCAGCCGAGGGGACCGCTCTGCGGCGCGACTGCGAGACGGTCCGCCGCGCGATCGCCGCGGCCGTGCCGCGCCGGAGGCGCTGGCGGGCCCGGCTGTTCCCCTCATCGGTGACGGCGGCGGTTTCCGCCCGGGCCTGGCGAAAAAAGGACAGGCTTCCGCTTTGTCGCGTGCGCCTGTCGCGTGGTGTCCCGAAGCGGGACCGTCGGGGGCCGTCGGCCGTCCGGCCTTAGAAGCCCCTCTCCTGCCGTCGCCGCCACCGTTCCTCGAACGTCTCCATGATCGCGGCCCGGCGGTTTCCGCGGCGGCGCTTCTTCCCGCCCTGGACGCCACGGCCCGCCCCGGCGGGCTGGGTCCCGGAGGCCGAAGTCCCGGAGGCGTGCCGCCAGCTGGCCAGCGCCCAGATACCGGACAGCAGGATGACGACGAATCCCGCGATGGCGAGGTAGTACATGACATGCGACAGGATCAATCCAGCCGCGACCAAGCCGGCGCCGACAGCGAGACCGAAGGCCGCGTACGCGACCCGGCGCCGGTAATGCACGCGGGGATCGCTGGAGCGTACTAGACGAGCTAGCCTCCGATCCTCCCTGTAGAGCGCCTGCTCAATCTGCTCGAGCTGACGCTGCTCATGCTCAGAGAGCGGCACGAGACGCCTCCCATGAACCCGGGGCCTGAGATGACTTTCACCTCACTTACATACCTGGTTCATCTCCCAGGATACGAGTCTTCCCACACCGCGTGGAAGGGGCGGTTTAGTTCGCTGGGCGGCTTCCGTCCCCGCCGTCCGGCGGGACGTCCCCGGAATCAGGCGGGACCAGTGTGGCCGGGCGGACCGCGCCGTCGCCGAACTTCCTGGTGATCTTGTCCATAGCCCGCTCGGCCTCCCGCCAGCCCGCGGCCCGCTCCCCGAAGGCCATCTGGGTCGCGTGTCCCTCGGCCGAGCGCAGTCCGGTGGCGCGGACGCCGACCAGCCGGAGCCGGGCCTGTTCTCCCAGCCCCGAGCCTTCGTACAGCGCGACGGCGACGGCGTAGATCTGCCGGGCCACATCCGTGGCCTCGGGCAGCGTCTTCGACCGGGTGATGGTCTTGAAGCTGGCCAGCCGCAGTTTCACCGTCACGGTCCGGGCGACGCAGCCGGCGTCCCGCAGCGCCCGGGCGGTGCGGCCGGACAGCCGGAGCAGTTCCCGCCGGATCGCGTCCGGGTCGTCGACGTCGGCCTCGAAGGTTTCCTCGGCCCCGACGCTCTTCTCTTCCCGCTGGGGAGTCACCGCACGGTCGTCGGTTCCCCAGGCCAGTTCGTGCAGGTGCGTGCCCGCGGCGGCGCCGAGTTCGCGCCGCAGCGTCTCGACCGGGATGTGAGCGATATCACCAATCGTGCGCACGCCGAGCCGGGCCAGGGCCTGCTCCGCTTTCTCCCCGACGCCCCACAGGGCGCCGGCCGGAAGCGGGTGAAGGAAGCTCAGGACGCGGTCGGCCGGAACCACGAGCAGCCCGTCGGGCTTGCAGTGCGCGGACGCGATCTTGGCCACGAATTTCACCGGCGCCACCCCGACCGAGCACGTGATGCCCTGCTGCCCGGCGATAGAGGCCCGGATCCGCAGGCCGATCTCGGCGGGGCTGCCGAGCCGGCGGACCGCCCCGGCGACGTCGAGGAACGCCTCGTCCAGCGAGAGCGGCTCCACTTCGGGGGTCACGTCCCGGAAGACCGCCATGACTTCCTTCGACACCTCGCCGTACAGCCCGTGCCGGGGCGGGATGATCACCGCCTCCGGGCACAGCCGCCGGGCCCGGGTCATCGGCATCGCCGACCGGACCCCGAACTTCCGGGCCTCGTACGTGGCCGAGAGCACCACGCTGCGGGCTCCGAGCCCGCCGACTATCGCCGGGCGGCCCTTCAGCCCGGGCCGGTCACGGATTTCCACGCTCGCGTAGAACGCGTCCATGTCCACGTGCAGGATGCGGCATCCCGTGTCGTCGGGGGACGCCGAACCGGGAGATGCCGCGCCTGGCGTCCTGTCCGGCATGTCCCGGCTACTGCCGTACTCCGACGACGTGGAGCTGGGCCGCGATGTCGCGCAGGGCCGGATGCGCGGCGGCCGCGTCCTCGAGCAGCAGCAGCGCCTCGGCGGCGTCCGGGTCGGCTTCGGCCTCCGACAGCAGCCCGGAGAAGACGCGGATGCCGTGCGCGTCCCCGGCCCGCAGCCCCGCGCCGGCGATGAGGGCGCTCAGCCCGGAGAGGGTGAACCGCCGCGGCTCGCCGGGACGGGTGATGCCTCCGGCGCCGCAGGTGCCGCTGGCCGCTTCCAGCAGTTCGGACGCCTCGGCGTACCGCCCGGCCAGGGCCCGCTGCAGCACGGCGGCGACCGCGTTGGCGGCGAGGACGCTGACGCACCCCCCGGGCCTCAGGACCCGGGCGATCGCGGCCATCGCCGCGGCGGGCGAGTCCACGTACTCCAGCACGCTATGGCAGATCACCAGGTCCGCGCCATCGCGCCCGGCGACGGCGTCCAGGCTGTCGGCGTCGCCCTGCACGGCGGTGAGCCGCACGTTCCGCTCGGCGGCGCGCCTGCGGGCGCCCGCGAGCGCGTCCGGGCTCGGGTCGACCACGGTGACATTGTGGCCGAGGACCGCGAACGGGACGGCGAAGCCCCCGGTCCCGCCCCCGGCGTCGACGATGTCCAGCGCGGTCCGGCCGGTATCGGCCACGCGCTCGGCGAGTATCTGGCGCAGCGCGTCCCAGACCAGGGTCTGCCCCCGTCCGTCACGCGGGCGCTCGGCGTCCGGCCCGTGCAGCGTGGGCACGGCCGACGCGGGAACCTCTGCGGTCACTGCTCCGCCTCTCATCGACAGATGCCTGGTCCAGTTGCTTCCAACTGTATTGCCACGCCCCGTCTCCCGCTCTACTGGACGGCCCCGAGCGGGCCGGCCCCGCCCGGGATGACCGGCCCGCCCCACCCGGCACCGAGAGCGACAAAACTGTTACCGTTTGTTAATATTAGGCGATCGAACTCAGCGAGCCCGCGGATCGTTCTCAGGGACATGACCACCCGCGCGGGTGATAATCATGACGGCCAAATTGCCATGCCCCTCCGTTTGCGAATATCACCCCAGAAAGAACCGACGGCACATATGCTCATCCGCATGCCCTCCCCGACCGAACGTCTAGAACTTCCCCATCCCAAACGCCTTGTGTGGCAGGCCGCTTGGAGCATGGTGGAATCACTTGGACTTCCGTTCGGTACTTACGTCGTTATTACGGATCTGGTTACCCCGGACGCCGGCCTGCTGGCCGGGACCGCCGTCGTCTGGGTTCTCATAGCGCTGCGCAAGCTCATTACCGGGGCGTCCTCGGTCCTGCTGATGATCTCGGCGCTCATCTTGACGGTCCAGACCGCGATCGCGATTAGTACCGGCTACCTGTGGATGTTCGAGTTGCAGTTCCCGTTGGCCAACCTCGCCATGTGCGTGGTGTTCGCCCGGACCGCCCCTACCCAGAAGCCGCTGGTCACGCAGCTGGCCGCGGAGGTCGTCGCCCTCAAGGAGAACGACCACCCCGGCCTGCACCGCTTCTTCCAGGGTGCCACCTGGTTCTGGGCCGGCCTGTTCCTCCTGCTGACCCTGGCCCTGGCCTTCATGATGGTGACCGAGCCGTTCAAGCTGTTCATGCTGCTGTCCACGATGGTGACGATCGGCCTGACAGCCGCGGGTGCCGCCGTGTGCGCGGTCTGGTTCTTCGCGGCTCTCCGCCGTCTCGGCCTGCGCCTGCACTTCACCGCCGCCTGACCGCTTTTACCGCTGTTACCTAAAGAAGTCCCGCTGGCACAGAAAAGGCCGGCTGGAGAGGAATATTCCTCTCCAGCCGGCCTTTCAATTTTCTTAAGACATTCAGAGCCAGCTTTAAGGTGACAGGTCAGGAATCGCGAGGGGCCAAGGGCTTGAGTCCCTTGATCCGGCTCAGCAGCCCGTTGACGAATGCCGGGGACGAGTCCGTGGAAAGATCCTGTGCCAGGGACACGGCCTCGCTGATGGCGACCGGGTCCGGCACGTCGTCGGCCCACAGCAGCTCGTAGATGCCGAGCCGCAGGATGTTGCGGTCCACCGCGGGCATCCGCTCCAGGGTCCAGTCCACCGAGTTGCTGGCGATCAGCCCGTCGATCTCCTCGGAGTGCGTGGCCGCGCCCCGGACGAGCTCGGCCGCGTACTCCTGCACCGGCTGCTCGCCCAGCGACTGGCGCTCGGCGAGGAGCTCCAGCGGGCCCAGCCCGCGCAGCTCGGCCTCGAAGAGGATGTCAAGCGCTCGCTTGCGGGCCTTGCTACGCGCAGCCATAGCTGCCCGATCCACAAGGCCTACCGGGCAGCCGGTGCTCCCTGAGAGCCAGCATCAGGCGCGGCCGAGGTAGGCGCCGCTGCGGGTGTCGACCTTGATCTTCTCGCCCTGCGAGATGAACAGCGGGACCTGGATCGTCGCGCCGGTCTCCAGCGTGGCCGGCTTGGTCCCGCCGGTGGAACGGTCGCCCTGCAGCCCCGGGTCGGTCTGCGAGATCACCAGCTCGACCGCGGCCGGCAGCTCCACGTACAGCGGGGTGCCGTCGTTGAAGGCGATCGTCGCCATCTGCTCCTCGAGCAGGTAGTCGGCGGCCCCGCCGACGACGGTGCCGGGGATGTGCGGCTGGTCGTAGTCCGTCATGTCCATGAACACGAAATCCTCGCCCTCGCGGTAGAGGTACTGCATGTCCCGCCGGTCCACGTTGGCCACGTCGACCTTGACGCCGGCGTTGAAGGTCTTGTCGACGACCTTGCCCGACATCACGTTCTTGAGCTTGGTCCGCACGAAGGCGGGGCCCTTGCCCGGCTTGACGTGCTGGAACTCAACGACGTTCCAGAGCTGGCCCTCCAGGTTCAGCGTCATGCCGTTCTTCAGTTCGTTCGTGGTAGCCACGCGTGGTCTCCAATAGCCAAGACGAGCAAGTTCTCGTACGCGAAAGTCTTCGAACGGGTTCCCTGGCCGGCGGCCGCGCGCCAGGCGCTGTAGTGACAGCGAACCCGGTCGGTCATTCTACCTGCTGGCCGGACGCTTAAGGAGACAGAAACGCGCGGCTCAGCCGGCCAGGGAGCGGATCTTCTCGATGGCGGCGATCCGCTCGGCGTGCGTGGCGGCGAGCGGCGTGACGTTCAGCGTCGTGACCCCGGACTCGCGCAGCGCCGCGAGCCGCTCGGCCACGTAGGACTCGGGGCCGATCAGGGAGGTCTTCTCCAGCAGTTCGGCCGGGACCAGGCTCGCGGCCTCGTCCTTGCGACCGTCCAGGTAGGCGTCCTGGATCTTCTTCGCCTCTTCCTCGTAGCCGTAGCGGCAGGCCAGGTCGTTGTAGAAGTTCTTGCCCCGCGCGCCCATGCCGCCGATGTACAGCGCGAACATCCCGCGCATGAGATCACGGAGTCCGGTCACGTCCTCGCCGATCGCCAGCGGCGCCTGGGCGATAATGTCCAGCTCGCCCAGGGACGGGTCGCGCTTCGCCTTCCCCGCGGCCAGCGGCTCCGCCCAGACCTTGCCCATCTCCTCCGGGTAGTAGAAGATCGGCTGCCAGCCGTCGGCTACCTCAGCGGTCATGGCCACGTTCTTGGGGCCGATGGAGGCGATGAAGATCGGGATCCGCTCCCGGACCGGGTGGTTGATCAGCTTGAGCGGCTTGCCCAGGCCCGTGCCGCCCTCGTAGGGCAGCGTGTAGTTCTTGCCCTGGTGCTCCAGCCGCTCGCGCCGCCACACCTTCCGGCAGATCTCGATGACCTCGCGGGTCCGGCCGATCGGCGCGTCGTACCGGACGCCGTGCCAGCCCTCGATCACCTGCGGGCCGGAGGTTCCCAGGCCGAGGTTGAACCGGCCGTTGGACACGAAGTCCAGGCCGGCCGCGGTCATCGCGGTCAGCGTCGGGGTCCGCGAGTAGATGGGGAGGATGCCGGAGGCGATCTGCAGCCGCTCGGTCTTCGCCGCGATGTACCCCATCTGGCTGACCGCGTCGAACGTGTACGCCTCGGGCACGAACACGATGTCCAGCCCGGCCCTCTCGAAGTCGCCGAGTTCCTCTACGACCTGGCTGAATTCGCCCGCGTAGTTGATTACCATGCCCACGCGCATGTGATCGTGCCTCCCTATACCTCGGCGCCGCCGACTCCAACCGCGCCGTTCGAGTCACGGGTGACAGTACCGCACGCGCCTGTTCGCCCGATGTGCGGCACCTCACAAAGTTACTGGCGAGTAAGCGCCAGGATGTCCGCGGCGGCCTCTTCCGGGGAGCGGCCGTCGGTGTCAACCGTCAGCGTGGCCACCGACGAGTAGATCTCCTGGCGGGCGGCGAACACGTCGGCGATGTCGGGACGGGCCAGCATCGGGCGCCCGGTGTCACCGCCCACCCGGTCGAGAGCCGAGGAAAAACCGACCCGCAGGAACACGACGTCGGTGCCCGCGGATGCCAGCAGCGAGCGGGTCGCCGGGTACGCGGCCGCGCCGCCGCCCAGTGCGAGTACCGCCGGGGAGCCGGCCAGCAGCCCCGCGACCACCTGGTGCTCCAGCTCGCGGAACCCGGGCTCCCCGGCCGCCGTGAAGATGTCCGGGATGCGGCGCCCGGTCCGTTCCTCGATCACGTGATCGCTGTCGAGGAACCGAACGCCCAGCTTGTCCGCGACCAGCTGGCCCACGGTGGTCTTGCCGGCCCCCATGAAGCCGACGAGAACGATCACCGTTCCGCCCCCGGGGACGACAGGAGCCCGGCCACCGCCCGCAGCCCGAGCACGTACCCGTCGAAGCCGAAGCCCGCGATGATCCCGTCCGCTACCGGGGTGATCACTGACTCGTGCCGGAACCCTTCGCGGGCCCCGATGTTGGAGATGTGAACCTCCACCAGCGGCGCGGTGCGCATCTTCAGGGCGTCCATCAGCGCGTAGGAGTAGTGGGTGAGCGCTCCGGCGTTCAGCACGATCGGCACGGAATCGTCGCAGGCCCCGTGGACCCACGTGACCAGCTCGCCCTCGTACTCGCTCTGCCGGACCTCGACGTCGAAGCCGAGTTCCTTCCCCGACGACTCGCACAGCGCCACCAGGTCGGCGTAGGTCGCCGTGCCGTACAGCCCGGGCTCGCGCTTGCCCAGGCGCCCGAGGTTCGGCCCGTTCAGCACCAGCACCCGCGTGCTCACGAGGCGGCCACCGCCCGGTACGCCTCCGCCAGCAGGTCTTCCGGCGGAGCGTCGAAGATGACAGGGTTCCCCATGCCCTCTAGGACTACCATCCGCAGCCGCGACCCGCGCGACTTCTTGTCCAGGCTCATCGCCTCGCGCAGCTCCGGCCAGGCATCCGCCGGGCGGTAACGGACCGGCAGTCCCACCGACGTCAGGATCTCCCGGTGCGCGTCCACGTCGCTCTGGGTCAGGCGGCCGGACAGCCGGGCCACTTCCGCCGCGAAGACGGTGCCGATGGCCACCGCGTCGCCGTGCCGGAACTGGTACTTCTCGACCCGCTCGATCGCGTGGGCCAGGGTGTGCCCGTAGTTGAGGATCTCCCGCAGGCCGGACTCCTTCAGGTCGGCCGAGACCACCTTCGCCTTGACGCTGATCTTCCGCTCGATCAGCTCCCTTGCGTGGGCCCCCGTCGGGGACACGGCACCGCCGGGGTCGGCCCGGATGAGGTCCAGGATCCTCGGGTCGGCGATGAACCCGCCCTTGATCACCTCGGCCAGCCCGGCCGCGTAGTCGGCCCGGGGCAGCGTCTCCAGGACCGTCATGTCGCACAGCACCCCGGCCGGCGGGTGGAACGCGCCCACCAGGTTCTTGCCCTCGGGGATGTCGATGGCGGTCTTGCCGCCGACCGCCGCGTCCACCATGGCGAGCACCGTCGTCGGGACCAGGACGACGGACACTCCGCGCAGCCAGCTCGCGGCCACGAACCCGGCCAGGTCGGTCGCCGCTCCCCCGCCGATCCCGACCACGTAATCCGAACGGGTGATCCGCTTCTCCGCCAGCCACGACCACAGCCCGGCCGCTACGTCGACGGTCTTCGACGCTTCCCCGTCGGGGATATCGGTGACGCAGACGCTGAACCCGGCGGCCGTCAGCGCGTCGCGGGCCTGCTCCGCCAGGCCGGCCAGCCCGGCCGCGTGGATCACCGCGACCGTCTCGGCCTTCTTGCCGATCAGCGACGGGAGTTCGCCGAGCACCCCGCTGCCGACGACGACCTCGTAGGGCTGCTCGCCGCCAACCGGGATCCGGGTAACCGACATTTGCTCTTATCTCCGTTTACTCTCGCGCCCCACCCGGGCCCGCAACGGGACCGACGGTGTCGCCATGGCGCCCCCGATGGTCCCGTTGGTGCCGCTGAGGGTGGGCTCTACATCACTATGACAGCTGGCGGGCCAGGTCGTCGGCCACTTCCTCGGGGGCCATCCCGTCGGTGGCGACGGTGAGCCCGGCCACGTCGGCGTAGATCGGGCGGCGCTCGTCCAGCATGGCCCGCAGCATCCCGCGAGGGTTCCCGGGCAGCACCACCCGGGGCTTGTCCATGCCGCTGCGCTTGGCGACCGTGGCGAACGCGGCCTCCAGGTAGACCACCGTGGACCGGCTGATCAGCTGCCGGATCTCGATGTCCAGCACGGCGCCGCTGCCGAGGGCGACCACCCCGCCGTCGGGGCCGGCCGCCTCCAGGCCGCGGGCCACCGCCGCCCGCTCCAGTTCGCGGAACACCTGCTCGCCGTCCTCGACGAAGATGTCCCCGACCGGCTTGCCCGCGTCCTTCGCGACCAGGTCGTCGGTATCGGTGAACGGCACGCCGAGCCGGGACGCCAGCAGCCGCCCGACCGAGGACTTGCCCGCCCCGGGCGCCCCGACCAGGATCACGGTCAGCGGTTTTCCGCCGTCGTCGCTCAAGAGATCACCAGGGACTTGAGGTAGTTCTCGGCGTTGCGGCGGATCTCCTCCGCCGAGTCCCCGCCGAACTTCTCGGTCACCGCCTCGGCCAGCACCAGGGCCACCATCGCCTCCGCCACGACGCCGGCCGCGGGAACCGCGGTCACGTCGCTGCGCTGGTTGATCGCCTTGGCCGGCTCTCCGGTCGTCACGTCCACCGTGTCCAGGGCCCGGGGCACCGTGGAGATCGGCTTCATGGCGGCGCGCACGCGCAGCGGCTCGCCGCTGGTCATGCCGCCTTCCACGCCGCCGGCCCGGTTGGTGCGCCGCCGCAGCCCGCCGGGCCCATGCTCGATCTCGTCGTGCGCGGCCGATCCCCGCCGCCCGGCGGTGGTGAAGCCGTCGCCCAGGGCCACGCCCTTGAACGCCTGGACCGACATCAGGGCCGCGGCCAGCCGCGCGTCCAGCTTCCGGTCCCACTGGGTGTGGCTGCCCAGGCCCGGCGGCAGCCCGTAGGCCACTACCTCGACGACCCCGCCCAGCGTGTCGCCGTCCTTGCGGGCCGCGTCGACCTCGGCCACCATCGCATCGGACACCGACGGGTCGAGGCACCGCACCGGGCTGGCGTCGATCCGCTCGGCGTCGCCGGGAGCCGGCGGCTCGGCGTCGTCGGGGACCGACACGGAGCCGAGGGCCACGACGTGCGAGACGATCCGCACCCCGAGGACCTGGTCCACGAGCCGGCGCGCCACCTCGCCCAGCGCCACCCGCGCCGCGGTCTCGCGCGCGCTGGCCCGCTCCAGGATCGGGCGGGCATCGGTGAAGCCGTACTTCTGCATGCCGGCCAGGTCGGCGTGGCCGGGCCGGGGCCGCGCCAGCGGCGCGTTGCGGGCCTGGGCCTCGAGGACATCGGCGTCCACGGGGTCCGGGGACATGACCGTCTCCCACTTCGGCCACTCGGTGTTGCCCACGCGGATCGCGACCGGCCCGCCCAGCGTCACGCCGTGCCGCACGCCGCCGGTGAGCTCCACCTCGTCCTGCTCGAACTTCATCCGCGCGCCTCGTCCGTAACCCGCGCGCCGCCGCGCCAGCGCCGCCGCCACGTCACCGCTGGTCACGTGGACGCCCGCCGGCACTCCGTCACAGATCGCCGTCAGCGCACGCCCGTGCGATTCTCCCGCGGTCAGCCACCGAAACATGGGTTAAACCTTACCGTGACCGGGCGAGACAACCGCCCGTGACGCTGAGGTGGAACGAAGAGCCGTTCGGCAGGAGAGCTTCAGGACAGGCGGAAGGCGACGCCCCGGCGGAACCGGCCCCCGGCCCGCACGCGCGCGGCGATCTCCCCGGCCGCCTGGCGCGCGCCGGCCTCGCCCAGGCCGCGCAGGGTGACCAGGAAGTCGCTGCCGTCCGGGCCGGGCTCCACCGTGAAGTCCCGGGCGATCGTCGCGATCTCGGCCCGCACGTCCGGGTCCTCGTGCGGCCGGGGCGGCTCCGCTCCCGCCGCGAGCGCGGCCAGGCGCGCGCCCTCCACGGCCAGCGAGACCGGGCCCGCCACGTCGATGACCACGGCGTTTCCCTCGGCCTGCGCGTACTCCCAGACCTGGCTGGCGCCGAACGGCACCGGGCGGGCCTCGGGGTTCCAGCGGGAGAGCGTCTCGGTACCCGTGAAGGCGATCACCGCCGCGCGCCCGTCCTGGCCGACCAGCGTCGGCAGCGCCATCTCGGTTTCCTTCTCGCCGCCGTCGTCGCCGCGCTCGGTGAGCATTGTCACCACGGGGACGATCAGGCGGGTGCCGGACAGGGCCGTCAGGACCTCGGGTTCGCCGGCGGTGCCGCGCCCCCAGGCCTCCAGCGCCGCCGTCACGGCGGGGTCGGCCTCGCCGGTGTCTCCCCGGCTGCCGGTGACGTTCCTGCTGGTGATACCCACGCAGGCACGATACCCACGGATTCCGTCGCCTGCGAGCCAGGCACCCGCTACGAATAGTAAGAATTTGGCGAGAATAGGCCCTTTACCCCCGGTAACCCGCGTCGAGCAGGCAGAATCAGTTGAGCGCACATGACGGATATGGGAACCTCGGGACCCGCAACACCGCGGGGCCCTTGCCCTTAGATGTGCCTCATGAGAGCTCTCAGGATGAACGAGTAAGGAGACTGACCGTTGGGTTCCGCAGCACGCGAGCCGGCGCAGAACGCGCGGATAGCGGCCGGCACGCCAATGCGGAAGGTCGTGCCGCCGCGCATGGTCGGCCCGTACATGAACGGCCAGCGCAACGTGATCGCTGGCTACGTGCACCGGGTCCAGGACGTCCAGTTTCGCAGCACGGCCGACGCGTACCGCGCGCTCGGCCTAGGCTACGAAGGATCAGAATTCGCCCCGGACTCGGGCGAACTGTACTTTCTGTGCTGGCACGCGCGGGAGATCGACGGATACGCTCCGGTGCCGCCCCGCGACGCGGGCGGCCGGGCCGAGTTCTACCTGGAGCCGATCCAGATACCGGTCGGCACCATGATTTGCAGGTTCACGAACGGCGGTGAAGAGCCGGTGGCCCGCTATGACGGGCTGGCCTGGCGACGCACCGGCAGGGAGGGATAAGGCAGTGCGGTTCCGGCTGATGGCGTCTCACCTCGGCGCCTCATACCAGGCTGCCGTGGGGCCCTCCGACCGAGATATCACGCTGTTCGCCGCCCCGCCGCCCCCCGAGGAACACGGTTTCTCCCCTGCTCCCGGGGGCATCTGGCGCAAGCAGGTGCAGCTCACTGACATCGACGCGTTGTGGGAATCCCGGCCGGTCGGCAACTACCGGGGCGAGCGGTGCCTCATTCTCGATGACATGGGCGACCGGCTGCACATCGTCCACCTGGGCAACGACGAGCGGCGGGCCAAGCAGCTTGGCTACTGGCAGGTTGACCGGGGCGTGTTCGAGGTCGTCGTCGCCCGGCACGAGGTCCAGAACCTGCAGGAAGACCGGCGCGAGTTCCCGATCGCGTCACTGATGGCCGTCCTGACCGGGGGTCCCGGCCCGGCGGGCCCGGGCGGTCCCGGGATGGGGCCGGCCGGGGCGTTCGGTCCCGGCGGAAACGGCGCGGGCGGCGTCGGACCGGGCGGAATGCCGCACGGAGCCCCGCCCGGAGTCGGCGCCCCTGGCCCGGGCGGGCCGGGCGGACCCGCGGGCCCGGGCGGAATGCCCGGTCCCGGAGGCATGCCCCGGCCGGGGAGCATGACCGGGCCCGGAGGCCCCATGGGTCCCGGAGGGCCCGCCGGACCGGGTGCCCTGAGCGCCCTCGGCGCCACCGGCGGCCCCGCTCCCGGGAGCGGGATGCCGGGCGCGTCCGCTCCTGGTGCGCCCGGCATGATGGGCGCCCCGCCGAACGCGCCGGGCGGCCCCGGAGCCCAGGGCGGCCCGGGCAACCCTGGCGCGAACGTGCCGCCGAGGATGGGCAGGCAGCCGCTCGGGCTGCCCGCGGCCCCGTCGGCCCCGGCCCAGCAGCAGCACCCGGCCCGGCCCGGGCAGCAGGCGCCGAACCAGCAGGCACCAGGACAGCAGGCACCAGGACAGCAGCCCGGTGCGCAGCAGCCGGGACCCCAGCAACCGGGGCCGCAGCAACCGGGGCCGCAGCAACAGCCTCAGCCCGGACAGCAGCCGGGGCCGCAGCAGCCTCAGCCGGGACAGCCCCAGCCCGGACAGCAGCCGCCCGGACAGCAGCCGAACGGAGTCCAGCCGCCGGGAGGCCCGCAGCCGGGAAGCCAGCACCCGCCGACCGGGCCGCAGCAGCCGCCCGCGGCCTGGCGCGGCGCCCCCGGCGACGGCAACCCCTGGTACGGGGGCTTCCAGTCGCAGTCCCCCGGCCAGTCCCAGGTCCCGGGCCCGGTCCCGGGCCCCGGCGGAAACGGCGGACCCGCCAGCGCGAACGGCTCGGCCGGCGGGTACCCCGTCGGCGCTCCGCCGTTCGGAGCGCCCCACCCAGGGGCGCCCCAGCCCCAGCCCGGAGCGCCCCAGCCCGGGGCCGCGCCGCAGCAGGGCGGCGGCCAGCCGAACGGCGGCCAGGGACAGCAGCCCCCGTACCCGGGCCATATCGCCAACGCGCTGCCCGCGGCGCCGAGCGCCGTGCCGGGCACGCCCGGATACGCGACGGGCCCCCAGGGCCAGTCCGCCCCGGCCTCCCTCGCGGTCCCCGCGGGCGCCCCGGTCGCCGCGCCCGCGTCGCCTCTGGCCCAGCCGCAGCCGTCCCCCGGCCCGGCATCGGCGCCCACTCCGGCCCCGGCTCCCGGCCAGGAGCCCGCGGCGGGACAGCAGCCGCAGCCGCAGGCCCCCGCGGCTCAGCCGCCGGGCCAGCCCTCCGAGCAGGCGGGCCAGCAGCCCGGAACCCAGCCGCAGCCGGAGAATCAGGCGGCGACGGCCCAGCAGCAATCGCCAGCCGCGGCGGCACAGCCGCAGGCTTCCCAGCCCGCCCAGGCGCAGGCACAGGCACAGACCCCGGCGGCGGCGCCAGCCGCGGCGGCACAGGCACAGGCACAGGCACAGACGCCGGAGCCGACGGCGACCCAGCCCGTCGCCCTGCCCCATCGCCTGCCTCAGCCGGCGTCACCCGCCGAGGCGGCGGCCGCCGCGCAGGCCGAGACACCGGCCGAGGCACCGGCCGAGGCCGCCCAGGCCCAGAACGCGCCGCAGGCATCCGCCGCTCCGGCCGCCGAAGCCGCCGCGGCCGGCCAGGCCCAGAGCGTCCCGGCCGCCGCGGGCGCGAGCAGCGCCCCGGCCCCGGCCCCGGCCGAGGCCTCCGGCTCCCCCGCCGAATCCCCGGAGGCGGAGAAGGACGATGGCCAGGCCCCGGAGAAGGAGCAGCAGGCCGAGGCTCCGTCCGGAGCGACGCGGGCCGAGGCCGCGGCGGACAACGCCGACGCTCAGGACACGGACTCCCCGGAGGGCCAGGCCGCGGGCACCGTGGCGGCGCCCGCTTCCGCCGCGGCGGACAAGGAGACGCTGGCCGGGGCCGCGAGGCAGTTCGCCCCGGCCGTCCCGGCGGCTCCCCGGCCCCGTCACACGGCGGCCGCCGCGCTGTTCCGGCCCGCCGGCGGACGGCGCGGCAGGCGCTCCCAGCGGAAGAACCGGATCGCGATGTCGGATATCTTCGCCGACCTGGTCGACATGGCGGACATCTCCCGCTCGTCCTACGCGGTGGACGAGGAAGTCACCGGCGCGATGTGCCTGTTCAAGACCGACGGCGGCTACGAGGTCTTCAGCTGCGGCGAAGACGCCCGGCACGAGGTGCGGTTCTTCGAGGAGGAAGAGGCCGCGTACTTCTACCTGTTCGGCGTCCTGTCGGCCGAGGCCCTGCGCAACGGCCGCCTGATCCCCAGCCGCGACTGAGTTCTCGTCCGGGACCGCCGCGGCGGACGGTTACCCGGCTGGCCTCAGGGTCACGGTGTAGGCGGCGTTGCCCGAGGTGACCAGCAGCGGCCGGAGATCGCCCCGGCCGGGGTCGATGATCGACACCACCGCGGACGACGTGCCGGAGACCTGGGACAGGCGCAGTCCCTGGTCCTGGTCCGAGACGGACCAGGCGAGCGGGCCGCCGCCCTTCACGGTCACCGTCAGGACGCCCTCCCGCGCGCGCTGGCCGGCGTTCCACCGGAGGGTGACGGCCGTCGGCACGCCGATCGCCGGCGACAGGCTGGCCGACGCGACCGCGGACCGCGAGTCGTGTACCCGGGGCCCGGCCGCGGCGAACGCGGCGACGACGGTCAGCGCCGCGACGGCCGTCCCGGTCAGCGCCACGGTCAGGCGGCTGCGGGGCAGGCCGCGGCCCGGCTCCGCCGGCAGCGGCACCGGGAACCCGGTCCACTGAGAGAAGCTCCCGGCCCGGGAAGCGGGCTGCCCGGCGTCCGGCGGCAGCGCCAGGCCGAACGGCCCGGCCAGCCCGCAGGCCCGGCGCCGGGCCTCACCGCCCTCGGCCGACGGATCGCAGGCCAGGGCCAGCACCTGGTCGCGGAGTTCGGCCACGGAAGCGGCCGCGGGGCGCAGGGCCTCCGCCGATACCCCGGCTCCGAGCAGGGCGGCCGGGGTCAGGCTGAGCCGCAGCGCCGGGCGCAGCTCGCCCTGGCGGCGGGAGAGGCAGCGCCCGCACCGTTCGGCGTGCTGAGTGACCTTCTGGACCAGCGGCG
>WRBL01000052.1 GCA_009784565.1 Streptosporangiales bacterium | reverse complement strand
CGGCAGCTTCTGCCCGTCTCGGATTTTCAAGCACATCTGTACTGCTCATTGTCCCCACGCCTGCCCGGAGCTCAGAGCTGATTAGTTTTCCGGCCATTTCTAGGCAGACGCAGACGGACGGCGGACGGTTTACGCAGAGAGATGAGCTACCTCTTGAAATCAGGTAAGCCTGACGGCTCAGTCGCCGTGCTCGCCGAACCAGCCGGCCAGCTTGCCGGCCCGGCTGACGGCGCGCAGGCGGCGTTCGGTCTGCTCCCGTGCGCCGGCGGGGGCGACGATCAGGAGGCGGTCCCCGGCCCGCAGGATCGTCGTCGGGGCGGGGACGAAGCCCGCTCCGCCGCGCACGATCAGCGCCAGGTTCACCTCCGACGGCAGGCGGAGCTCGTACAGCTCGACGCCCTGGAGCCGGGAACTGGCCGGGACTTCCGCCGTCAGCAGGTCGGCGTGCAGTTCCTCCAGCGGCGCGGACTCCACGAGGATCTCGTGCGGCTCCGCGGGGGCGATGACCGACAGCCGCCGCGCCACCCAGGGCAGGGTCGGCCCCTGCGCGATCGTGCACAGGATGACCACCACGAAGACCATGTCGAACAGCCGGGACGACCCGGGCAGGCGGGCACTGAGCGGGATAGTCGTCAAGACGATCGGAACGGCGCCACGCAGCCCCGCCCAGGACAGGAACGCCTGTTCCCGCCACGAGACCCGGGAAAGCCCGGGCAGCCGGAACGGCAGCGTCGAGACGAACACCGAGACCGGCCGGGCCAGGGCGACGGCGATGACGCCGACGATCAGCGCGGGGATGATCTGGGCGGGCAGCCGGGCCGGGGCGGCGAGCAGGCCGAGCATGACGAACAGCAGGATCTGGGCCAGCCAGCCGACGCCTTCGGCGAAGCCCCGCGTCGCCGGGCCGTGCGGCAGGCGTGCGTTCCCGAGCAGCACGGCCGAGACGTACACGGCGAGGAACCCGCTCGCCCCGGCCATCGACGCCCCGCCGTAGCCGCAGACGATCAGCGCCAGCACCGCCACCGGGTACAGCCCCGACGCGGGCAGCGCGACCCGGCGCAGGAACAGCATCCCGAGCAGCCCGACCAGGGCCCCGGCCAGTGCTCCCCCGGCGATCTCCCAGGCGATCGTGAACACGACGTTCAGCGGGGACGTCCCGTGCCCGTGCGCCGACAGCAGGGTCACGGCGAGAACGGCCGGCGGGTCGTTGAGCCCGGACTCTCCCTCCAGCATCCCGGACAGCGCGGGCGGCAGCGGAAGCCGGCGCAGCACGGAGAACACGGCGGCCGCGTCGGTCGGCGCGAGAACGGCGCCCAGCAGGAGCGCGTCCCGCCAGGGGGCACCCAGCAGGTACCGGTCGCAGACCGCGACGACGGCGATCGACACCCCGACTCCGACGGTGGCCAGCAGGAGCGCCGCGGGCATCGCGGGCCGCGCGTGGGCCCAGCTGGTGGTCAGCCCGCCCTCGGCCAGGATCAGGATGAGCGCCGACAGGCCGAGGACCTCGGTCAGCGCGACGTTGTCGAAACGGATTCCGGCCCCGGACTCGCCCAGGAGCAGGCCCAGCCCGAGGAACACCAGCAGCGCCGGCAGCCCGGCCCCGTGGGCCAGCCGCGCGGAGACGATCGCGGCGACCACGATTCCCGCGCCGACCAGCAGATCCAGCCCGAGATCACCCGGCGACACCGTCCCATTCCATCACCCGGGGCGGTCCGTCGTCACCGGGCACCGGCCGGGGGCAGCGAAACGTGCCCTTCCGCGCCTGGCAGGGACGGGGCTCACCCGGTTAGATATCGGCGTGCAGAAAATCAGCGGACGTTACCTGGCCGGACTGGCCATGCTCGCCATCGCGCTCCCCCTCACCGCCTGCGGTCCCTCCTCTTCCGCGTCGGGCGCCCCGGCCCAGGGCGGGTCGGCTTCGGCCGCGGCTCAGCCCGGTTCCGGCCGTCGCGTCCCGATGCAGACCGGCTCCGGCGGCGAGTTCGTGTCCCCGTCGGGCAACATCAGCTGCGAGGTCAGCACGACTTCCGTCATGTGCGAGACGAACTCGCCCGCCCGGTCGGCGACCATGGGCTCCAGCGGCTCCTACAAGGTCTGCGACGGCGATTCCTGCCTGGGGAACGCCGGCGACGGGACTCCCACGCTGCGGTACGGGCAGTCCACCGGGGTCGGCCCCTTCACCTGTTCCTCGGCATCGTCGGGCGTCACCTGCGAGGTGAACGGCAAGGGCTTCGTGATCTCCGCCTCGGGTATCTCGGCCGCGTAGTCCCGTCGCGGCCCGGGAGATCAGCGCAGGTATCCTTCCCGGGCCGCGTAGGCCACCACATGCGGCCGGTTGCGCAGGCCCAGGCGGAGCATGATGCCCTGGAGCACGTTCTTGACCGTCCGCTCGGAGTAGGACAGTTTCTCCGCGATTTCCCGGGTCTCCAGTCCCTCGCCTACGAGCCGGACCACGTCGATCTCCCGTTCCGAGAAACCGGTCAGGGGCATTTCCCGGGCCGCGGTTCCGCGGCGCAGCGACCGACCGATGCTGCCGAGGAGACCGCCCAGCAGGTCGGGCGGCAGGTCCCCGGCGCCGTGGTCAGCGCTCTGGACGGCCCGGACGATCCGCTCGGGCGACGCGTCCTGGCGGCGCACGATCGCGCGGACCCCGCATTCGAGGGCACCGAGCAGTTCCGCTTCCCTGATGCGGCCGACCACGAGCACGGTCTGGCCCTTGCCGGTCCGCCAGCGCCTGCGCAGCGTCTCCAGGGCCTGGTCGTCGATGGTGTCGACGACCAGAACCAGTACCGCGTCGTCCGGGCGGGCGTCCCGCCCCTGAAGGTTCAGCTCCGGCCGGTGCCGGAGGATGCTGACGATCCCCGCGTGGATCACAGGGTCGTCGCACTGGATCGTCACGTCGATGCGTCGCTGCAGTGTCTGGGTCCCCGGGCTCGCGATCACGTACAACCACGTCCTGTCTGTAATTCTGTGCTCCGCCGTCCAGTACCTAGGTAACCCGACTCGGTCGGACAGAAATAGTGGTCATGTGACGCAATCTTTCGGCGGTCCGGCTGATCTGCGCGGCCGCGGTG
Source organism: Streptosporangiales bacterium (assembly GCA_009784565.1). GTDB lineage: Bacteria > Actinomycetota > Actinomycetes > Streptosporangiales > Streptosporangiaceae > Trebonia. The sequence continues at coordinate 22,263 of WRBL01000052.1, read as the reverse complement.
ACCTACGCCACTTGACCCATCTTTTCCCGGCTACGCGGTGACGCCCTGGCTGAGTGCCTCGCGGACGATCTCGACCCGGCTCCTGGCACCGAGCTTGGCCAGGATGTTCGATACGTGCTTTTGCACGGTGCGCCGGGACAGGAACATGCCGTCGGCGATGTCCGAGGTTGACCGGCCCGCGCCGATGAGGGCGGCGACCTTGACCTCGGTGGGCGTCAGCGCCTCCCAGCCCGAGGCCGGGCGCAGGCCTCGCGGGCCTCTCGGCCCGCGCGCGCCCCGCCGGATCCCGAACGGGCGCAGCCGTCCGTCCGCCCTGCGGACGTCCCAGTACGCGCCGAAGCTCTCGTACAGGGCAACGGCCTCGTTCAGCGTGACCCGGGCCTCTCCCTCGTCGCCCTTCTCCGCGAGCACGGCGGCCAGGTCCTCCAGCGCCGCGGGCAGTTCCACCGCCGGCCCGGTCTCCCGGAACCGCTCGGCCGCCTCCCGCAGCGGATCCGGGTCTGACCGCAGCAGCCCCTGGCACCGCAGGCTGGCCACGGCCGCCCGGCCCGGGCTGGTCTCCGCCGCCGCCTCGGCCGCGCACGCCTGCACCGCCGACCGGGCCAGGGCCTGGTCGCCCGCGGAGACGGCCAGCCGCGTCAGGTCGGGCAGCCACTGGTAGGTCATGGTCAGCTCGCCGTCGTGCCGGTGGGCGAAGCCGGCCAGGATATTCATCGCCTGGCGGGTGTCCCCGGACTGTTCCAGCGCGAGCGCCTGCGCGGCCACCAGGAACTCCCGGTTCTCCCGGACCACGAACTCCTGGACGCGCACGGCCAGGCCCTGGCGGAGGTGGCGTCCGGCGGTGGTCCGCTGGTCCCGCCGTCCCGCGATGAGCGCGGTCACGCCGTGGACCAGCAGCTGCGGCCAGCCTTCCCGCATGTGGGTGTAGTCCAGCCCGGGTACCCAGTCGGGATGGTCCAGGTCGAGCTCGGCCAGCGCGTCATCCCACTGGCCTGTCCAGTACCAGTACACCGCCGCGGTGCCCCCGGTGCGGCGGGCCGGGCTCTTGTCCCGCTGGTCAGCCCGGGTGGCGTCCCGGAGGGCTTCCCCGGCGTCCGCCCAGCGAGCGAGGTTCTGCAGCGTGAAGACCCGGGCGTCATGGGCCAGCGAGCGCACGTCCGCGTGGACGGGGTCGTCGCCGGCCACTCTCACCGCCTGCTCGGCGCAGTCCAGTGCGGCGGCGTGGTCCCGCCGGACGCTCCGGGTCAGCCACCGGGCGAGCAGGGCCTGGGAGGTCGCGAACCTGTCACCGGTGGCGGCGGCGACGGACAGGGCTTCCCCGCCGGCGGCTTCGGCCGCGGCCACGTCGCCGCTCTCCGCCCGGGCGAGCATCGAGGTCAGGCTCAGGATCCGGGACCGCCAGCCGGGCGGCAGGTCGAGGCGGGACAGCGCCTCCCGGAGCGTGGCAACCGCCGTGGCGTTCTGGCCGCTGCTGGCCTGGACCTGCGCCAGCACCGCGTACATCTCGGCCAGCCGCACGGGATCGGTGATCTCCGTCAGGACCCGGCTGGCCCGGCTCATCGCCTCGTCATGGAATCCGGCGGCCAGCAGCGCCCGCACCAGGCCGGCCATGAGCTCGTCCCGGAACGGGTCGTCGGCCGCGCATTCGTCCGCTTCCCGGCGCAGCAGGTCGGCCGCGAGCCGGGGCGCCCGCACGGTCAGCTCCGGCACCGCCGTCTCCAGCCAGGACCGGGCCCAGCCCTCGCCCGGGCATCCCGACAGGGACAGCTGCTGCGCCACGCTCAGGGCATCGGCTCCGCGCGAGGCGAGTTCCCGCGCCCCCTCGGCGTGCAGCGCCGACCGCAGCGCCCCCGGCATGCTCTCGTACAGCGCCTGCCGCAGCAGCGGGTGCCGGAACGACAGGGCGGGCCCGGACTCGGCGAGTATCCCGGCGGTCATCGCCTCCCGCACGCCGTCGGCGACCGCGGCCGCCGGCTGGCCCAGCATGACCGTGAGATCGGTAACGGCGAACGCGCACCCGAGCAGGGAGGCGGCTCTCAGCATCGTCCCGGTGTCCGGCGAGACCGACTCCAGCCGGCCCTCCAGCACGGACGCCAGCGGAACCGACAGCCGTTCCAGGCCCTCGGACACCTCAGCGCCGTCGGGGCCGAACCGGATCTTCTGCTCGCGAGTCAGGGCGTCGATCAGTTCCCGGAGGTACAGGGGGTTGCCGCCGGCCTGGGCGGCGACCCGCCGCAGCTCGCCGCCGGGCGGCGCGCCGAGAACTTTCCCCACCAGCGCGTCCGCGTCGGCGTCCGGAAGCGGGCCCAGGCCGAGCACGGCACCGCCCTGGCGGGCCACCGCCGCGCGCAGGTCCCGGACCCGCGGCCGCGAGGTCGGCCGGACCGTCGCGACCAGCAGCAGCGGCAGCTGGCCCGCCGAGATCGCCAGCTGATGCCACGCGATCAGCGACGCGTCGTCCGCCCAGTGCAGGTCGTCGATGACCACGACGACCGGCGTGTCCGCGCAGAGCTTGTCCACCAGCGCCAGCAGTTCCTCGATGCGGGCCACCGGCGGGTAGCTGGCGGCGTGCAGGCCCTGGCGCTGGTCCTGCAGCGCCTCGGCCGCCCGGGCTCGCAGCCGGTCGGGCGAGCCGGGGCGAACCCCCAGGCAGTCCTGCATGACTCTCAGCGGCAGCCGTTCGCTCAGCGGGCCCGCGGTGCCCCAGCCGATGTCCCATTCCGGGTCGCCCTCCGCATCGAGCGCCCGGGACACCAGGGCCGACTTGCCGATCCCGGGTTCTCCTTCGACCCAGACGACCGATCCCTCGCCCCGGCGCAGCGCTTGGAAGGACGCGGTCAGCGTCGCGAGTTCCCGGTCGCGGCCCACCCACTCCGCGACACCGCCCATCTGCCGCATGACACGTAACCTACGCGGTGACGCCCTGTTTCAGGGCTTCGCGGACGATTTCGACCCGGCTCTTGACTCCCAGCTTGGCGAGAATGTTCGACACGTGCTTCTGCACCGTCCGGCGCGACAGGAACATGCCGCTGGCGATGTCCGACGTCGACTGGCCCGCGCCGACCAGGGCCGCGATCTTGACCTCGGTCGGCGTCAGCGCCTCCCAGCCTGATTCCGGGCGCGGGCCCCTCGGCCCCCGCGGTCCCTTGGTGCCCCGGCGGATCCCGAACGGCCGCAGCCGCGCGTCCGCCCGCCGGACGTCCCAGTAGGCCCCGAACCCCTCGTACAGGGTCACCGCCTCATGCAGCAGCGTCCGGGCCTCCTCTTCCTCGCCCTTGTCCGCCAGCACGGCGGCCAGGTCCTCCAGGGCCGCCGGCAGGTCCACGGCCGGGCCGCGCTCCCGGTAGTGCGCGACCGATTCCCGCAGCGGCGCCGGGTCCGATCTCAGGATCCCAGCGGACCGCAGGCTGGCCGCGGCCGCCCGGGCCGGCTGGCTCTCCGCCTCCGCCTCCGCCTCGCACGCCCGGGCCGCGGACCGGGCCAGGCCCAGGTCGCCCACGGTGGCGGCCAGCCGCACCAGGTAGGGCATCCACTGGTGGACCAGCGTCATCTCGCCGCGCTCCCGGTGCAGGAGCTTCTCCAGGACCTCGACGGCCTGGCGGATATCCCCGTTCTGTTCCAGCGCGACCGCGTGCGCACAGCACAGGAAGTCCCGGTTCTCCCGGTCGGGAAGGCCCTGGACGGGGAGGGCCAGGCCCTGCCGGAGATGACGGTCGGCCGTGGTGCGCTGGTCCCGCCGTCCCGCGATGAGCGCCGCCACGCCGTGCGCCATCAGCGCGGGCCAGCCTTCGCGCAGGTAGGAGTAGGCCAGCCTGGGAACGCCGTCGTGATCGTCCAGGTCTACTTCGGCCTGGGCGTCGTCCCACTGCCCCATCCAGTACCAGTACACCGCCGCTGCGACCCAGGTCCCGCTGGCCGGCCCTCTGTCCCGCCGGTCCGCCCGGGCGGCCCGGCCGAGCGTCTCCCCGGCTTCGGACCAGCGGTCCAGGTTCTGGAGAGTGAAGATCCGGTCGTCGTAGGCGAGGGAGCGCAGGTCGGCGTGGGCGGGGTCGTGGCCGAGCACCCGCAGCGCCCGGTCGGCGTAGTCCAGGGCGGCGGAATGGTCGCGCCGGACCGAGCTGGTCACCCACAGGCCGAGCAGGGCATGCGCGCACCCGGCCGCGTCACCGGAGTCATCCGCGATGCCGCCGGGATCCTCCGTGCTGTCACCGGGCTCCTCCGCGAGGATCAGGGCCTGGAGGGCGGCGGCGTCGGCCGCTTCCAGGTCGCCGGTGGCCGACCGTTCCAGCAGCGCCAGCAGGGCCAGCATCCGGGCCTGCTGCACGCGCGGAAGGTCGGCCCGGGTCAGCGCCTGGTGAAGGGTGCGGATGGCTTTTCGTCCCTGGCCGCCGCTCGCCTGGGCCCGGGCCAGGGCCGAGTACGTCTCCGCCAGCCGCACGGGATCGGTGATCTCCACGAGGACCCGGCCGGCCCGTCTCATCGCCTCGTCGTAGGAACCGGCGGCGAGCAGGGCCTGCACCAGGCTGGCCATGAGGCCGCCCTGGGCCCGGTCCGCGGCGCCGTCCACTTCCCGGCGCAGCAGGTCGGCCGCCAGCTCCGGGGCACGCGTGGTGAGCTCGGAAGCCGCCGCCTCCAGCCAGGGCCTGGTCCAGCCCTCTCCCGCCCGTCCCGACAGGGACAGCTGCTGGGCCACGCTCAGGGGATCCGCGCCGTGCTCGGCGAGTTCCCGCGCCCCCTCGGCGTGCAGCGCCGACCGCAGCGCCTCCGGCATGCTCTCGTACAGCGCCTGCCGCAGCAGCGGGTGCCGGAACGACAGGGCGGGCCCGGACTCGGCCAGGATGCCCGCCGCCACCGCCTCCTGCAGGCTGGCCGCCAGGGCCGACGCCGACCTGCGCGCCATCACGGAGAGGTCTGTGACGGAAAACGTGCCTCCGAGCAGCGCGGCGGTCCGCAGCAGCTGCCGGGCGTCCTCCGGCACCGCGGTCAGCCGGTCCTCCAGCACGGCCGTCAGCGACGCCGGAAGCCGCGGCAGAGCCGACGGTATCCCGGTCGTACCGGGCCCGGCGGTCACCGCCTGCTCCCGGGCCAGGGCCCCGACGAGTTCCCTCAGGTACAGCGGGTTCCCGCCCGCCCGGCTGGTCAGTTCCCGCAGCGCGCTCCCGGGGGACGCCCCGAGCATCTCCGTCACCAGCTTCGCCGCGTCGGCGTCGGGCAGCGGCCCGACCTCTACCATGGTCGCGCCCCGGCGTTCCAGGGCCACCCTCAGTTCTCTCACGTCGGCCCGGCGCGGCGCCGGCCGGCACGTCGCGATCAGCAGCAGGGGCATCTGGCCGATGGTGACCGCCAGCTGGTGGAACGCGACCAGCGACGCGTCGTCCGCCCACTGCATGTCATCGATGACCACGATCAGGGGAGCCTGCGCGCACAGCTTGTCGGCCAGCGCCAGCAGTTCCTCGATGCCCGCGGTCGGGGTGCCCCCGTCCGCGAACAGCCCCAGCCGGTCGTCCCGCAGCACCCCGGCGGCCCGTGCGCGGCGCGGGTCATCCGACCCGGGCCGCACTCCCAGGCAGTCCTGCATGACCCGCAGCGGCAGCCGCTCGCTCAGCGCGTCCGCGGCACCCCATCCGATTTCCCAGTCCGGCTCGGTCACCGCGGCCAGTGCCTCGGCGACGAGGGCGGTCTTGCCGATCCCCGGCTCGCCCTCGACCCAGACGACCGATCCCTCGCCCCGGCGCAGCGCCCGGACAGCCGAGATTAGGCACTCAAGTTCCGGGACACGGCCTACCCACGCGGCCGCACCGCCTTTGCGCCACATGGAAATAATTTACGCTCTTCCGCTCATCCTGGAAAGCTCATCGCGTTGCCAGGCATCCCCATGGTACGCCTGTGCAGGCAGTTACCCTGAAAATACGCTCATAGTCAATTGCGGCCGTCGTCAAATCATTTCCCGCAACAGCGAATGCTCATTTGAGCGAAATAATAACTTCCCGAAACGGATACTGCCGCTCATTCCGTTTCCCTTCTCCCGGCACAACATGCGGCACGGCGACAGCGCCTGGACAGGGATTGGACAGAGGCGTACGGGATAGTGGTTGCGGGGGAAGGAGTGCGCCCATGACCATCAGCGTCTTCGAGCTGTTCAAGGTCGGAATCGGACCGTCCAGCTCGCACACCGTGGGCCCGATGCGGGCCGCCCGGACCTTCGTCACCGGGCTTCGCTCCGACGGGCTGCTGCCCCGGGTGGCGTCGGTGCGGGTGGAACTGTTCGGTTCCCTCGGCGCCACCGGCCACGGGCACGGCAGCGACAAGGCCGTGCTGCTCGGCCTGTCCGGCGAGGCGCCGGACCTCGTCGACCCTCGTGCCGCCGTCGACCTGGTCTCCGAGACCCGCGAGTCGGGACGGGTCCGGCTGGCCGGCGAGCACGAGATCGCCTTCGACGAAGACCGCGATCTGGTCATGCACCGGCGCAAGTCGCTGCCGTACCACTCAAACGGCATGCGCTTCCTCGCCCGCGACGCCGGCGGAGCGGAACTCCGTACCCGGACCTACTACTCGGTCGGGGGCGGATTCGTGGTCGACGAGGAGGCCGCCTCGGACGCCGACCGGGTCAAGGCCGACGACACCCCCGTGCGCTACCCGTTCCGTACGGCCGCCGACCTGCTCGGGCACTGCGACCTGAACGCGCTTCCGGTCAGCGAGATCATGCGGGCGAACGAGACGTCCTGGCGGCCGGAACCGGACATCCGCGAGGGTCTGCTGGGCATCTGGCAGGTCATGCGGGACTGCGTGGCCGCCGGCTGCGCGCACGAGGGCACGCTGCCGGGCGGGCTGAAGGTGCCGCGCCGGGCCCCCGGCGTTTACCGTGAGCTGTCGGCTGAGGACGAGGGCAGGAACGAAGACCCGTTCGGGGTAATGGATTGGGTTGGCGTTTATGCCATGGCCGTGAACGAGGAAAACGCCTCCGGCGGCCGGGTGGTCACCGCCCCCACCAATGGCGCGGCGGGCATCATCCCGGCCGTCCTGCACTACTACGACCGGTTCGTGCCGGGCTCGTCCTCCGACGGTGTCGTGCGGTTTCTGCTCACCGCGGGCGCGATCGGCGCCGTCTACGCCGGGACCGCCTCGATCTCCGGCGCCGAGGTCGGCTGCCAGGGCGAGGTCGGCGTCGCCTGCTCCATGGCCGCCGCCGGGCTCGCCGAGGTGCTCGGCGGGACCCCGCGCCAGGTGGAGAACGCGGCCGAGATCGGCATGGAACACCATCTCGGCCTCACCTGCGACCCGGTCGGCGGGCTGGTGCAGATCCCCTGCATCGAGCGGAACTCGATGGGCGCGATGAAGGCGATCCACGCGGCGCGGATCGCCCTGCGCGGCGACGGGAACCACATCGTCGCCCTGGACAAGGTCATCAAGACCATGCGGGAAACCGGCGCCGACATGAAGCTGAAGTACAAGGAGACCGCCCGCGGCGGCCTCGCCGTCAACGTCATCGAATGCTGACCGGCTGCCCGCGTTACGCTGGCAGCATGGGACGTTTCAGCCTTCCCGACGAGGCCCCGAAGGGGCTGGACTCGCCGGTCACCACCGTCGCGATGAAGTACATGGCCCGGGCACAGACCGAGGTGTTCAAGCTGACCGGCGGACGGGTGGGCAGCCGGTGGCGGGTCGGGGCCGGGTTCCGCAAGCCGGTGCCGACACTGCTCCTGGAGCACCGGGGCCGGAAGTCCGGCAACATCTACACCACTCCCCTGCTGTACATGGAATCCGGGGACGACCTGGTCATCGTCGGCTCGCAGGGCGGGCTGCCGAGGCATCCGCAGTGGTTCTCCAACCTGAAGGCGCACCCGGAGACCTTCGTCCGCCTCAAGGGCCGCGGAGTACTACCGGTAATGGCCCGGGTCGCCTCATCGGCCGAACGGGCGGAACTGTGGCCGCGGCTGGTGAACCTGTACGCGGACTTCGCGAAATACCAGGCGTGGACGGACCGGGAGATCCCGGTCGTCGTCCTGTCCCCTCGATAGGCTTCTGGCATGGGATTCAACGGATGGACGGACGAGGCGCTCAGGTTCTACGAGGGCCTCGAGGCGGACAATTCCAAGTCGTACTGGACCAGTCATAAGCGCGTTTACGACGAGCAGGTCCGGCGCCCCATGGAAGAACTGGCCGAGACGCTGGCCGGGGAGTTCGGGGAGGCCAAGATCTTCCGTCCCTACCGGGACATCCGCTTCTCTCACGACAAGACGCCCTACAAGACACACATCGGCGCGGTGATCGGCGGGACGGGCTACGTCCAGCTGTCCGCCGACGGGCTGGCGGTCGGCGCCGGACGGTGGCGGATGGAGCCGGACGAACTGGCCCGGTACCGGGCCGCGGTCGCCGACGACCACCGAGGCAGCCGGCTCTCCGAGATCGTCGCGGCATTGGAGAAGAACGGGGTTGAGATCCAGTGCCATGGTGAGCTCAAGACCGCGCCGCGCGGGTACAAGGCCGACCATCCGCGGATCCGGTTCCTGCGCTGCAAGGGCCTGACCTCCTGGCAGTGGTGGGCGCCGGAGCCCTGGCTGCACACCGCCGCGGCCGCCGACCGGGTCACCGCCTTCCTCCGTACCAGCGCCGACCTCGTCTCCTGGCTGGATGCCAACGCGGGCGACTGAGGCTCGCGAGGCCTGGTGTGATCCCGTTACCTCAGGTGCTTGAGGGTCACGTCGCTGGCGTTGACGTAGTAGAGGCGGTGGTTGAACAGGACCTGGTCGTACCGCGTGTGCCCGCGGATGACCTCGCGGTTGTGGGGGGTCCTGGGATCGTAGGCGGCGTTGTAGCTGTCGTCGGGCACGGAACCCGTCGTGACGTAGGACTGGCCCGCCTTGAACGTGTAGGCCAGGGCCGGGCGGGACCTCGGCGTCACGCCCTTCGGGTAGGCCGAGGATTCCGGGTAGGGCGCGCCGTAGACCGGCACGGTGGCTTTCCCGGGCTTGGGCGTGACGACCGTGGCGCCGGTGAACCGGGCCGTGGCCCCCGTCCCCCGCGGGTCGCGGAACCAGCCGGTCCGGCCGCCGAACCAGATTCCGGTCCAGTCTCCCTTCCGGCCGGCCAGCACGTACTGGTCCCCGGCCCGCGCCGTGGCCGACCAGTCGTTGATCTTCGTGGTGCCCGGCCCGCCCCGGGGGTGCATCGTCGGGTCCGACAGCAGCGGCGCGGACTGATTCGGCTGCGTGCGCAGGTAGACGAAGTTCGCGGGCTGCGACGGCAGGGCCGGACAGGTGCTCTGCTGGCAGCCGGTGGTGACGGGCGGGCGGTTGGCGTTCCAGTCCGGGCTGATGGTGATGACATGGTGCCCGCGGGCTCCGGCTGAGCCCTGGCTGGCCAGGTAGGCGGACTCGCTCTCGCCCCGGACCAGCGACATGAAGTAGTTCCAGTTCCAGTACGGTCCCGGGTCGGTGTGCTGGTTCTTGTTCTGCGCGCTGTTTTCCCCGCCGACGCTGTCGTGCCCGACGATGTGCTCAGCGTCCAGCGGCACGCCGTACTTCCGGGCCAGGTACCGCACCAGCGCGGCGTCCGACTTGTACTCGGCCTGGGTGTACCAGGCGGCGCCCTGGGCCGCGAACCCCTCGTTCTCGATGCTGACCGAGTGGGTGTTGTAGTACCAGTTGCCGACCGCCCAGGCGACGTCGCCGGGCCGGACCATTTCCGTGACGTTCCCGGTGGACGACTGGACCAGGTAGTTCGCGGCGGCCTGGTGAGCCGGGTCGGTAAAACCGGAGATGGTGCCGGGGTAGCTCTCCTCGGTGTCGTGAATCACGATCGAGTTGATTTTCAGGCCGTCGGCCGGGCGGCTGGCCTGATCGTAGTTGCCGTAGTCAGCCGGGTTGCCGCCGATTGTCTTGTACGCGGCCGGAATGAAATCGCAATTCAGGCTGGCGGGACAATCCGCCGCGGGCCGCGAGGCCGCGGCCGAGCCCGCCAGGCCGACGATCAGCAGCAGACTGACCCCGGCCGCTACCAGCAGCCGGCGGCTGAATCTTTTCCGCTTCCCGTGATGCACGCCGTCCTCACCCACTCCCAGCCCTAACACCGTGCCGTGCTCTGCCGTTCCCGTGAGTAATGAGGCTCACACCTTCCGCGATCAGATAACGGCAACGCGGGGAACAAGGAAGCTCGAAATGGTTTCGAGTGCGACGGAATTGAGTGGAGCGCGATGCCAGCGGGCGCATTTGCGCCCCTGCGCGCGATCTCACCTGCGAGTACGAAATCGACGGGGAAAGAATAATATCTTCTTATTGACCTGACCCGTGGATGCAGTTTACGCTCGAACCGAAATAATTTCAGCATTGTTGCGAAAGTTTTTCGGCAAGCTGCCTTGCGGCGGGGACGGTATTCGCGGGGCCGTCGCCGCGGTCAAGGCGGAAGGGAGAGGGCTTGCCAAATGCCACGCGGAATGAATGCACGGCCCGGCGCACTACGCGGGCGCGTCTCTCGATTGAGGCCCGTGTCGAAGAAGTAGCGACCGCCCGGGCATTCGTTCAGAAGACCCTGGGTGCCCTGCACCCCTGTGCTGATACCGCGATCCTGCTAACGAGCGAACTTGTGACCAACAGCGTCCGGCACAGCGACTGCGGACGCCTTGGCCGGATGATCGTCATCACCGTCACCCGGCTCGGAGCCTCCGTGCGGGTCAACGTCTCCGACCGCACCGGTCCGACCGTTCCCTTGCCCCGGGCGGAGGACGACATGGTCGAGAGCGGCCGGGGCCTCCTGCTGGTTGAGACCCTCGCCGATGACTGGGGCTACGAGCGCAAAGGCCCCCGGACCAGCACCTGGTTCTCCTGCTCGCCGTTATCCGCCTACGGATCCTCCGTGACCATGACGGCGAGAGTGTCAGGCTCCAGGGCGTCGAAGACGTGCGGGACGTCGCCGGGATACCTCAGGTAGTCGCCGGGCGCGAGTTCCACCGCCTCGCCCTCCGGGCCGACCAGCGCCCGCCCCGCGGACAGGATCACGTGCTCGACCGTGCCCGGCACATGCGGCCGGGCCACGTACGGCGCCCCCGGCTGCGCGCGGACCCGGTAGACGTCGCGGCGCACGCCGGGCGGCGACGCGGCCAGCATCACCGCCGAGTACTCGGCCCCCTCGGTGCGCATCTCCGCCCCCTCGCCCGCGCGGATCACCTCGATGCCCCGGCGGGGAGGGTCGACCAGGCGGCTCAGGGGCACCCGGAGGGCCACGGCCAGTGCCCACAGCGTCTCCAGGCCCGGGTTGCCCGATCCGGCCTCCAGCTGCGACAGGGTCGACTTGGCGACGCCGGCCCGGCGCGCCAGCTCGGTCAGCGAGATCCCGGCCCGTTCCCGTTCCCGGCGCAGCGAGGTCGCCACCGCCGCGACGATCTCCGCCGCGGTCCCGGGATCGCGGCCGTGCCCGCGGTCACGATCGTTCGCGTCTGCCATCGTTCGTTTCATGCTCCGGATCGTTCGATTTGACGAACATTCTGCCTTTGTTCATTATAGAGAACATGAGTCCGGCACAGCGAACGCTGTATCGCGACATCGCGCTTGTGTGCCTGGCCGACGCGGTCGTGGGCGCGTCGTTCGGGGCGACGGCTACCGCCGGCGGCCTGCCGGCGTGGGTACCCATCGCGATGTCCCTGTTCACCTTCGCCGGCGGCGCCCAGATCGCGGCCGTCACCATCGTCCTGGCGGGCGGCGGCCCGGTCGCGGCCGTGGCCGCGGGGGGCCTGCTCAACTCCCGCCTGCTCCCGTACGGATTCACCGTCGCCGACATCACCGGCACCGGCCCCTGGTACCGGCGCCTGCTCGGCGTGCATTTCACCACCGACGAGGCGGTCGCGTTCGCGATGGGGCAGCGCACGGACCGGGACCGCCGCTTCGCGTTCTGGGCCACCGGCATCACCCTGTTCGCGCTCTGGAATGTGGCCACCGTCGCCGGGACGATCGCGGGCACGATGATCAAGAACACCGGTGCGTTCGGGCTGGACGCCACCTTCCCCGCGGTCATGCTCGCGCTCGCGCTGCCCACCGTCACCGACCGCCGGACCGGGGCCGCCGCCGGAACCGGGGCCGCCGCGGCGGTCGCCCTCACCCCGGTGCTGCCCGCCGGGCTGCCGGTACTGGTCTCCCTCGGCGGCCTGGCCTGGCTGTGGCGGGGCCGCCGGGACAAGGCGGCACCGACCGCGGCCGGCGCCGCCTCCCCCGGCAACGGAGGGCACGACTGATGGCCGTGCAGATGCCGGTGGCGGCGATCGCGGGGCTGGCCGCGGTGAACTTCGGGTTCCGCGTGGCCGGCCCGGTCTTCCGGCGGCGCTTCACCATCCCGCCGCGAGCGGAGCGAGTTCTGTCCAGTGCCGCCGCCGTGATGCTGCTGTCTCTCGCCGCGACCTCCGCACTGACCCAGGGCCACGGGTTCGCCGGGTGGGCCCGCCCGGCCGGGGTCGCGGTCGCGGGCATCCTCGCGATCCGGCGGGTCCCGTTCCCGGTGGTAGTGATCGCCGCCGCCCTGGTCACGGCACTTCTCAGGCTGGCGGGAATTCCGTAGCACCATTCCCTGTTATCCCGGTCGAGTTAGCGGAAAACTTCGGAAGGGCCGGACTACCGTGACCACGACATCCGACGTCTCGACCGAGACCTTCGCCAGCCAGTGGCGCCGCTGGCACGATCAGCACGAGGCGCACCGGGCGGACCCGCACGGCTTCCTGGCGATCACCAGCCTGAACTGGCTGGGCCCGAAGCCCCAGCGGTTCCCCGACGCGCCCGGGGCCTGGCGGGCCGACGAGGCCGGGGTCAGCGTCGAACTCGAACCCGGCGATGAACTGACACTCGGCCACGACACGATCCGCGGCACGCATACCTTCGGCCACGTCGTCGAGCGGGGCGGCGTCTTCCCCCGCGACCGGGTCGGAGCCTACGAGGTGGCCCGGCGCGGCGGCAACGACATCCTGCGGCCCCGGCACCCGGACAGCCAGACGCTCCTGACCTACCACGGCACACCGGCCTACGAGCCCGCCCCGCGCTGGGCGGTCCGGGGCCGGTACGTCCCGTTCCAGTCGCCCCGCGACACCACCCTCGGGTCGGTGGTCGAGGGCCTGCGGCACGTGTACGAGGCCCCCGGCACGCTGGAGTTCGCTCTGGACGGCCGGGACTTCGCCCTCACCGCGTTCAACGGCAAGACGCCCGGCAGCTTCCTCGTCCTGTTCACGGACGCCACCTCGGGGCTGACCACCTACGCGGCTAACCGGACGCTGACCGTGGACGCCCCGGACGCGTCCGGCGACGTCGTGCTCGACTTCAACCGCGCCGTCAACCTGCCCTGCGCCTACACGCCGTTCGCCACCTGCCCGCTGCCGCCCGCCGGCAACCACCTGGACCTCCCCGTCGAGGCCGGGGAGAAGGCCCCTCTCAAGCGGGAAGCGGCCGGCGGCGCGCGCCCCGCGTAACGGCATCCGTCTATATTCCGATTAAATCGATCTGTATAGTATTTTTTCTGATCGACTTGATGGGAGTAACGCATGCGCAAGAAGACCTGGGGGGCCGGGGTACTGGCCGGGATCTCGGTGGCGGCGCTGACCGCCGGGGTCCCGGCCGCCAGCGCGGCCAGCACCGCCGGGGCGGGCTCCAGCACCGCGGCGCCCGCCCTGCCGCTGCCGCCGGTCAGCGTGCAGACCGACAAGGGCGGGCAACAGGGCGGAGACATCTTCGTCGCCCCGTACGGCGACGCCTCGACGTACGCCAACGGCTCGGAGATCCTCAGCCCCGACGCCAAGAAGACCCTCTGGTTCCACCAGGCACCCTCCGGGGACGAGGACGCCGACTTCCGGACGCAGGCCTACGACGGCAAGCCCGTGCTCACCTTCTGGGAAGGCACCGGCCTCGGCGGCGTCTCCACCGGGACCGACTACATCTACAACGACAAGTACCAGAAGATCGCCACGGTCAAGGCGGGCAACGGCTACTCCGCCGACGGACACGAGTTCCTGATCACGCCCCAGGGCACGGCGCTGATCCTCTCCTACACCACCTCGACCGCCAACCTCACCTCCATCGGCGGGCCGTCCGACCAGAAGGTCATCAACGGCCTCGTGCAGGAAGTAGACATCAAGACGGGCAAGGTCCTGTTCCAGTGGAACATCGCCGACCACGTGCCGTACTCCGAGAGCGAGCAGCCGCTGCCGGCCTCGGCGAACGACCCGTGGGACTGGTTCCACATCAACGCCGTCAAGCTCGGCACCGACGGCAACCTGCTGATCGACTCCCGCGATACCTGGACCACGTTCGACGTGTCGCGGCGCACCGGCAAGGTCAACTGGCAGCTCGGCGGCAAGGACAGCTCGTTCAGGCTGCAGGCCGCGCCCGGGCAGTCCCTGAACGACGCCGGGAAGATCTTCGCCTGGCAGCACGACGCCGAGGACCACGGCAACGGCGTCTACACGATCTTCGACAACGAGTCGGCCGGAACAGCCAACACGGGCCAGAACGCCCTGACCGACTACCCCTACAGCCGCACCGACACCGTGAAGGTGGACTTCGCCAAGCGCACGGCGACGCTGGTGAAGTCCAACAGCCAGCCCGAGTCGCAGATCGCGCCGTCGCAGGGCAACGCCCAGCAGCTTGCGGACGGCGGCCAGTTCGTCGGCTGGGGCTCCCTGCCCTACTTCTCCGAGTTCAGCCCGAGCGGGCGGCTGGAGTTCAACGCCTCGTTCCCGTCAGGCGTCAACAGCTACCGGGCGTACCGTCTGCCGTGGTATCCGGCTCGCTAGGAATTCACCGCTCTCCGGGGAAAGCGCGGCGGCGTCGCGGACGGTGCTGTCTTCGCGGGCGGCACCGCTCCGCCGCCCGCCCGCGATCAGCACGCCGGCGGCCATGCAGCAGCAGGCGGCCACCGTCAGGAGCACGGCACCGGCCAGCAGCGGAGACACCGAGGCCAGCTTCGCGGTCAGCGCCGCGCTGCCCAGCATCGATGACATGACCAGGCAGGGCGTCGCCATCGGGACGGGCGGCCCCCCGCCGTAAGCGCCCCACCGCCGGCGGGACGCGGCCCAGCCGACGCCGAAAGCCAGAACCAGGGCCGGAAGCCGGATGCTGAACAGCAACGACCGGGGCGGGCCGGTGAGCTCAAGCACCATCACAAGCGCGAGAAGCACGCCCGTGACGATGACGACGAGCAAACAGTCACCGGACTTTGTCAAGCGATTCGGCGAACCCGAGAGCACACCGTTACCCATACCCGCGGCGGCACGGGAGTATCAGGCCCGGATGTCCTTCTTGAGGGCGGCCAGCTCAGCCCGGACTTCTTCGGCCTCGGGAGTCTCCATCTCGGCGTAGAGAGCGAGGGCCTGCTCCCAATGAGACCGGGCCTGGACGGGATCACCAAGTTCGCGATGCACGCGGCCCAGACCGTGATGAGCGCGGGCCTGGTCGTAGGGATCGCCTGACCGGTCCGAGAGCTCAAGGGCCGAGGTGTACTGGACGCGAGCCTCGGCGTGCTGGCCGACGGAGAAAAGAACGTCACCGGAAATGCTAACGGCCCAGGCTTCACGAATCCATTCGCCGATCTCACGACAGAGCTCCAGTCCCTGGCGGACATGGCGAACTGCCTGTTCGGACCGGCCGACCTTCCGATCTATGTCAGCCAGGAACATCACTGTCTCGGCTTCGCCAGCACGGTCACGGGCCTTCTGGAATGCCTCCCGCACCCGCGACAAGCAGTCGGTGGCCTCCTCGTATCGGCCCATCGCCGAGTAGGCGCTGCCAAGACTGCCCTGAGCGTAGGTCTCCAGGTCCGGGTTGCCCATCTCTCGGCTCAACATCAGCGCTTCCCTGGCACAATCCGTCGCCTCCTGATATCGCCCCAACCGCCCGTAGGCGAAGCTCAGGCTAAATCGAGCACGGACTTCGCTATAACGGTTTCCGGTCTCGCAGCCAAGAACCAAGGACTCACGAAGGTACTCGACAGCCGACCGGAACCGGCCAAGATGGTTTCCCATGGCACCGAGGTTGTTCAGCGTACGGGCTTCGCTGTTTCGGTCGCTAACCTCACGGAACAGCACCAACGCCTCACGAAGACACCTTTCCGCCTGCCGGAACCGCCCCAGCTGCCAGTCGACGCTGGCCAGATTGTTCAGAGCATGAACTTCGCCGTTCCGGTCACCGCTGGCCCTGGCCGCGCGGAATGCAGAGGCATGGATAGTCCGCATATCAGCGGAATAGAAGGTGCGACTGAGATAACGGAACAGGACGGCGGACAAGGTTATGGCGTGACCTGGCCAGCCGTGGGCTGCGGCATGAACCGCGACTGCCCCCAGACTGGCCCGCTCGGCCTCCAGCCAGACCGATGCCTCAGTCTCGTCTGTGATTGCCGGCACGCCTGTCGTCAGTTGAGGGTTGACTGGCCTATAGCGCCACTCCTCAAAAAGAGACAGGGCATTGACTGCCGTTCCAGCTGTGAATACGTAGTAATCGAGCAGACGGGTTACGGCGGCCCGGCGGGCTTCTTCATCGTCGTGGGCGGCTGAAAGCTCCTGGGCATAGTCGCTCAGCAGATCGTGGAGAGCGTACCGCCCCGGCCCGGCGTGCTGAATCAAGCTCGCGCGGGCAAGCCTCTCCAGTGATCTCCGGACCTCCTGGGGCCCGGTGCTGGTAAGGGCGGCCACCGAATAGGCGTCGAAGTCTGGCCCCGGATGCAGCCCTGCGAGCCGAAACCCACGCGCCGTCGCTGCGTCCAGGTACCGGTAGGACCAGGAGAAGACTTCTCGGACCGCCGAGCGGGCGTCTCCGTCGGCATTCAGCAGGTCCAGACGACCCTGCCGGTCAGCCAGTTCAGCGGCCAAATCGGCCAGGGAAACGCCGGGACGGGCGTTGGCCAGTTCCGCGGCCACCCGCAGCGCCAGCGGCAACCGGCAGCAGCGTTCAGCAAGCTGCGCCACCGCAGCCGGACTCGCAGTAGCTCGTTCCCCGATCAGGCTCTCAAGGAGCCACTCTGCCTCCCCCGACGGCAGCAAGTCCAAGTCCACCCGGACGGCACCGTCCCGGACGACCAGCCCTGTCAGCGCGTCGCGGCTCGTTACCAGGACCAGGCATTCGGAGCTGCCCGGCAGCAGCGGCCGGACCTGGTCTGCCTCCCGCGCGTTGTCCAGCACGATCAGCATCTTCCGCCCGGCCAGGAGACTGCGGAATTCCGCCGACCGCTCATCGGTTCCGGGCGGGATCCGGTCGCCCGGAACTCCCAGCGCGCGCAGGAAGCCCTCCAGCGCCTCAGCCGCCGCGACGGGCTGACCGGGATCGTAGCCGCGAAGGTTTACGTACAGTTGCCCGTCTGGGAATCGGTCGCTGACCTGATGGGCCCACCGCACGGCGAGGGCGGTCTTCCCGACTCCCGCCGTACCGCCGATCGCCGAGATCACCACCGATCCTGGCTGCGGCTCGCCCGAACGGTCCAGGAGCCGGGAAAGACGGGACAGTTCGCGCTCCCGGCCGACGAAACGGCTAACCACACGGGGCAGCTGACGCGGCACCGCGGGCGCGGGAGCGGTGGCCGCCCCTGGCTCGGGCAGGATCTCCTCCGAGGGCTCAGATCCGGGGACCGTCGGGCCGATATCGCCGGCCAGGATCCGCTGGTGGAGATCGCGCAGGGCGTCGCCAGGCTCGATGCCAAGCGCGTCGACGACTTGTTCCCGGGCACGCTGGTAGGCGGCAAGGGCCTCCGCCTGACGTCCGGATTCGTACAGGGCCAGCATCAAGTGCGCCCACAGGTTCTCGCGCAGCGGATGGGTCCCGGTCAGCTGCTCCAGCTCGGCGACCAGCTCAGCATGACGTCCGAGGCGGAGGTCCGCCTCGATCCGGGTCTCCACCGCCCGCAGCCGCAGTTCCGCCAGCCGCGGGACTTCCTGGCGCGCCAGGACATCTGATTCCACGTCAGCCAGAGGGTCGCCCCGCCACAGCGCCAGCGCCTCGGCCGCCCGCACCGCCGTCTCGTCCCACGACCGGGACTCCGCGGCAGTCCGGGCTGACTCCAGGAGAGTTTCGAACCGGGCCACGTCAAGCTCGTCACCGGAGGCGGCGATGAGATAGCCCGGCGGCTGAGTGCGAACCCGGGTTTTCACCTCCCCCAGATCGCGTCGCAGCCGCATCACGTAATTCCGGACGGCGATATCGGCCGATGGAGGCGGATTATCTCCCCAGAGCGCATCTATCAGCTTTTCCACGGACACCACGCGTCCCGCGTTCAGCAGCAGCACTGCCAGCAGGGTTCGCTGCTTCCCCTGACGTATGCACACATTCGTTTCGCCGGACCGAACCAGCAGCGGCCCCAAGAGCCCGAACGACACATTTTCGGTCCTCACTATTCGGATTTTACCGACGTGATACCGAGCCTGCTAGAGGCTCATAACGGGCTATATACAGGCATGTTATTGCCGGCCGCAAGACTCGACCTTAGATCTCCTAATTAACAGGAAATCGGATCACCAAACGGGGGTGAGCTTCATGTGGCTGAAGAAGCCAAGGCCGGGCGGGATCGGCGACGAGCCGGTTTTCGTGCATGCCCGGCCGCTGTCCGCGGGGCGGGTTCCGTGCGACCGGTGCCCGGCTCCGGCCTGGGTCCGGGTCGTCGTGCGTGACCGCTTTCCCCTTGATTTCTGCGCGCACCATTACGAGCAGCATCGTTCGGCGCTCAGCGCCCGGTGCTACCCGTTCGATGACCAGCGCCGCGAACTGCGTGACCGGACCATGCGCGTGGTCGGCTGATTCCGGTGCCGAACCTCATCAGCCGCGGCCGCGGCTCGCATCCGCCGGTGCCGCTGGCCGCCGAGTTCGCTCGTCCGGTCCGGGAACACGCCCGCCGGCCTCCCATGACGCTCGATTCGCTGCTGGCCCGGCCGGAGAAACGCCGGCCGGGTACCGGCGAGCAGCTTCGCCGGCTGGGTGTCGATATCGGCTACGAGGACCGGTCAGTCCCAGGCCCTCCCGGAGGTCCCGATGTCGACGTCACCGTCCTCCGGCCCCGCGACCAGTCCGAGGCCGCACCGATACTGATCAACCTGCACGGGGGCGGGCTGATCACCGGGCACCGTTCCCAGGACACCGCCCGGCTCGTCCGGTTCGTGGACGACCTCGGTTTCGTCGTCGTCAACGTGGAGTACCGGCTGGCCCCGGCTCACCCGTTTCCGTCCGCGGTGGAAGACGCGTACGCCGCCCTGGTCTGGACCGCGAGCGAGGCTCGGGGTCTTGGCGGCGATCCCGGGCGGATCGTGCTGATGGGAAGCAGCGCCGGCGGCGGACTTGCCGCAGGCACGGCCCTCCTGGCGAGAGACCGCGGCGGGCCGGCGGTCGCCGGACTGCTACTGCTCTATCCGATGCTGGATGACCGGAACCAGACGGTCAGCAGCCATCAGGTAACTCTCGCCACCTGGACCCGGTCGGACAACGAACTCGCGTGGCGGTGCGTCCTCGGAGACTCCGCCGACGGCCCGGGAGTCTCCCCCTATGCCGCCCCGGCCCGGGCGGTTTCGTACGCCGGGCTTCCCCCCGCGTACGTGGAGGCGGGCGCCGCGGACATCTTCCGCGACGAGGACGTCGCCTTCGCCAGCCGGGCCTGGCAGGACGGCGTCCCGGTCCACCTGACCGTATTCGGCGGGACGCCGCACGGGCACGACGTACTGGTCTCCGCGAGCCCGTTCGCCTCCGCCGCGTACGACTCGCGTACGTGGTGGCTTCGCACTTTCCTGGGCCGGCCCGGGGCGATTGACCGACTCCCGCATACGGTCGTCAATGCCGTGCGCGAGTATCCCCAGGAGCGTTAACCGCGTCGGCTACCTGGTCAGGCTCTTCGTCCCGTCAGCGAGATAAGCGGAGACTTGGGCGAGTTCGGGAACGGCCATCTCCGCGTAGAGGCTCCGGGCCTGCTGCCAATGGGAGCGGGCCCGGGAATGCTCGGCGAGGCCCTGGTACAGGCAGCCCAGGCCGTGGTGGGCTCGGGCCCGGTCGTACGGGTCCCCGGTCCGGCCGACCACCTTAAGGGCCTCGCTGTAGTAAGCGCGGGCTACGGCGGGCTGGCCGACGGCGCGCAGGACGTCGCCGGACGTGTTCAGCGCCCAGCCTTCGTGAACCCAGTCTCCGGACTCCCGGCCCAGGGCCAGCCCCCGCCGAACGTGATGGACCGCCTGCCCGGATCGCCCCTCATCCCAGTCAACCTCCGCCCGTGCGATCAGCACCTCGGCTTCGCCGAGGTGATTGCCGACTTCACGGAACAGCTCGAGTGCCCGTTGAAAGTGGCCGATCGCCTCTGAGTGCCGGTCCGCCCGCAGGCAGGCGGTAGCCAGATAGCTCAGTCCGTAAGCTTCCAGTTGCGGGCTTCCGACTTCGCGGCCCAGCGCCAGCGCTTGCCGAGAATAGTCCAGCGTTTCCTTGTACCGGCCTAGCCGCAGCGAGACGTAACTCAGGTTCACCAGCCGACTGGCTTCAAGGTTCCGGTTGCCGGCCTCGCGGCAGAGCGCGAGTGACTGCTGGAAACAGTCCATTGCTATCGGATACCAGCCGAGGCGGGTGCTCATCGTGCCGAGGTTGTTCACCGCACGGGCTTCGCCGACACGGTCTCCGATCTCGCGGAACATTTCCAGTGACTGGCGACATTCTAGAGCCGCCTGCCGAAAATGTCCCAGTCGCCAATCGACGCTGGCCAGGCTGTTCAGGGTATAGGCATCGCCTCGTTGGTCGCCGCTTTCCTCCGCTGCCCGGTGCGCGGCGGCGTACAAGGCACGCAGCTCAGCGGGATTCACCGCCCGGTCCAGGCACGTGTACAGGATGACGGACAGGGCGATGGCGTGCCGAGGCCAGCCGTCATCCGCGGCATGGCACCCGACCGCCAGCAGGCTGGCCCATTCGGCTTCCAGCCACGCCGACGCCTCCGCTGGCTCCGCGAATACCGGTACTGGTGTTGCCGGCCCGGATCGCAGCGGCCGGTAGTACGACTGCTCAAGAAGCGACAGAGCGTCCAGCGCGTACACCGTGGCGTGGACGTAGTAGTCGAACAGGCGGGTGAGGGCATCCTGCCGTTCGGTCTCGCTCCCCTGGGCCTCCGCAAGCTCGCGGGCGTACTCGCGCAGCAGGTCGTGCAAGCCGTAACGGCCGCGGCCCACGGGCTGAATCAGCCGGGCGCCAGCCAGCCGGGTCAGCGAAGGCCCGGCATCCGCCAGACCGACGCCGGCCAGCGCGGCTGCCGTCCGGACGTCGAAATCTGGGCCCGGGAACAGCCCGGCCAGCCGGAAGACGCGGGCCGTTTCGGCGTCGAGGTTCCGGTAGGACCAAGAGAAGACCTCTCGCACTGCGGACCGGGCATCGCCGTCCGCATCCAGCAGGTCCAGCCGCCCTTGCCGCCTGTCCAGTTCGGAGGCAAGGAAGGCCAGTGGCTCGGCGGCACGAACGTTGGCCAGTTCGGCTGCCACACGCAGCGCCAGCGGTAGCCGACAGCAGCCTTCCACCAGTCGAGCCACCGATTCCGGGGCCGCCACGGCCCGTTCGCCGATCAGGTCCCGCATCAGCCTCGACGCGTCTTCCGCCGACAGCAGGTCCACGTCAACCCGGACCGCGCCGTCCCGGGCGACCAGTCCCGGCAGAGCGTACCGGCTGGTCACCACGGCCAGGCACGAAGAGCTGCCGGGCAGCAACGGCCTGACCTGGTCAACATTCCGCGCGTTGTCCAGCACGATCAGGAACCGCCGCCCGGCCAACTGGGTCCGGAACTCCGCCGCCCGCTGATCCGGGTCAGACGGTATCCGCTCGCCCGGCAGGCCGAGCGCGCGGAGGAATCCCGACAGCACGTCGTCGGCCGTGAGCGGCTGGTCCGGATCGTAGCCGCGCAGATTCACGTAGAGCTGGCCGTCCGGGAACCGGTCGATAACCTGATGTGCCCACCGCAGGGCCAGCGCCGTCTTGCCCACTCCGGCCGTGCCTGCGATTACCACGGTCGGCGCCGCCCCCGGCACCGGGCCGCCCGAGCGGTCCAGCACCCCGAAGAGCCGGGCCAGTTCACGGTGCCGTCCGACAAAGTGATCCGCCGCTCGGGGCAGCTGGCGGGGTACCGTTCTCCCAGCCACCACAGCCGGGGCCTGCCTGGCCGGGCTCTGTATCCCGGTCGTAGGTGCGTCCAGCACGAGGCTCCGGTCCCCGGCCAGGATCTTGCAGTGCAGGTCGCGCAGCGCCTCGTCAGGCTCGACGGCCAGCAGGCCGACGATGTCGTCCCGGGCCCGCTGGTACGCGGCCAGCG
>WRBL01000051.1 GCA_009784565.1 Streptosporangiales bacterium | reverse complement strand
GAAGAGTTAGCAACCGATATGGCTCGATACACCGGTGCGGACTGCAAGCGCTGCCGCCGCGAGAAGACCAAGCTGTTCCTGAAGGGCGCCAAGTGTGACTCGCCCAAGTGCCCGATCGAGATCCGGCCCTACCCGCCGGGCGAGCACGGCCGTAACCGGCAGAAGGACAGCGAGTACCTCACCCAGATCCGTGAGAAGCAGAAGGCTCGCCGCATCTACGGCGTGCTGGAGAAGCAGTTCCACGGCTACTACGTCGAGGCGACCGGCAAGAGCGGCCGTACGGGCGAGACGCTGCTCCAGATCCTGGAGAGCCGCCTGGACAACGTGGTGTACCGCTCGGGCTTCGCCAAGAGCCGGGACATGGCCCGTCAGCTGGTCAAGCACGGTCACATCCAGGTCAACGGCCGCCGGGTGGACATCCCGTCCTTCCGCGTGACCGAGAACGACGTGATCGAGGTCGCGCCGAAGTCGGCGGAGAAGGCCCCCTTCGAGGTGGCCCGGGCCGAGGCCGGGGAGCGCACCGTTCCCGCGTGGCTCGAGGTTCACGCCGAGGAAAACCGCATTCTCGTCCACCAGCTCCCGGTCCGGGGTCAGATCGACACCCAGGTCCAGGAACAGCTGATCGTCGAGTACTACTCGAAGTAATTCCTTAACGGGGGGGCGGAAACGCCGCCCCCCTCCGGTTCGCGGATCATATAGCGGTTCCGCGGAAAGGAAACAAAAGATGCTCATCGCACAGCGTCCGACGCTCGCCGAGGAACAGCTCGGCGACTACCGGTCCAAGTTCACGATCGAACCGCTGGAGCCTGGCTTCGGCTACACGATCGGTAACTCGATTCGGCGGACCCTGCTGTCGTCCATTCCGGGCGCGGCGGTCACGTCCATCCGCATCGAGGGTGTGCTGCACGAGTTCACCACGGTTCCCGGGGTCAAGGAGGACGTCACCGACATCATCCTGAACCTCAAGCAGCTTGTCGTCTCCTCCGAGCACGACGAGCCCGTGGTGATGTACCTGCGCAAGCAGGGCCCGGGGGCGGTTACGGCCGCCGACATCGCCCCGCCGGCCGGCGTGGAGGTGCACAACCCGGAGCTGCACATCGCGACGCTGAACGGCAAGGGAAAGCTGGAGATGGAGCTGACGGTCGAGCGCGGCCGCGGTTACGTCTCCGCTACCCAGAACAAGCAGCCGGGGCAGGAGATCGGCCGGATTCCGATCGACTCCATCTACTCGCCGGTTATGCGGGTCACCTACAAGGTCGAGGCCACTCGTGTCGAGCAGCGCACCGACTTTGACCGGCTGATCCTGGACGTTGAGACCAAGCCGAGCATCCGGCCGCGGGACGCGGTCGCGAGCGCCGGCAAGACGCTGACCGAGCTGTTCGGCTTGGCCCGCGAGCTCAACGTCGACGCCGAGGGCATTGACATCGGCCCGTCGCCGACGGACGCCGCCCTGGCGGCGGACCTGGCGCTGCCGATCGAGGACCTGAACCTCACGGTCCGGTCCTACAACTGCCTCAAGCGCGAGGGCATCCACACTGTGGGCGAGCTGGTCGGCCGCAGCGAGCAGGACCTTCTCGATATAAGGAACTTCGGCGCGAAGTCCATCGAGGAAGTCAAGCAGAAGCTGATCGACATGGGCCTGTCGCTCAAGGACTCCCCGCCCGGGTTCGACCCGAGCAGCGCCGTGGACTCGTTTGCCGCTGGCGAAGACGAAGAAAGCTACGTGGAGACCGAACAGTACTAAGCGGTACTGCTTCGGCAGAGAAAGGGTTAACCAATGCCCACGCCTACCAAGGGTGCGCGCCTCGGCGGCAGCCCGGCTCACCAGAAGCTCATGCTGGCGAACCTGGCCACGTCGCTGTTCGAGCACGGGAAGATCACCACGACGGAGGCAAGGGCGCGCAGGCTGCGCCCGGTCGCGGAGAAGCTGATCACCTTCGCGAAGCGGGGTGACCTGCACGCTCGCCGCCAGGTGCTGACCGTAGTGCGGGACAAAACCGTCGTGCACACGCTGTTCACGGAGATCGGCCCGGGCTTCGCGGAGCGCCAGGGCGGCTACACCCGGATCACCAAGCTCGGCCCGCGCAAGGGCGACGCCGCCCCCATGGCGGTCATCGAGCTGGTGACCGAGGAGGCCGGCACCTCCCGTCCGCGCCGCCGTCGTCGCGCCGCCGCCGAGGCTCCGGCCCCGGCCGCCGCGGAGACCGCTGCGGAGGAGACTGCCGAGGCGCCGGAGGCCGAGGCCGAGGCCGCGACCCCGGAAGCCGAGGCTGCGACCGAGGCGCCCGAGGCCGAGGCCACCGAGGCCGCGACCGAGTCCGCTGAGGACGAGACCGAGGCCTAGTCGGTACCCGCTTGAACGATGGGTGTCCCCGCACTGCGGGGGCACCCATTTTTCTTCTGAACGGATAATGGTGACTGTGGACGACCCTGATTTTTCCCCCGGATCCGCCGACGCCATCCGGATCAAGCTCCACATCGCCTATGACGGGCGTGACTTCTCGGGATGGGCTCCGCAGCCGCAGCCGGACGTGCGAACCGTGGCCGGGGAACTGGCGGATACGCTGGGGAAGGTCCTGCGGATGCCGGAACCTCCGCGCCTGACCGTGGCCGGCCGCACGGACGCGGGTGTACACGCCCGGGGCCAGGTCGCGCACGTGGACCTGCCCGCCGGGATCTGGGCGGAGGCGGCGCGCCGCCACGGCCGGCCCATGCCCGCGGCGTCCGACATCGACGAGCAGGCGTCGCGTCGGCTGCTCCGCCGCCTGTCCGGCGCCCTGCCGCCGGACATCCGGGTCCGCGGGCTCGGACCCGCTCCGGCCGGGTTCGACGCCCGGTTCTCCGCCCTGTGGCGGCGC
This sequence comes from Streptosporangiales bacterium, assembly GCA_009784565.1. Lineage (GTDB taxonomy): Bacteria > Actinomycetota > Actinomycetes > Streptosporangiales > Streptosporangiaceae > Trebonia. The sequence goes on along the minus strand of WRBL01000051.1, from coordinate 23,469 downwards.
TACTCCTACCGGGTCTGCGACGACGCGGCCGCCGCCGACCCGCTGCGCAGGCACGACACCCTCTGGCACGGCAAGCCGCTGGACCTGGCCGCGATGAACGCCGCGGCGGCGGAACTGACCGGGGAACACGACTTCGCGGCGTTCTGCAAGCGGCGGGAGGGCGCGACGACGGTACGGGCCCTGCGCTGGCTCGACTGGCGCCGAGGCGACGACGGGATCGTCGTCGGACGGGTGATCGCCGACGCGTTCTGCCACAACATGGTGCGGGCCCTCGTCGGAGTCCTGCTGCCGGTGGGGGAGGGGGCCCGGCCCGTGTCCTGGCCCGCCGAGGTGCTGGCGGCCGGCGTCCGGGATTCCGCCGTCCGCGTCGCCCCGCCGCATCCCCTCTGCCTGGAAGAGGTCAGCTACCCGCCCGACGCGGAACTGGCCGCACGAGTCCAGCAAACCCGTCGGCTCCGCACCCTCGGCCCGCCCGACGACGCTGCCCCCGGCGCCCCCGGCGCCCCCGGCACGGCCGGCGCCCCCAGCACCCCGTCCACCGGACGCGATGTCACATAGGACACCCTCTATGGGAGGCCAAGACGCGTCGAGTCCGGAATTAGGCGGTGGATGCGTCATCGAGCACGCAGCACGAAGGGCGCCGATGTCACATCGGCGCCCTTCATCGTGGCTGGAGAAGGGGCAGGGGCGCTAGGCTCCAGAACCGGGCTTGCCGTTGATCATTCGCTGGCTCAGGGCGCTGTTCGCCGTCGAGGAGATCAGGTCCTTCTCGAACTGCTCCAGCTTCTGCTGATCGGACTTGGTCGGCGTGGCCTCGTTGCCCATCTCGGCCCAGGTCAGGATCAGGTAGTGCCCCTTGTACTGGGACTCCATGATGCCGGTGCTCTTGCCGAGGTTGGCGCCGTCGCCCGAGTTCGAGGCCAGGGGGGCGATGAAGTCGCTGGTTCCCACGGTCCGGCCGGCGTAGTGCGCCTGGTTGGAGGAGGATAGGTTGACGACGCCGATGGTCCCCATGAGCTCGCTGTCCCCGCTGCCGGAGGTATAGCTGGCCCGGACGACCTGCGTGCACTTGCCCTTCTTGGCGGCGTTCTGCAGCGACGACCCGAGCAGGGCGCCAGAGCACGTCTTGTCGACTTTCGTGACGATCCGGGTGAAGTTCAGCTTGTCCGTCTCGTTCAGGACCGCCGGGGGGTAAAGCTCGTTCACCGTCAGCGGCTGCGGGTCGTCTGACGCGTTCGTGATGTGGCAGAACGGCCCGTACTTCGCGGTGCACGAAAGAGCGTTGTTGCTATTCGAGGTGATCGGGGCGTCGGGCGCCGAGGCCTGGTTGCTGGGGTTGATGATGAGGAAGTAGACCGCGGCGAGGGCGCCGACCAGAACGACCGCCGATCCGCCGATCATCAGCTTCCGGTTGCCCTTCTTACGGGCCTTGCCGGGCCGGGCGATGGTCGCGGTGCGCGAGGCCGCCGCGCTCCGGGCCGCGCTGAGGGCGGCTCCGCCCCGGCCGGCCGCGGCCTTCCCCCTCTTGCCCTTCTTGCCTTTCTTTCCCCTCGTCCCGGCCGCCGCCGCGGCGCCCATCGCGGCACCGGCCGCCTCCGGGATGGGAAACGGATCCTGGCCCTCGGCCTGCTCGCCGTCGAACCCGTCGCCGCCGAAGCCGCTGGAAGCGCCGGGGTAGGAACCGCCGTCGTAGCCCCGGCCGGGCTCGAACACGGCGGTCTGGCCGCCGAAACCGCCGGGCTGGTCGTCGAACGCAGCGGGGTTGGCGCTCGTCGGCGCCGGCTCGTTGTAGGCGAACTCCGCGCTCGTCGGCGCCGGGTCGTGATAGGCGAACTGCGCGCTGGTCGGCGCGGGCTCGTCGTAGACGGGCTGCGCCGTGGTCGCCGCGGGGCCCTGGTAATTGGCGTAGTCGTCGTAGTCGTCGTACCCCTGCTGGGATCCGTACCCGCCGGAGCCGTAGCCGCCCTGATCCTGCACGTTCTCGTAGCCCGGGTACCCCTGATCACGGGGGTCGTCATTCAGGACCGGCTGGTGCCGGGTCTGCGAGATTCCGCCCGGGGGACCGGAATCGATCGCGGGCGGGGACGGGAACGCGCCCCGGGGCGGCTGCTGGAACCCGCCGCCGGGAGGCGGGGCGTCGTAGTCGCCGGGGCGGTAGCCCTCCGGGATGGCCGGCCGGCTGTGCATGCTCGTGTCGGCGAAGCCGCCGGAGCGGCTGTCGCCGTACCAGTCGTTGTCGGGGAAGCCGCCGGCGGGCTGGCCGGGACCGCCGTAGCCGTCCTGGCCGCCGTAACCGCCCTGAGAGCCGTAACCGTCGTGGCCGCCGTAGCCGCCCTGATCGTCATAACCGCCCTGGGAGCCGTAGCCGCCCGGGTAAGACTGCTGCTGCCCACCCTGGTAGGACGGCTGGCCGCCCTGAGGGCCGTAGCCGCCCTCAGGGCCGTACCCGCCCTGAGGGTCATAGCCCTCGTGGCTTCCGTAGCCGCTGTAGCCGTCCTGGCCGCCGTAACCGCCGCCGTGCTGCGGCGGGGCGCCGTACGGATCGCCGCCGTAATTGCCGTAGTCGTCGCGGGACGGGCCCTGCCAGGGCTCTTCGCGCCGCGGGTCTCCCCATGTGCGGGAGGCGTCGTCACCCCGGTATCCCATAATCTACGAGGGTATCGCCCTGGCCGTGGTGTCATGGGATCTCGTGGAAGTTTCGGCGCACTGCCACGGAATTGTCACATTTTGCGCCCCGGATCCCAGGGCTGACAGACGCCCTCTTTACGTAAGGTAACCTTGGGCTGGTACGCGAGACCCAGGAAACTATCGCGGCATGTTCCACTCGGGGGCGCTTTGGCGCTGCACGCTGTTTAGGAGTATGCTGCTTGGGCGTCATCCGCGACGAGTAGTACGTGGCGTTCCGTTCGCCGTACGCGCTGTATTGCGCCGTGGGTGCGGAGCGACGGACCCGTCTGCGGAATGGTCATTGGATCTGATGACCCGGCGGCAGGGTCTCCTGGATCACGAACCACATGCGAAGGCTTACTACTGTGCGCACAATCAGCCCGAAGGACAGTGAAATCACGCGTCAGTGGCACGTCATCGACGCCACCGACGTTGTGCTCGGCCGCCTGGCCACTCACGCGGCTCAGCTGCTGCGGGGTAAGCACAAGCCCATCTTCGCGCCGCACGTGGACACCGGCGACTTCGTCATCGTGGTCAACGCCGAGAAGGTCGCCCTGAGCGGTCAGAAGCTGGACCAGAAGAAGGCGTACCGGCACTCCGGCTACCCGGGCGGGCTGCGCGCGGTGAGCTACGGCGACCTGCTGGAGAAGCACCCGGAGCGCGCGGTCGAGAAGGCCATCCGCGGCATGCTGCCGAAGAACTCCCTCGGCCGGAAGACGCTGAGCAAGCTCAAGGTCTACGCGGGTCCCGAGCACCCGCACCAGGCCCAGAAGCCGCAGCCGTACGAGATTAAGCAGATCGCCCAGTAGGGTGCCGCTAGGAAGCGTGAGGAATAACAACGTGGCTGAGCCCACTGGCGTGGAGACGCCCGCAGACGACGCTGGTTACTTCGAGGAGGGATACTCCGCCCAGAGCAACGAGGGCGAGTTCAACCCCGAGGACGCCCCGTCGGAGTACACCAGCGAGAGCCCCGAGGCCGCGGCTTCGGACGCGACGACTGGCCAGCGCCAGATCGTGACCGGCAGTGCTTCCGGGACCGGCCGCCGCAAGGAGGCCATCGCCCGGGTCCGCATCGTCCCGGGGACCGGCCAGTGGAAGATCAACGGCCGTGACCTCGACACGTACTTCCCGAACAAGGTGCACCAGCAGCTCGTCAACGAGCCCTTCGTGACGCTGGGGGCCGAGGACCAGTTCGACATCATCGCGCTGATCAGCGGCGGCGGCATCACCGGCCAGGCCGGCGCGCTGCGCCTGGGCGTCTCGCGGGCCCTCACGCTCGTGGACCCGGAGAACCGTCCCGGCCTGAAGAAGGCCGGCTTCCTGACCCGGGACGCCCGGGCCAAGGAGCGGAAGAAGTACGGCCTCAAGAAGGCCCGTAAGGCTCCGCAGTACTCCAAGCGCTAGTTCCGGCATGGGTCGGCTTTTCGGTACCGACGGCGTGCGCGGGGCCGCCGGGCACGACCTGACGGCGCAACTCGCGATGGACCTCGCGGTAGCGGCGGTTCCGGTGCTCACCAAGCTGGGCACCGGCGCCGCCCCCGGCGAGGGCAGTACCCCGGCTGGACGGGCGAGCCGTCCGGTCGCGGTGATCGGAAGGGACTCCCGCGCCTCGGGCGACTTCCTGGAAGCGGCCGTGGTCGCCGGGCTGGCGGCCTCGGGCGTGGACGTTCTCCGCCTCGGCGTCATCCCCACCCCGGGCGTGGCCTACCTGACCGGCGCGATGAACGCCGACTTCGGCGTGGTCCTGTCGGCGAGCCACAACCCGGCACAGGACAACGGGATCAAGTTCTTCGGACGCGGCGGCGTCAAGCTGCCCGACGAGACCGAGGACGCGATCGAGGCACGCGTGGCGGCGCCGGGCCCGGTCAGCGAGCCGTCCGGCGGCTTCGGGCGGGTCACGGACGCGTACTCCCAGCACGACACCTACCTTGAGCACCTGCTGTCCAGCCTTCCGGTACCGGAGGACGGGCGCGGTCCGCTCGAGGGCCTGAGGGTCGTCGTGGACTGCGCGCACGGCGCGGCCTACAGCATCGGCCCGCGCGCACTGCGCCGCGCGGGCGCCGAGGTCATCGCCGTCGGTGCCGCCCCGGACGGGCTCAACATCAATGCGGGCTGCGGATCCACGCATCTCGAGGTCCTGCAGGCCGCGGTGGCCGAGCACAACGCGGACGCCGGCCTCGCCTTCGACGGCGACGCGGACCGGTGCCTGGCGGTGGACGACGAGGGACAGTCGCTCGACGGCGACCAGATCCTCACCATCCTCGCCACCGAGCTCAAGACAACCGGCCGCCTGGCGGGCGACACGGTCGTCGTGACCGTGATGTCCAACCTGGGCTTCCACGACGCGATGCGCGAGGCGGGAATCACCGTCATCCAGACGCCGGTCGGGGACAAGCACGTGTACGCGGCCATGAGGGAGGGCGGCTACATGCTCGGCGGCGAGCAGTCCGGGCACATCATCCAGATGAGCCACGCGACCACCGGAGACGGCGCGCTGACCGGCCTGCAGCTGCTGGCCGCGGTCAACCGTTCCGGTGCCTCGATGTCAGCGGCGGCGAAGCTCATGACCCGCTACCCGCAGGTGCTCGTCAACGTGAAGGGCGACAAGGAACGCGGCATGGCCAGCCCGGCCGTCGCCGAAGCCGTGCGGGCCGCGGAGGCCCGGCTCGGCGACACCGGCCGGGTCCTGCTCCGGCCGAGCGGCACCGAGCCCAAGATCCGCGTCATGGTGGAGGCCCGCGAGAACGAGGTCGCGGAGCAGATCGCCAGCGAACTGGCCGGTACCGTCCGCGCCGCCATGGAGGTCTAAGACCCCTGCATCCCCCCGCCTTATGTTCGCGGCTTGTGTCGTCAGGGCAACAGAAATCGCGAACATAGCGGCGGGTGGCGCTGGATAGCGCCTGGTGGGGCGGGGCAGGATAGGCAGCGTGCGTGACGCTTACCAGGTAGCCAAGGTACGGGAAGCGGAAGCGGCGCTGATGGCGCTCGTTCCGGGCGGGGCCCTGATGTACTACGCCGCCGCGGGGCTCGCGGCGGTCTGCGCCAGCCTTCTGCGCGAAGGCCGCGGCGGGGTCTACGGAGCCCGCGTCGCCGTGCTGGCCGGTCCCGGCGACAACGGCGGCGACGCCCTGTACGCCGGCGCGAGACTCGCCGCCCGGGGCGCCGCGGTCACCGCGGTCGCCGCCGCCGGGGACCGTATCCACGAACCGGCCGCGGCGGCGCTGCGAAACGCCGGCGGGCGCGTCATCCGGCCCGACGACGCCGAAGACCCCGGGCGCGACACCAGGAGCGCCATCGGCCGGGCCGACCTCATCCTCGACGGGCTGCTCGGCATCGGCGGCCGGGGCGGCCTGCGCGAGCCCTTCGCGACCCTGGCCCACCTCGCCGCCCATGCCGGGGGCACGGTGGTCTCGGTCGACCTGCCCAGCGGCGTCGACGCCGACACCGGCACGGTCGACGGCCCGGCCGTGAAGGCGGACGTGACCGTGACCTTCGGCGCCCTCAAGCCCGGCCTGCTGATCGACCCGGGGGCCGGCCACGCCGGGGTCATCGAGTTCACCGACATCGGCCTGAAGCCCTACCTGCCCAAGACCCCGCACGCCCAGGCGGCCCAGCACCGCGACATCCGCAAGCTCCTCCCGCATCCCGGCTCCGAGTCCGACAAGTACCGCCGGGGCGTCCTCGGCCTCGTGGCCGGCAGCGCCCGCTTCACCGGTGCCGCCCTGCTCGCCGCCGGGGGCGCGGTCCGCGGCGGCTCCGGAATGGTCCGGCTGGTCACGGACTGCGAGCCCGCGATGATCGTCCGCCCGGAATGGCCGGAAGTCGTGGTGACGGAACCGGAAGCGGGGATCCGTTCGGATGAGGAGTTCCTGGAGGGAGTCGGGCGGGTGCAGGCCTGGGCGGCCGGCCCGGGAATGGGTACCGGCGCCGGCGCCGCCGCCCGGCTGGGCGCGATCCTGCGCACCAGCCTGCCCGTCCTGGTCGACGCCGACGGACTGACCCTGATCAGCCAGCACGAAGGGCTGCTGCCGCGCCCGGCGCCCACCCTGCTCACCCCGCATGCCGGGGAACTCGGCCGCCTGCTCGGCGCCGACCCGGCCGACGTGACGGCCCGCCGGGCCGAGCATGCCCGCGAGGCGGCCCGGAAGTACGGCGCGACCGTTCTGCTCAAGGGATCGACCACGGTCATCGCCCAGCCGGGGGATGAGCCCGTCTACGTGAACACGACCGGCACGCCGTGGCTGGCCACCGCGGGCACCGGCGACGTGCTGTCCGGGCTGGCGGGCGCTCTGCTGGCCCAGGGCCTGCTGCCGCCGCAGGCCGGCCTGGCCGCCGCCTACCTGCACGGACTCGCCGCCCGGGTCGCGGCGAGCGGTCGCCGCCGCCGGGGGGCCGGCGAGGCCCCGATTGGCGCGTCCGACGTGGTCCGGGCGCTCCCGGGAGCCTTCCGGGCCCTCTACCCTTGATCTCCATGCGAAGCCATGCGGAAGCGCAAGTCGACCTGAACGCGATCAGCGAGAACACCGCCGCGTTCACCCGCCGCGTGGCGCCCGCCGCCGTGATGGCGGTGGTGAAGGCGGACGGATACGGCCACGGCGCGGTCCCGGCGGCCCGGGCCGCCCTGGCGGGCGGAGCGGCCTGGCTCGGCGTGGTCCACGTACGCGAGGCGCTCGAACTCCGCGACGCCGGGATCGACGCGCCGGTGCTGACCATGATGGCGATCGGGGCCGACGACCACACGGAGGCGATCCGGCGGGACGTCGACGTGAGCGCGGGCACCGCGGAGATGGTGCGGCACCTGGCGTCACGGGCGAAAGAGGCGGGGAAGACGGCCCGGGTGCACCTGAAGGCCGACACCGGCATGAACCGGGGCGGGGCGACCCCGGCCGACTGGCCGTCGGTCGTGTCGGCGGCCCTGGCGGCCGAATCGGACGGGCACCTGAAGGTCGTGGGCCTCTGGTCCCACTTCGCGTCGTCCGACGATCCGGGGAACCCGTCGATCGCCTCGCAGATCTCGGTCTTCCGCTCGGCGGCCGACTACGCGGAGAAGGCCGGCGTCACCCCGGAGGTCCGGCACCTGAGCAACACCGCGGCCGCGATCGACGTCCCCGAGGCCCGCTTCGACCTCGTCCGGGTCGGCGGCGGCGTGTTCGGCCTGTCCACGCTGCCCGGCGGAGCCCCCGGGTGGCTCACCCCCGCGATGACGCTGAAGGCCCGGCTGATCCAGGTCAAGCGGGTACCGGCGGGCTCCGGAGTCTCCTACAACCACCGCTACTACACGCCCCGCGAGACCACGCTCGGCCTGCTGCCGCTCGGCTACGCCGACGGCGTGCCCCGGGCCCTGACCAACACGCGGTTCGCGTTCGCCCGGGGCCGCCGCTGGCCGATCGCGGGCACGGTCTGCATGGACCAGCTAGTGATCGACTTCGGTGACGAACCGGTCGAGGCAGGCGAGGAGGTCGTGCTGTTCGGCCCGGGGGCCGACGGCGAGCCGACCGCCCAGGAGTGGGGCGAAACGCTGGACACGATTTCCTATGAGATCGTCACGGGGATCGGCCCCCGCGTGCCAAGGTCGCACTCATGAATACCCCGAACGGATCGTCGTTCCCGCTCACGGTCGAGCCTGCTGGGACGTCGGAGGAGATGAGGGCGCTCGGGCGGCGGCTGGCCGCCGTGCTGCGCGCCGGTGACCTGGCCATCCTGAGCGGGCCCCTGGGGGCGGGCAAGACCACGCTGACCCAGGGCATCGCCGACGGGCTCGGGGTGCGCGGGCCCGTGACATCGCCCACGTTCGTGATCGCGCGGGTGCACCCGTCGCTTCGCTCCCCGGTCGGCCCTCCCCTGGTCCACGTGGACGCCTACCGCCTGGGCAGCGTCCTGGAGATGGACGATCTCGACCTCGACACGGACCTGGCCACCTCGGTCACGGTCGTCGAATGGGGTGCGGACCGCGCGGAGGGGCTCTCGGAGAGCCGGCTGGAAATCGAGATTGCCCCGGCGCCGACGGACGTCATCGATGGTGATTCTCCCCGCACAGTGCGGGTAACCGGCGTGGGCTCACGCTGGCAGGACACCCAGTTGCCGCACGTAGATTCCGGTAATCGGCTCTAGCGGCCCCTGTACTGTATATAGCCTTTAGATCACGATTGCCCGCAAGCAAGCCCCTTCCCCGGAGGCCCCACGTGAGTCAGTACGGGTCGGATTCCGATCGCCCGCGCGGCCGCCGTCGTCGTCCCGACAGTGACTGGTCGGGGTACGACGCGCCGCCGGACGGTCGTGAGTTCCCGGACCTCCAGCCCATCCGTCCCCGTGAGGCCCGGGCCCGCGACGCGAGGCAGCCGGGCGGCGGGTTCGCGGGCGGGGCCGTCCCGGGCTCGTTCCAGGGCGGCGGCAACGTACCCGGCGCGTTCCAGGACGCGCCGCGGGCCCCGCAGGGATACCAGGACCCGCAGGCTTATCCGGGCGCTCAGGGCTATCAGGACCCGCAGGGATACCAGGGGGCGCAGTACGGGCAGTACGGCCAGCCAGAGGCGCCCTCCCGGTTCGGCGCACCGCCCGCGCCGGCGGGACGGCACTCGGCGCCGCAGCCGACGCTGTCCCCGCAGCCGGGGATGGGCGCGCAGCCGGGGATGGGCGCGCAGCCGGGGATGCCGATGGCCCCCGGCGCGGGCTCGCACGCTGCTCCCGGGCAGCCGATGCCGCAGCCGCCGATGTCGCAGCCGGGGGCGCGGCGCCGGGGCGGGCCCGCGGGCTGGGACGACGAGGATTCCGACGACCCGATGGCCGCGTTCTCCGAGCGCTGGCAACGGCGCGGGCAGGACGGCCCGGCGGACCGGCGCAGGCGGAAGCGGCTCTACATGATCACCGGCGGCGTGGCGGTCATCGCCATCGCGGCCGTCGTGTACTTCTTCACCGCCGGGCCCGGCGGAACGACCAACACCGGCATCAACTCGCTCGTCACCTCGTTCCTGCCCGGCGAGCTGAAGTCCGTGCCGAACTCCTGCACCGCGGTCCCGTCCGGGACGGTCAGCCAGGTCCTGCCCGGGCCGGCGAAGCAAGCGGCCCCGCCGATCAACAGCGGTCAGCAGAGCAGCCAGTGCACCTGGACCCTGGACAACCCGCCGACCTACCGGGTGCTCGAGGCCAACCTCACCGCGGAGGCGCCCAGCGGCCTGGCGTCCGGAGACGGCAGTGCCACGTTCGCCGCCGAGGACGCCTTTAACGCGGCGGAGGCGGCCAAGAAGAAGCCGGGCGCCGCCGGACAGGCGCCGGCCACGATCACGGACGTCCCGAACCTCGGAGACAGCGCCTTCTCGGCTTTCCAGCAGTTCAAGTCGGGCGGCTCCATCATGGACATGGCGACGGTCGAGGTCCGGTACCACAACGTGATCATCCAGATCGTCCTGAACGGCATCGACCACAGCAGCACCGGCAAGCAGTACGGCCCGGTCTCCCAGTCCACCCTGACCAGCCAGGCCGAGTCCGTCGCCCAGCAGGTAACGACCAAGGTGAAGGGCTGATGGGCTGGCGCGATGGCCACGAACGCCATCGCGTGTGTGTTTCTCAGTCCGTGGTCTACTAACCTCGTCATCTGTGCTGATCCTTGGACTGGATACCGCGACGCCGGCCGTGACGGTGGCGCTGCATGACGGGGCGCGGCCGCTGGCCCAGATGGTCACGGTTGACGCGCACCGGCACGCGGAACTGCTCATGCCCTCGATCTCCGCGGTGATCGACGAGGCGGGCGTCACCCGGGCCGACCTGACCGGTATCGCCGTCGGGGCCGGGCCCGGGCCCTTTACCGGGCTGCGAGTCGGACTGGTGACCGCGCGGGTACTCGGCCTGGCCCTCGGAATCCCGGTCTACGGCGCCTGCACCCTTGACGTGATCGCCGCCGACGTCGAAGCCGCCGAGGGGTTTGGCCGCGGGGGGTACGGGGGGTCGTCCCCCCGGGAAATCGAGAAAGACGCGCCCGGTAAGATGGCGAATTCTGCCATCGGGCGCGGTTTTCTCGTCGCCTCGGACGCGCGGCGGCGCGAGGTCTACTGGGCGGCCTACGACTCCGGAGGCCGCCGGCTCGGCGAGCCCGCCGTGACCGTCCCCGCCGCGGTTCCCGCCGGCGGGCGGCCCGTGGCCGGAGAGGGCGCGGTGCTGTACCCGGACCTTCTGCCCGGCGCGACCGGCCCGGTCTATCCCGCCGCCGCCAGCCTGTGCCGGCTCGTGGCGGACGCGCTGAAGGCGGGCGAGGAGGACCGGCTTCTGCCGCCCGACCCGCTGTACCTGCGCCGCCCGGACGCCCGCGAGCCCGGCGCCCCCAAGCGGGTCACCGAGACCGCCGCCCCGAAGCGGGCCCCGCGGTGACGGAGGCCGAGACGGCGCGCCTGCGGGCGATGACCCCGGCCGACCTCGACGGCGTGCTCAAGCTGGAACACGAGCTGTTCCCCGACGACCCGTGGTCGCCGGAGATGTTCGCTCATGAACTGATGCAGCCGCCGGCCGACCGCCTGTACCTGGTGGCGTCACTGGAGGAGCAGCCGCTGGCCGGGTACTGCGGGATGCTGTTCGTGCCCGGCGGGACGGAGCCCGCCAGCGGGCAGGCCGAGGTCATGACGATCGCGGTCCGCCCGGACGCCTGGGGGCACGGCACCGGCTCGCTGCTGCTGTCCGCCATGCTCGAGGAGGCGAAGGCCCGCGACTGCGGGGAGGTCTTCCTCGAGGTGCGAGCCGACAACGACCGCGCGCACGGCCTGTACTCCAGGCGCGGCTTCACCGAGATCGGCGTGCGGAAGGGCTACTACCAGCCCTCCGGCACGGACGCGATCGTGATGCGGAAGGACCTTCGATGACTTCAGGCGGCCCGCTGGTGCTGGGCATCGAGACGTCCTGTGACGAGACCGGGGCCGGGATCGTGCGCGGCCGCGAGCTGCTGGCCGATTCCGTGGCCACCAGCATGGACTCCCACGCCCGGTTCGGCGGCGTGGTGCCGGAGGTGGCGAGCCGGGCTCACCTGGAGTCGATGACCGGCGTCCTCGACGCCGCCTTCGCCAAGGCCGGGGTCAGGCCGTCGGAGATCGACGCCGTCGCCGTGACCGCGGGCCCGGGCCTGGCGGGCGCGCTCATGGTCGGCGTGGCGGCGGCGAAGGCCTACGCGTACGGGATCGGGAAGCCGCTGTACGGAGTGAACCACCTGTCCGCCCACGTGGCGGTGGACCAGCTGGAGCACGGCCCGCTCCCGTCGCCCTGCGTGGCGCTGCTGGTCTCCGGGGGGCACTCGTCGCTGCTGCTGGTCCCGGACGTCACCGGGGGAGTGGAACCGCTCGGCGCGACGATCGACGACGCGGCCGGCGAGGCCTACGACAAGGTGGCGCGGGTCCTCGGCCTGCCGTTCCCCGGCGGCCCGCCGATCGACAAGGCCGCCGGCGACGGCGCCCCGGACGCGATCAAGTTCCCGCGGGCCAAGTACCACGACGGCACGCTCGACTTCTCTTTCGCCGGCCTGAAGACCGCGGTCGCCCGCTGGGTGGAGGCGAAGCGGGACGCGGGGGAGGACGTTCCCGTGGCGGACGTGGCCGCCTCGTTCCAGGAGGCGGTCGCGGACGTGCTGACCCGCAAGGCGGTCCAGGCCTGCCAGCGCCATGACGTCAGGGACCTGGTGATCGGCGGCAGCGTGGCCGCCAACTCCCGGCTGCGGGCCCTGGCCGCCGACCGGTGCGAGAAGGCGGGGATCCGGCTTCGGGTGCCGCGTCCCGGCCTGTGCACCGACAACGGCGCGATGGTCGCCGCTCTCGGCTCCTCGATCGTCGCCGCGGGCCTGGAGCCGTCGCCCCTGGACATCCCCGCCGACTCCTCCCTCCCGGTCACCGACGTCCTGATCTCATGAAAAATCCGCGGTGAGTGCCGGACGGACGGCACTCACCGCGGATCGCGAGGTGGGCTACTTCGAGCCGAAGATGCGCTTGCCGACGTAGGCGGCGAGGGCGACGCCCACGACGACCGGCACGACCCGCTTCAGGACCGGGACCGCGACCAGCTTGACCACGTTGAGGGAGTCCTCCTGCGCCGAGGCCGGGCCGGAGGGGGCCGTGGCCGAGGCGGCGTCGGACGGCAGGGGCCCGCCGGCGGTCGGCGTCATGGTGTCGTTGGTGCTGCCGGAGGTTGCGCCGTTCCCGGAAGCGGTGCTGCCGGGGACGGAGGAGGATGCCTTGCCGTCCGCGGGGGCGTCCGCGGCGGGGGCGTCCGCCTGGCCCGGAGCGTTGCCGCCGTCCTGGATCAGGGCCTCGAGGTTGGTCGCGAACTGCCCGATCAGCTTGCCGCTCACCTCGGGCAGCAGGCTGCGGCCGAACTGGGCCGGGCGGCCGGTCACGTTCAGCGAGGTGTGGATGGAGACAACCGTCTGGCCCGCCGTGTCGGCCGGCTTCAGGGAGGCGTTCACGATGGCCGACGCGGTGCCGGCGCCCCGGGTCTCCTTGCCCTTCGCGTCAAGCGAGATGGTGTGGGTGGCCTGGTCCTTCTCGACGAACTTCGCGGTCCCCTTGTAGCTCAGGGACAGCGGCCCCAGCTTTACCTTGACCTGCCCCTCGATCTCGTCTCCGTCAACCGACAGGACGCTGGCGCCGGGCATGCAAGGGGCAATTCGTTCCACGTCCAGGAGAACGTCCCACGCCTGCTCCGGCGGCACGGGAACAGTGAACGAGTTGTCAAGCTCAATGGCCATTAGTCACTACCTTCTGCGCGGGTTTCCCTATTAGTTGATCACGAGTCTACGCCCCGCCCCGGTGCCATTACCGCCCCGCATTCACGACAGCAACGGGACCGATGCAGTCGCTATAGCGTCCGCGAAGGTCCCGTTGCTGTCGCCGTGAGGCGGTGGGGAGCGGCGGTGAGGATTACGAGAGGCCCGCCGCCGCGGTCAGGGCGCGGCCGGTGAGGACGCGGGCCAGGTGGCGGCGGTAGTCGGCCGCCGCACGGAGGTCCTCGGGCGGGTTCGTGCCCTCGTCGGCCCGGGCTCCGGCGGCGGCCAGTGCCGCCGGCGACGCGTCGGCCCCGGCGGCCGCGGCCTCGGCCGCGGACGCCCGCACCGGTACCGAGCCCATGTTGGTGAGCCCGACCCGGGCCTCCGCCACCTGCCCGTTCTCCCGCCGGACCGCCGCGGCGACCCCGACGATAGCCCAGGCCTGCGCGGTGACGTTGAACTTCTCGTAGGCGTAGCCCCAGCCCGACAGCTTGGGCACCCGGATCGCGGTGAGGATCTCGTCCGGGGCCAGTGCCGTGGTGAGGTAGTCGCTGAAGAAGTCCCCCGGCTTGAGCACACGGGAGCCGGACGGACCGGTGATCACGAGGTCGGCGTCCAGCGCCGTGACCACGGCGGGCAGGTCCCCCGCCGCGTCGCCGTGCGACAGGGCGCCGCCGATCGTGCCCCGGTGCCGGACGGCCGGGTCGGCGATCGTCCCCGCCGCCTCCGTGAGGAGCCCGGCGTGCGCGGCGATCAGCGGGTCCCGGGTGAGCTCGTAGTGCGTCACGAGCGCGCCGATCTCGATCGAGGACCCGTTATCGGTCACGGACCGGAGAGCGTCCAGGCCGGCGAGGTCCACGAGCACCGACGGATAGGCGAACCGCAGCCGCAGCAGCGGCAGCAGCGACTGGCCGCCCGCGATGACCTTGGCGTCCTCGTCGGACGCCAGAGCCCGGACCGCCTCCTCCAGCGAGGACGGCTTCACGTAGTCAAACTGCGCCGGAATCACCGGGCACCTCCCTTCGCCTCGTTAATAGCGCGCCAGACCCGCTCGGGGGTGCATGGCATTTCCACGTCCGTGACGCCGAACGGTCGCAGGGCGTCGATGATCGCGTTGACCACGGCGGGCGTGGACGCGATCGTCCCGGCCTCGCCGACGCCCTTCACGCCGAGCGGGTTCCCGGTCGACGGGGTCTCGGTCCGGTCGGTGACGAACGACGGCAGGTCGGCCGCCGACGGGATCAGGTAGTCGGCCAGCGACGCCGTGACCAGGTTCCCGGAGTCGTCGTAGGCCGCCTCCTCGTACAGGGCCTGGGCGATGCCCTGGGCGAGGCCGCCGTGGACCTGACCGTCCACGATCAGCGGGTTGATGACGTGCCCGATGTCGTCCACCGCCACGTAGGAACGGATCTTCACCCGGCCGGTCTCGGTGTCCACGTCCACGGCGCACAGGTGCGTCCCGTGCGGGAACGAGAAGTTGTCCGGATCATAGGTCGCGTCGGAGTCCAGCGAGGGCTCGACGCCGTCGGGCAGGTCGTGGGCCGCGAATGTCGCCAGGGTGATCTCGGCCAGGTTCTTGCCCTGGTCCGGGTCGCCCCGGACGGCCCAGCGGCCGCCCGTCCATTCCAGGTCCTCGGGGGATACCTCTAGCATGTGGGCCGCGATGGCCTTCGCCTTCTCCCGGACCTTGCCGCAGGCCAGCACGAGGGCCGTGCCGCCGACGGTCAGCGAGCGCGAGCCGTAGGTGTCCAGGCCCTTGGGCGAGACCTGGGTGTCGCCGTGCAGTACCCGGACGTCCTCGAAGGCCACCCCGAGCTGGTCGGCGACGATCTGCGACCACGCCGTCTCGTGGCCCTGGCCGTGGGCGCTGGAGCCGGTGACGACCTCGACCTTCCCGGTAGCGAGCATCCGGACGGACGCGTGCTCCCACCCGCCGGCGCCGTAGGACAGCGATCCGAGCACCCGGGACGGGGCCAGGCCGCACATCTCCGTGTAGGTGGAGACGCCGACGCCCAGGCGGACGGGGGAGGAAGCGGAGATCCGTTCGGACTGCTCTTTCCTGAGGCCTTCGTAGTTGAACAGTTCCCGGGCACGCGCGGTCGCCGCCTCGTAGTTGCCGGAGTCGTAGGTCAGGCCCGCGATCGTGTCGTAGGGGAACTCCTCGTGTTTGATCCAGTTCCGCTCGCGGATCTCCAGCGGGTCGACGCCCAGGTGCGCGGCCAGGTCGTCCATGATGTGCTCGATGGCGTAGGTCGCCTCGGGACGGCCGGCGCCGCGGTAGGCGTCGGTGGGGGTCTTGGTGGTGAACACGCCCGTGCAGTTGAACCGGTACGCGTCCATCTTGTAGATCGCGTTGAACATGAACGCGCCGAGGATCGGCACGCCCGGCGTCACCAGCATCAGGTAAGCGCCCATGTCGGCCAGCAGGTCCACGTCCAGGCCGCGGATCCGGCCGTCGGCGTCGGCGGCGAGCCGGATGTGCTGGATCTGGTCGCGGCCGTGGTGGACGGCGACGTTGCCCTCCGACCGGGACTCGGTCCACTTCACCGGCCGGCCGAGCCTCTTCGCGAGGAGAAGCGCCAGCACCTCTTCCGCCGTGACCTGAAGCTTCGAGCCGAAGCCGCCGCCCACGTCCGGCGCGATCACCCGCAGGCTCTGCTCGGGGATCCCGGTCACCATGGCCAGCATCAGGCGCAGGATGTGCGGGACCTGGGTAGCCGACCACATCGTGTACTCGTCGCCGACCGGCGCGCAGACCACCGAGCGGGGCTCCATCGCCGCCGGGATCAGGCGCTGCTGGCGGTAGACCCGGTCGAGCACGATCGGAGCGTCGTTGAACGCCGCGCCCAGGTCACCGTTGGCCAGCTCCCAGGTGTAGGACTTGTTGCCCTCGGCGTGGACCTTGACGGCGCCCGGCTTGATGGCTTCCCGCATGTCGAGGACCGGCTCGAGCTCCTCGTAGTCCACGTCGATGAGCTCGATCGCGTCGGCGGCCGCGTAGCGGTCCCGGGCGACGACCGCGGCGACGATCTCGCCGCCGTAGCGGACGGTATCGACCGCCATCGCCGGATGGTCCGGGAGGATCATGTCCTCGGAGACCGGCCAGGCGCAGGGGAGGGACCCCTGCTCGTCCTTGACGTCCTGGCCGGTGAAGGCCGCGAAGACGCCAGGGGCGTTCCTGGCCTCGCTGACGTCCACACGAGTGATCCGGGCGTGCGCGTGCGGGCTGCGCAGGAACGCGACGTGCGCCAGGCCGGGCAGCGTGATGTTGTCGGTCCAGTTGGTCTGCCCCGTGATCAGACGGGCGTCCTCTTTGCGGACGCGGGCCTTGCCGACCTCGGCCGGCGTCTCACCGATCGCGGTCATGCCTTCACCCCCTGGGCTGCCTTGAGAACGGCCTTCACGATGTTCTGGTAACCGGTGCAGCGGCACAGGTTGCCTTCCAGCCCCTCCCGGACCTGTTCCTCGGTCGGGTCCGGGTTGTCTTTCAGCAGATCCGTGGCGGCCATGATCATGCCCGGGGTGCAGTAGCCGCACTGGAGGGCGTGCTCTTCGTGGAAGGCCCGCTGCATGGGGTGCAGTTCGCCGTTGGCCAGGCCCTGGATCGTGGTGATGTCCGCCCCGTCCGCCTGCACGGCCAGCACGGAGCAGCTCTTGACCGAGCGCCCGTTCAGCGCGATGGTGCAGGCGCCGCAGTTAGAAGTGTCGCAGCCAATGGGGGTTCCGGTCCGCCCCGCGTGCTCTCTGAGATAGTGGACGAGGAGCAATCGCGGTTCGACGTCGTCGTCATAGCGGACTCCGTCGACGGTCACCGAGATGCGCATACGCGGCCTCCTTGCCGTGTCCGATTCTTGCCACGCTAGGACGGCCGGATGACGGGGTCAGTAGTCACATTGCGACTGGAGGATTTCGGCGACCGGACGGTAGTTTTCGGCGGCCGACTGGTCGGTAACGCTAAGTCCGAAATGAGGAGAACGCTCATGGCCGCTTCGGAAGAAGCACTGGGCCCGCCCTCGGCCGAGCAGCCAGTTGAGAAGGGGCTGAAAACCGGCGCGCTCGGCCTGTTGTCCACGATCGTCATGGGCGTCGCCTCAACCGCTCCCGCGTACAGCATCGCCGCGACGCTGGGCTTCATCGTCGCCGTCGTGGGGCTGGGATCCCCGGTGGTCGCGGTGCTGGCGTTCGTGCCGATGCTGCTGACCTCCATCGGGTACAGCGAACTGAACAAGGCCGACCCGGACTGCGGTACCACCTTCACCTGGGCCACGCGGGCCATCGGGCCGAAGACCGGGTGGGCCGGGGGCTGGGCGATCGTCGCGTCCGACGTGCTGGTCATGGCCAGCCTCGCCCAGGTCGCCGGGCAGTACGTGTTCCTGCTCGTCGGCGCGAACAGCATCGGCGGCAACCCCACCAGCGGTTGGGTGCTGCTGGTCGGCGTCCTGTGGATCGCCGTGATGACCTACATCTGCTACCGCGGCATCGAGGTGTCCGCGATGTTCCAGCGGGTCCTGCTGGGCGTCGAGGTGGTGATGCTGCTGGTCTTCTCGATCACGGCGCTGGTCCGGGTCACCACCGGCACCCACCCCGCGACTTCGGTACAGCCGTCACTGTCCTGGTTCAACCCGTTCCATCTCTCCAGCTTCCAGGCCTTCGTCGGCGGGCTGGTCCTGATGCTGTTCATCTACTGGGGCTGGGACACCGCGGTCGCCGTTAACGAGGAGACCAAGGACTCCGGCAAGACGCCCGGCCGGGCCGGCGTCATCTCGACGGTCATCCTCCTGGTCACCTACGTCCTGGTCATCTTCGCGGCCCAGTCGTTCGCGGGCGTCGGAAGCAAGGGCATCGGCCTGGGGAACCCGGACAACGCCAGCGACGTGCTCTCGGTGCTGGGAAACGCGGTCTTCGGCGCCCATGGCATCGGGCTGTTCCTCGCCCGGCTCCTGGTGCTGATGGTGCTCACCTCGGCCGCCGCGTCCACCCAGACGACCATCCTGCCCACGGCGCGGACCACGCTGTCGATGGCGACCTACAAGGCGCTCCCGGAATCGTTCGCCAAGATGCATCCGAAGTTCCTTACGCCGACCACCTCCACGATCGCCATGGGCGCCATCTCGATCATCCTCTACATCCCGATGAACTACATGTCCGGCGGCTACGTGATCGCCGACGCGGTGACCGGGATCGGCCTCTACATCGCCTTCTACTACGGGCTCACGGCCTTCGCGTGCGTCTGGTACTACCGCAAGACGCTGACCAAGAACGCGCGCGACCTGTGGATGCAGGGCATCCTGCCGCTGCTCGGAGGCCTGATCATGTACTTCGCCGGCGGCTGGAGCCTGTGGGAGGACTGGGACGTCGGCACCCAGAACAGCTACACGTCCTGGACGATGCCGTTCTGGCCGCACTGGCACATCGGCGGCGCGTTCGTGATCTTCTTCCTGTCGGCGCTGGCGGGGCTGATCGCGGGAATCTACATGCGGTTCTACCGGCCGGCGTTCTTCCGCAAGGAAACCCTCACCCGCGCCACGCCCACCCTGGTGCCGGACCTGGACTGAGTTTCCCCGGGGGCGTTCCGCGGCCCCGGAACGCGAAACGGCGGGGCGGAAAAGATTCCGCGCCGCCGATTCCTCGCTCAGTTATTACAGGCTGTTCAAAATGTCGGTCAGCAGGCGCTGGGTCTCAACGGCCGGCTCGGCCTGCAGGCAAAGCTGCTCCATGACCTCGAGATAACTGTCAACGTCAGCGGGCTTGTCCAGGTAAATAGCGCTGGTCAGCTGCTCAATGTAGACAACGTCCCGCAGGTCGGGCTCGTTAAAGCGCAAGATCGTGAACGGGCCGCCCATGGCCGGGTGCGATCCGACCTGGAAGGGCAGGATCTGCAGCGTGACCGCGGGGTGCTCGGCCATCTTGATCAGGTGCCGCACCTGATCCTGCATGACGGCCCGGCCGCCGATAGAGCGGCGCAGGGCGCCCTCGTCGATGACGGCCCACAGCCGCGGCGGGTCTTCCCGGTTCAGGATGTCCTGGCGGGCGAGACGGGCCTCAGCGCGCCGGACCACGTCCTCCTCGGAGGTCGCGTTCCCCAGGCGGATGATCGCGCGGGCGTAGTCCGGCGTCTGCAGCAGCCCGGGAACGAACTGAAGCTCCCAGCTCCGGATGAAGGAGGCGGCCGCCTCCAGCCCGAAGTACGGCTCAACCCAGTGCGGCAGGATGTCGGAATAGCCCTGCCACCAGCCCGGGGTGTTCGCCTCGCGGGCCAGGCGCAGCAGCGCCTCCCGCTCATCGCCGGCGGTGATCCCGTACAGCGTCAGCAGGTCTTGAACGTCACGCTCTTTGAACCCGACCCGGCCGTGTTCCATGCGGCTGATCTTGGAGTGCGAACCCCGGATGGCCGTCGCGGCCTGCTCGGTCGTAATGAACGCTTCCTCGCGCAGGCGGCGCAGGTGCCCGCCGAGCACGAGACGCTGGACGGTAGGACCGGCCGAGCGAGGACCGAACAACGCCGGAGCGCCCTCCCAGGAGGACTCCTCGGACGAGTGCATCACCACTCCTTGTGGGTATGGGGTCCCCGGACATGACCCGGGGCATGGCATATCTTTGCACGCGTTGATGGTGCTCCGGAAGGGCGACGGGTGACAATTCGAAAGACGTCCGGGAACCCCTGTGCTCCACTGAGCCGCGTGATGCGCCTCATCAGCTGCGCCATCTGCGATTATTGACGCTCATGAGAGAACGTGGTCGAACTCGCCTTCTTTGATGCCTCCGATGAAGGCCAGCATGTCGGCGCGACTGCAGAGGATGGCCGGGCCGGAGGGAAAGCGCGAGTTGCGGACCGCGACCGTTTCCCGGCCGAGAACCGCCATCTCCACGCAGGCCCCGTTCGGGTTGGACCGCGCGCTCTTGCGCCAGGCGGCGCCGAGAAGCTGCGATGCCGGCATGCCGTTGTAGATGTCTTCCATGTTCCTTCCAGCGGACGCGTTGAACAAGTTGGTAGAGCACCCCCCGGGCGAAACCACCTACGCTGGGCCGTACGGTACGCGCCCGCCGCCTTCGCGCGGCTCCCGCTGGGCTCGCGGCCTGGGGTCTGTAGCCTCGCGAGAGGCTCGCCACCGCCCGCCCGTACTGCCCGCAAGGCCCCTGCACGCCTCGAATGAACGTGCATCCGGCTCTTGCATTTGCACAATATATCAGGCACCATACAAGTAAGGCATACCCCACTAACTGCGACAGACAGGCTTTCCAGCCCCCATGACCATGCAGAAAGCGGATGCGTTGGCCCACCTGAGGGTTGTTGTCCAGCCGGACGGTGCGGAGCAGGACGAAGGCGTCATTCCCCCGATGGCGTCGCAGGCGAGCTGCCCTCAGCTGCTGCCTGTACCCTCCGCGTGGTGGGACACGTCTGCCGTCAGCAGCCGCCAGCTGAACCCGGTCCCGGAGGAAGCCAGGACGGCCCGGCAGTACGTCAGGGATCTTCTTCTGAACTGGGGCCTGTCCTACCTGGTCGATGACGCCGAGATGATCATCGCCGAGCTTGTCGTCAACGCGGTCCGTCACGGTCTGGCGGCCGCGTCCCCGGCGACGCCGGCCGCGCTGAAGCTGTGCCTGCTGCGCCGGGCCGGGGAAGTAATGATCGCGGTCACGGATCCGAGCAGCGAGGCCCCTCAGCCCCGCACCCCCGGCTGGACCGGGGAGAGCGGCCGCGGGCTGCAGATCGTAGGGGCACTGAGCCATCTCTGGGGCTGGTCTCCGATAGAGGGCCGGGGCAAGGCCGTCTGGGCGGTTCTCCAGGTTCGCTAACCGGGGCGCGCATCTGGAGGCCTCCCGTCGGCGGTGCCGGAAAAAGGAGGCGGGCCCCGGAAGGGCCCGCCTGTCTCGCATTTCTTTACGCGACCGGAGCGTCCGCGATCGACAGCACGTGCTCAACGAGGGTAATGAGGACGTCCTTGGCCGATTCCCGGGTCCGGGCGTCGCAGTTGATGATAGGCAGGCCGGGATCGAGGTCGAGAGCGATCCGGACATCCTCCGGGTCGTACACTCGCGAGCCCTCAAAATGGTTCAGCGCCACGATGAACGGGATTTCCCGGCGCTCGAAGTAGTCGATCGCAGGGAAACAGTCGGCGAGCCGGCGGGTGTCCGCGAGCACGACCGCGCCCAGGGCGCCGATTGCCAGTTCGTCCCACATGAACCAGAACCGCTGCTGGCCCGGAGTGCCGAACAGGTAAAGGACCAGATCCTCGCGGAGGCTGATCCGGCCGAAGTCCATCGCGACCGTGGTCGTGGTCTTCCGTTCCACGCCCGCGATGCTGTCAACGCCGGCACTCCGCTCGGTCAGCAATTCCTCGGTGCGCAGCGGCTTGATCTCGCTAACCGCTCCGACCAGCGTGGTCTTGCCAACTCCGAACCCGCCTGCGAGCAGGATCTTGATCGCCCGGTGCGAGTTGGCGTCAGCGCCCATGATGCGCGAGGGATTAAAGGCTCCGAAGGCCATGAAGAACCTCTCTAAGCGTGCTCTTATCAACCTGCCGTGGCCTCGTCGAAACCGGTGCGCTGATGTTGACAAGGCCCATTTCTCTCAGATCCGCCAAGAGTATGCGAACCACACCGAGCGGGAGATCAACATCCGACGCAATATCTACAACAGCTGTTGGTGACTGGACGAGTTGCAACACAGCAATGTGTTCCGGGGACAGAGTGTTGGGCACGCCCATCCCTGCCGAAATCGCTACCACCGATGCCACCAGGTCGAACGCGGCACCGGAGTGCCGCGTCCGGCCCTGGGTCAGAGCGTAGGGCCGGACCACCGGCCCGGCCTGAGCATCAATCCACCGCTCGTCGCGTGATGGCATTTACGATCACTTATCCCTAGCTGGCACTTCCGGGCTGGCTCGTTACGCGGACGGGGCCCGCATGTCCACCTGCAAGTGCTCGGCGGTGCGCTGGACCAGGACCGCCATCTCGTAGGCGACCTGCCCCACGTCGGGCTCCGCGCCGGTCAGAACCGCGAGGCACGTTCCCTGACCCGCCGCCATGACGAACAGGAAGCCGGAGGCCATCTCGATGATGGTCTGGCGCACCTCGCCGCCGCCGAAATGGCGGCCGGCGCCGCGGGCCAGCGACTGGAACCCGGCCGACAGCGCGGCCAGATGCTCCGCGTCCTCCCGGAGCAGTTCCTGCGAGGCGCCGAGGGCCAGCCCGTCCTGGGACAGGTAGACGGCGCGCTGTACGTCCGGAACTCGCTTCACCAGGTCGTCCAGGAGCCAGTCAAGCTGGTTGCCGGCGGGCTGCCCGCCGCCCTCGTAATAGTTGGAACCCATAGTTAGTGCCCTCCGTTGTCCCGAAGTTTCTGAGATCGGCCCTGCCGCCACCCGCGCTGCATGGCGGAGAACGTATTCTTCACGTCCGCCGGATTCGGCGCGGATGGCTGGTTCTGGGGAACCCCGGTCCCTTCTTCGGACTTGCGGAGCTGCGGCGCCAGGTTGGCCTGTCGCACGCGGCGCGGCAGGCCCTTGAAATCGTCCGTGTCGCCGCTGCCGGGATCCACAGATTCGTAACCGCTGTTCGGGCCGCCGTTGTTCCCGTATCCGTTGCCGGCACCGGGGTAATTCCCGCCGTAGGAAATGGGCCCGGTGTTCGGCATCCCGACCGGTTCGCCGAGTCCGGGAAACGGACCGGTTCCGGGGCCGTTCTGGCCGCCCGGGACGCCGTTACCGAATCCGCCGCCCAGCCCGTTCCCGTTGCCGATCCCGTTTCCGTTCCCGTTCCCGGTTCCGTAGAAGGAACTGCTGCTGTACCCCTGCGGTCCGGGGGCGCCGCCCATGGGCGGCTGGGACGCGGGCCTGCCCAGGGGGACACCGGTGAGTACCGAGCCGCCAGGCGGGTTCGGCCCGCCGGGGCCGCCCGGCCCGCCGAAGCCGCGGCCGGCGCCGTTCGGGGCCGGTGCCGGGGCCGGGGCCGGGTTCCCGAACGGGGAGGAGAGCGGGATGCTGTCCAGGTCCGGCGGGCCGCCGTGGGCGGAGGGGCCGCCCGGCCCGCCGTTGTAGCCGTTGCCCGGCCGGGGGCCGCCGTCCGGG
>WRBL01000050.1 GCA_009784565.1 Streptosporangiales bacterium | reverse complement strand
GATCTCCTCCACCATGTGATTCCGAACGGGTCTTCGGTGACTCTCTCTCATCACCTTCCTCCTCAGCGGCATCATGGTCCAGTGCCTGAATCGCCCGTATCCGCTCTTTCCTCCCCGCACGCACTGCGCGCCGGCGCTCTCGGCGCCCTGACGTCGGCCGGCGCCGGCGTCGGCGCGGCGGCGCCCGCCTACGGCCTGACCGCCGTCCTGGGCTGGGAGGCCGCGGCGGACGGCCCCCGGACGCTGCTGGCGGCGCTGCTGGCCCTCGTCCCCGTGCTGGCCTCAGCCTGGACGCAGCGGGAGCTGTCCCGGAAGGACCCGGACTGCGGGACGAGCTTCGCCTGGGCGGCGCGGGCGTTCGGCCCGCGGGCCGGGCGGCTGTGCGGGTGGTCCCGGATCGCCGCGGACCTGCTGGTCATGGCGGTCCTGGTCCGGATCGCCGGAGAGTACCTCTTCACGGTCGCCGGACTGCCGTGGATCGGCCAGAACGCGATCAGTCCCGTGGCCGCGGCGGGCGGGCTGGCCGTGCTCGCGGGACTGGCCTGGCTGGGCCGCCGCGGCGCCCGGGCCGCGGCGCGCCTGCAGGCGGCCGCGGGCGGGTTCTCGGTGGCGGTGCTGCTGGTCCTGGCGGCGGCGGTCCTGGTGAGGGCGCTGTCGGGGGGCGCCGCGGCGCCCTTCTCCTGGTCGTGGCTGGACCCGGCGGGTTTCGCGTCGCCGGGCGCGTTCATGAGCGGGATGACGCTGATGGTGTTCGCGTGCTGGGGCTGGGACACGGCCTTCTCGCTGGGCGAGGAGACCGCCGGGCCCGCGCGGGGAATGACCTCGGCGCTGGTACTGGGCGCCGTCTCCGTCGTCGTGGTGCTGGCGGCCCAGCTGGCGGGCGGTCCCGGTGTCCTGGGAGCGGCGGCGTCCCGGCTGCTGGCGGCCGCGGTCCTGGCGTCGGCCGCGGGCGGCCTCCAGGGCCGGCTCGCCTCGTCCGCGCGCACCGCGCTGTCCATGGCGGCCGCCGGGGCCCTGCCTCCGGTGTTCGGGCGGGTGCACCCCCGGTTCCGGACCCCGTCGGCGGCGATCGTCGCGATGGCGGCGGCCGGGGCGGTGCTGTTCGCGGCCGGGACGTGCCTGGCCGGGGGCGACGTGCTGGCGGACGCGGTGGCCGCGGCCGGGTTCTTCATCGCCCTGTACCTGGCCGCGGCCGGGTTCGCCGGGTTCCGGGACCGCCGCGGGCCCGGGGGCCTGATCCCGCTGGCGTCGGGGATTATGATGACGGGAATCGGGGTGTGGAGCGTGTGGTTCTACGCCGAACCGGACCAGTCCTACTCGGTGTGGCGGCTGCCGCTGCCGCCCCGCTGGACGGTCGGCGGGGTGCTCGGGGTCGGAGTCATCACCGCGCTGGCCGGCGTCGCGTATACCCTCATACCGGACACGCGGCGCAGGCGGACCGAAAACCGGATGTTACTCACTCCACATTCACCCTTGCATCAAAGGTCATCGAAGGAAAATCGAAACACTTTTTTACTCTCAGGGTGCTCTACATACGTTAAAGTACGTACACCCCGGCGGCCCCTGTGCCACTCTTAAGCGAAACCCCTTTTGTTCTCGTCCGGAAAGTGCTGCCTACATGACACGATGGAGCCTGCGCAGGCACCGTCACCGGGCCCAGCAGCCCGTCGCCGGCACCGTCCGGCTGGACCCGGCCCGGCCCGAGCTCGGACCCGCGCCCGGAGGATACGCTCCCGGCGGCTACCCGGCGGACGGATACGCTCCGCCCGGCGCGCCCGCCGGCTATCCCGCCCAGCCGGCTCCGCCGGGAACTCCGTACCCGGGCTCCGGCCAGCCCGGGGCCGGCTATCCGGGGTCCGTTCCGCGGGAGCCCGTCCCGGGACGGTTCCCGCAGACGGAGTTCCGCCAGACCGGGTTCGGCCGCCCGGGGACCGCCGAGATCCCCGGCCAGCTCCCGCCCGGTTTCCCGGCCGGCCTCCAGCCCGCCGCCGCGCCTGCGCCAGACGGCGCGGCGGGCGGGACGCCGCCCGCCGCGGGCGGCGCGTGGCCCGAGGTCATGGAGCGGTTCGGCCTGCACCTGCTGACCCTGGCCGAGCAGCTGCGCCTGTCGCTGGACGACCTGGAGGCCGACGAGGCCGACCCTGACCGCCTGCAGAAGCTGTACAAGGTCGACCACGCGGTCACCCGGATGCGGCGGGCCAGCCGCGACCTGCGCACCCTGGGCGGCCGGGCCGAGTCCGACCTGTCCGGCGTCGACACCTCCCTCCTGGACGTGATCCGGATGGCGCTGTCGGCCATCGACCGGTACACGCAGGTCACCATCGGGAAGATGACCGACTTCGCGATCCTCGGCTACGCCGCCGACGACATCGCGTCGCTGCTGGCCGCGCTGCTGGACAACGCGACCCGGTACTCCCCCGGCGTGACCACGATCAGCGCGCGCCTCACCGACGGGGGCAGCGTCCTGTTCCGGATCGAGGACAGCGGCATCGGCATGGACGTCGACCAGGCCTACGAGATCAACGAGATGCTGGCCGGGGACATCCGCCCGCTGGACGAGCACACCGGACGGCACACCGGCTTCCCGGTGGTGCACCGCATCGCCCGCCGGTACTCGATCGGGGTGCGGCTGGCCGCCCGGCCCGCCCCGAACAAGGGCCTGCTCGCCCTCGTGACCGTGCCGCCGGAGCTCCTGAGCGAGCTCCCCGAGGACGCTCTCGACGCTCCGCTGCCGCCCCCGCCGCCGCCCCCGGCCCGCGAGGGCAGCGTGTCGGTCCTCCCGTCGCTGCGGCGCGGGACGCCTCCGCCGGAGCCGGAGCCGCAGCCCGTGTCCGCCCCCGGGCCCGGCTACTCGTCGAAGGCCGCCGACGCCATGGCCGGAGTGTCTCGCGCCGCCAGCGCGGGCCGGTCCTCCCGGCCTCGCGACGACTACGACGGCGGGCCCCCGGCCGGCGGACCCCCCGAGACATCCACCGGCCTGCCGCGCCGGGAGCCTGGCAGCCTCCGCGGCGGCAAGGCCAAGAACGGCGACGGCCCGGGTGCCGAGGGCACCGGGCCCGCCCCCGAGCGCTCGCCGGAGGAACAGGCGGCATCCCGCAGAGCCTTCGCCGATGACCTGGCCGCGTTCTCGCAAGGCTCCCAGAGCGCTCCCGCTCCCCAGGACCCGTCAGGGAAAGGAACCCCCTCTTGATGCCAAGCCCGGTCATCCCGAGTGACCCGAAGGATTTCGGCTGGCTACTGGAAAACTTCGCCACGTCGACGCCGGGAGTCACTCACGCGCTGATTGTGTCCTCCGACGGGCTTCCGCTGATCACCGCGCCCGGGATGGGCGCGGACCTCGCGGATCCGCTGGCCGCCATGACGAGCGGCATCATCAGCCTCGGCAACAACATCGCCACCAAGGTCGGCGAGGCCGGCTGCGATCAGGTGATGCTGAAGTTCCCGGCCGGCCACTTCCTGTTCATGGGCATCGGCAGCCTGGCCGGGTTCGCCGTCCTCGTCGCCGAGGGCGCGAACCTGGGCATCGTCGCCCACCAGATGGCCCAGCTCGTGGACGCGGTCGGGCACGTGCTGACGCCTCAGCTCCGTGACGACCTGCGGCGCATCGCCGCTGGTCAGATGACGTCGGGAGGCTGACATGACGGCGAACCCCTGGGTGCGGCCGTACGTCCTCACCGGAGGGCGGACCCGCACCCGGCACCAGCTGTACGTCCACACCCTGGTGTCCGCGTCCCGCTTCGATCCGGGGGCGGCCGCGCGGCTGTCCCCGGAGGCCCGGCGGCTGTACGAGCGAGCCCATTCCGGGGCCCAGTCCATCGCCGAGCTGTCGGCGCACTGCGGCGTCTCGCTCGGCGTCACCCGGGTGCTGCTGGAGGACCTCGCCGCCTCCGGCTACGTGCGGGTCAACGACGAGACCTACGAATCCCCCTATGACCACCGCCTGCTGAAGAGAGTGATCGATGGCCTCCGCGAGCTCGCCTGACCGCCTGACGCCGAACGTCACGTCGGCCAAGCTAGTCGTCGCGGGGGGCTTCGGCACGGGAAAGACAACGCTGGTGGGATCGGTGTCGGAGATCCCGCCCGTCAACACCGAGGCCTGGATGACCCAGGCCAGCAAGACCGTCGACCCGCTGGCCGACGCCAACGCCAAGACCACCACCACCGTGGCGATGGACTTCGGCCGGGTCACCCTGGCCCGGGACCTGATCCTGTACCTGTTCGGCACGCCCGGGCAGCCGCGGTTCTGGCCGATGTGGGACGACCTGTGCCGGGGCGCCTCCGGCGCCCTGGTCCTGGTCGACACCCGCCGCCTGGACGTGTCGTTCCCGGCGGTCAACTATTTCGAGAACGATTCCGACGTCCCGTTCATCGTGGCGGTCAACCTGTTCGACGGGGTGCAGACCCACCCCGTGGAGCAGGTCCGCGACGCGCTCGGGCTGGCCGATTCCGTTCCCCTCGTCACCACTGACGCGCGGGACCGGCGGTCGGTCATCACGACGCTGCTGGCCACCCTCACCAACACGATGGACAAGACGTCCCCGGTTACTGCCCCCTAAGGAGTTCTACCCGTGCGCAAGATCCTGATCGTCGGAGCCGGCCAGGCCGGGATGCAGGTCGCGTTGAGCCTGCAGTCGGAGGGTTACGACGTGACGGTCATGTCGGCGCGGACCGCCGATGAGATCCGCGACGGCTGGCCGACCTCGACCCAGGTGATGTTCCACCCCGCCCTGGAATACGAGCGGGAGTTCCAGGTCAACCTGTGGGAGCACGAGGCCCCCCACATTCCCGGCGTCGGCATCTCGCTGGCCCCGGCGGCCGGCACCCGCGCGTTCCACTTCTGGGGCCCGTGGGACCCGTACGCGATGTCGGTGGACCAGCGGCTGAAGATGTCGGCCTGGCTGGAGCTGTTCGAGAACCGCGGCGGCCGGGTCATCTACCACCCGGTGATGACCTCCGACCTGGCCGGCCTGGCCCCCATGTACGACCTGACGCTCATCGCGGCGGGCAAGGGCGAGATCGTCGAGCTGTTCGACCGGGACCCGGTCCGGTCCAAGTACGAGCAGCCGGGCCGCGTGCTGTCGGCCATCTACCTGCAGGGCATGGAGGAAGCGCCCGAGTTCCGCAACGGGTCGATGCGGATCAACGTGGCCCCCGGCGTCGGCGAGCTGTTCACCATCCCCGGCCTGACCATGGCCGGGCCGTGCCGCATCGCGTTCCTCGAGGGGATCCCCGGCGGCCCGTTCGACGTCTTCCGGGACCGGCCGCAGCCCGAGGAGCACCTGCGCCGGGTCAAGGCCCTGCTGAACGAGTACCTCCCGTGGGAGGGCGAACTGTACGGCAAGGCCGAGCCGACCGACGCCCGCGCGTCGCTGTCGGGCGCGTTCACCGGCACGATCCGCAAGCCGTACGCGGAGATGTCGCCGGGCAACTACGTGTTCGGCATGGGCGACGTGGTCGTGACCAACGACCCGATCGCCGGCCAGGGCGCCAACAACGCGGCGCACTGCGCGGGCATCTACACGAAGGCCATCCTGGACCGCGGCGACAAGCCGTTCGACCAGGAGTGGATGACCGAGACCTTCGAGAGGTTCTGGGGGGACCGGGCCCAGCACTCCACGGCGCTGACCGACGCCCTGCTGAACCCGCTGCCGGACCACGCCCAGCAGGTCCTCGGCGCCGCCTCCCAGTACCAGGAGATCGCCGACCGGTTCTGCAACCTGTTCCCGCACCCGGAGGACATCGGCCCGTTCCTGGGCGACCCCGAGGCCGCCCTCGCCTACGTCGGCAAGGTGGCCGCCGCCAACGGCGCCTCCTAAACGACCGCGGGCGTGGCCAGCGACAGCTGGAGACCGCCGCCGGGTAAGAAACCGCGACGAAGACCCGTCCGGAGGCTTATCCGGCGGCTGCCCCGCCGCACGCTCATCGTCGGCGCCGCATGGCTGCTCGCCATCGTCGCGGCGGACGCGGCGGTCGCCGGGATGCCGTTCCGGCCGCCAGTGTTCCTGCTTCAGGCCGCCGCCACGCTGGTCGGCATCCTGAGCGTGGCCTTCGGGTACCTGCTAGCCCGCCAGCGGGAAATCCGGGACTTCGTCACGGCCGCCGCGCTCGGCACAGCGTTCCTGATCCTCGGCAGCGACGCGTTCTACCTCACGGCCATGTCCGCGCCACGCGACAACGGCGGCGGGGGCGGATGCCTCGGCGGCTGCGGATGCCTGTTCGTGCTAGCCGTCTTCGGCCCAGTGGCGACGGTCATCGCTGGGTTCCCCCTGCTGGCCGCCGCCCTCGGCACGGGCGCACTGCTCGGCCTTCTCCGAACCACGAGACCACAGGTCCGCCGTCTCCTCGCGGGAGTACTCGCCATGGCCATGGCCGGGCTCTTCTGGACCGGTGCCGGAACCTGGGCCCTGTCCAGTGCCCTGACTAGCGGGAACCTCATCACCCCGACCCGGGCCAACGTCACCGGAACCTGGGTCGGCCCGAACGGGGCCACCCTCCGGGTGTTCCGCGATGGAACCTTCACCGCCCGGAACCTGCCACACATCGATGACAGCGGCTTCAACGACTGGGTTGACTCCTACGACTTCCCGCAACAGGGGAAAGGGACCTGGACGCTCAGCGGCTCCGACAGTAGTTTCGACAACTCCGCGGCCGTGGAATTCGATTTCCCCAAGAAGAATGTAAGCCTGATACCCGGCCATCCCTCGTACCAGCAGGGCTACCTGAACCTGGAGATGGATTCGCAGGACGGCTCGCTGGCCCTGTTCGACTACGTCGGAGACGCCGACGATGACCAAACGTTCCAGTTCCTGAAGCAGCCGGGCTAGCGACTCCGCCGCCAAGGCAGCCAGGAGCGGCGCGGAGCGGGTGCTTTCTCTGGATCCTCGACCGACGGCGAAGCCCCGGCTGCCCGGGGGCGGCGGGCGGCGCGCCAGGCCTCCAGCATGGCGTCCTTGCTCACCAGCCGGACATGGACCGGCGGGCCGTCGGGCATCTTGCGCCAGTCGACGATGCGCCGGTTGAGGTCGGAGACGGCCTCGAGGACGTCGGCCTCGCTCGCCATGGCACCGACCTCGGCCTCCAGCCGTTCGGCTTCGCGACGCAGGCGCAGCGGCGTCGGCAGCATCTCCTCGGCGGGCACGCCCTCGCGCAGCGCGTAGTCCCGGGCCCAGGCCTGCCCGTAGTCACCGCCGTCCGGCCTGATGTTCAGCGGCTTGCCCCGGCCGGGCAGGTCCTTGAACATCCCGCGTTCCTCCGCCTCGCGGACCTGACGGTCGATCCACGACTCGAACCGCATGCCCGCGGGCTTCCGTTCAGTCATCGGATCCATGCTAATCAGGCGAATCAAGTCCAGCCCGTCGCTGCCCGCGGGCGGCGGGAGACGGATCAGCCGCCGCGGCGATAGCGGCGGGCCCGGGCCACGATCGCGCGGAGGTCGTCCTTATCCAGGGCGTAGGCGACCACGGCGAACACGATCGTCGCGGCGAGCGCGGACACCACGGCGGAGCCGCCGTAGGCCACCCGTCCGGCGGCGGGGATGGCCAGGCTGACCGCGACTCCGGCCACGGCCCCGGCCGCCGCCGCCGCGACGCCGACACTGGCGGCGCGGCCGGCGCCTTCCACGGCGCGCTTGCCGCGGATCCGCCGGATGGACAGCACGGTCGGGACCGCGATGACGGTAGAGGCGATCGTGGACGCCGCGGCCACCCCGGGGGCCACCCAGTCCGGCGGCGCGAAGACGGGGATGCCGAGGTCGAGGGCCAGCGCGAGGACGGAAATCCCGGTGAGGACGATCGCGGCCAGCCGCAGACGGCCGATCAGGAACATCACGCGGGAC
This sequence comes from Streptosporangiales bacterium, assembly GCA_009784565.1. Lineage (GTDB taxonomy): Bacteria > Actinomycetota > Actinomycetes > Streptosporangiales > Streptosporangiaceae > Trebonia. Next base: position 18,837 of record WRBL01000050.1, on the reverse strand, counting down.
AGGTTCTGGACCACGCCCATGCCCGCCACGCCCGGCGCGGCCAGGGCGAACGCCCACACCAGCTGCCCCGCCTGCCCGTCGGACTGGGCCAGGACGTGCGCCGCGGGAACGGCGATCGCGGCCATGAGGGCAGTGCCGAGCCACGACACCAGCAGCACGGCGCGGGTCGAGCCGGCGCTGACCCGGTCGAACGCCTTCCCGTCGCGGGAGGACAGCACGGGGTAGACGGCGGTCACGATGGAGACCGCGAGCACCCCGTACATGGCGTTGAACACCTGCATCTGGTAGTTCGTCAGCACTAGGGCGCCGGTGTCGCCGTGCCCGTTGGCGACCCGCAGCACGACCACGTTGAGCGCGTCCTGGCCCAGGAACTCGATCAGGCCGACCGCGACCAGGCCGCCGGCCAGGCTGGCGACGCCAGGGGGGAACTTCAGCCGGGGCCGCAGCCGGAGCCGGAGCAGCAGGGCCGGGCCGCCGGGAACCACGACCAGGGCGGCGATGTTCGCCGTGGTGCCCAGGCCGAGCAGCAGCATCGCCGCGGCCGGGGTGTGCAGGAAGCCCTTGCCCCCGTCGACCGGGATGAACGTGAAGTAGGTGGTGATGAGAACGACGTTGGCGATCACCGGGGCCAGCGCCGGGCCGGTGAACTTCCGGTAGGCCTGCAGCAGGCCGAACAGCACGACCGACACCCCGTACAGGAACACCTGCGGGGCGAACATCACCAGCAGCCGTGACGTGTCGGCGATCATCGCCGAGTGGTCGCAATTGGCGTTCGGGTTGACCGGGTTGAGGAGGGACGCGACCGGGCCCGCCGCGACCGCGATGGCGAGCGTCAGCGGGACCAGGATGATGACCGTCCAGGTCATCAGGGCCGAGGTGATCTCCTCGACGTCGCGCCGGGCCTTCTTCCCGCCGAGGCCCTTACCGTCCTTTTCCGCGTGCCGGGCCAGGACCGGGACCATGGCGCTGGTCAGCGCGCCGCCGATGGCCAGTTCGTAGATGAGGCTGGGTACCTGGTTGGCGGTGGTGTAGGCGGTGCCGAGGCAGCCCGCGCCGAGGCTCTGGGAGAACACCAGCGTGCGGACCAGGCCCAGGATCCGGGACAGGATCGTCAGGCCCGCGATGATGGCGGCGCCGCGGGCGATGCCCTGCCCGGGCGGTCCCGCCGCCTTGCGCGCCGCGCGGCGCGCCTTACGGGCCGCCGTGTCCTTGGCCTTCGCGACAGCGGCGCGCGGCTTGGCTGGTGTCTTGGTAGCTGAAGTCGAATCCATAGTTCAAGGGGCAGGAACCGACGACGGTATGTTCCAAAGACTCGTGTTCCCGGTGTCAAGATACATGTTGAGCTATACGGTTTTCGGCTCATCGCCGGAGTTCGCCCCCTACCTGCACCGGAGCACCACGGCCGGGGGCGGGCGTAGCGTGGAGGACATGGACGACAGCGAACTGAGGGTCGAGCCGAGTCCGAAACGCGTCCGGGCCTACCTGGCGGGCCGGCTCGTCGCCGACACCCGGCGGGCGTCGCTGGTCTGGGAGATCCCGTGGTACCCGGCCTATTACATTCCGGCCGACGACGTGACGGCGTCGCTGACGCCCGCGGAGGAAGCGGACCTGTATAACGTCGAGGTCGCCGGCGCCGTCGCTCTCGCGGCCGCGCGGCGGTTCCCGGAGTCGGAACAGCGGCGCGGCCTGGTGCGGCTGGAGTGGGGCGCGATGAGCCACTGGCTCGAGGAAGACGAACCTGTGTACACGCACCCGCGCGACCCCCACAAGCGGGTCGACATCCTCACCTCGTCCCGGCACGTCCGGATCGAGGCCGGCGGCGTGACCCTCGCCGAGTCCTCGCGGCCGTCGATCCTGTTCGAGACCGGGCTGCCGCCGCGGTATTACCTGCCGCTTCCCGACGTGCGCACGGAACTGCTGACGCCGTCGGACACGGTGAGCCACTGCCCGTACAAGGGGACGGCCGCGTACTGGTCGCTAATGTCGGGAGACGGCAAGAACATCGCGTGGACCTACCGTTCGCCGTTGCCGGAAAGCCAGAAGGTCGCCGGGCTGGTGTGCTTCTACGACGAGAAGACCGACGTCTACCTGGACGGCGAACTGCAGGAGCGGCCCCGCACGCACTTCGCGTGAGCGTCCCGGGTGGCCGTAAGCCGCCTCCGGTCCCGTCCTGGGGAATTCCTGGGGGAGACCATCAGGGTCTTCGCCGCGTGCCGCCACCCGTGCGGCGTCATCCCGGCCGCGGCGTGTTCTTCACCGAGGACGACATCGCGGAGATCATCGCGAACTGGACGGGTCCCCGTCGCGCCGTCGGTGCCGCGTAATCCCCGCACCGTCTCAAGGCGTCACATATCAGGATTCCTGCGCCACTCCCGCGCAGGCCCGGCGGCCCCCGCACCGCCTCCCGCCGCTCTACCCGTCCGGGCTGTCCGGGTGGTCTCTTCGAAGAGAAACGGTCCATGCATGACCAACTACAAGGCCCGGCACGGCGCCCCGTCCACGCTGGCGAAATTCGCGGCCCGGGGCGGTGTCGTCGCGGCCGCCGCGGCGATCGCGGCGTCCGGGGCGGGCGCGTTCGGCACTCCCGCCGACGCGGCAACGACCCCGCTTCAGGTGTCGTTCGGCACGCAGGTCGCGGGCGACGGCTCGTCGGCCGGCTTCAACCCGTCCGGCGACCCGGTCCTGACGCTCGGCTCGGGCGCCTCGACGACCGGCGCGTACATGACGCTGACCAATGCCCCGTCAGATGTCCCGTCGCCGTCGTCGGAGCCGACGTTCACGACGAACAACTACACGGCCGGCTCCCCCCGCTACTACATCACGCTGTCGAACGGGAAGTCCCTGGTCGGCTACCGGAGCCAGCAGACGGACGGCGTTGACTCCAACGGCATGTCGTGGGGCGTCGGCAACGGCGCGCCGTACACGGACTGGGCGGCCGCCCTGAACAGCGCCGGCGTTGACTCCTCGACGACCGTCACCGGGGTCCAGATCATCGCCGACGGCGACCAGGCCAGCGGCACCACTGACACGCTGACGAACGTTACCTACGACGGCATGACCGTCGGAGGCGGCACCGTGTCCCTCCCCTCGCTGGCCAACCAGCACGCCACCGAGGGGACGGGGTTCTCCGTCGCCGACCCGGCCACGACCACGTCCAGCGACCCGGCCCTGGCCTACACGGCGTCCGGCCTGCCCGGCGGCCTGTCGATCGACCCCTCCACGGGCACGATCAGCGGCACCCCGGCGGCGTCCGGCCAGTTCGCCGTCACGGTCCACGCGAAAGACGTGTACGGTGACGGGTCCGCCTACCAGCACTTCGTCCTGGACATCCACCCGGCCGCCCCGGCCGTCACCTACACGGTGACCGGCAACGGCACCGCGGGCCAGGTCAAGAACGTCCACAGCGGCAAGTTCCTGAACGTGGCCAGCGGCAGCTACGCCACCGGGAACAAGCTGATCCAGTGGGACAACTCGGGCAAGAGCCACGAGAAGTTCCAGGTCTTCACCGTGACGGGCAGCGACGGCAGCAAGACGGGGTTCCTGGAGGCCGAGGGGCCCGGCGGGAACTACCTGGTGACCGCGTCCGGGGAGGGGGAGCTGACCCTGGGCGCTCAGGCCCCGACGCTGTCCGGCGCCACCTCGGCCGCGTTCGCGACGTCGCTGCAAAAGGGCGGCTCGAACGCGGGCGCGGACATGCTGAAGTCCGGTTCCTACTACACGTTCCCGAATGACTCCGGTTACGTGATGGACGTGTCCGGCCAGTCCACGGCCAACGGGGCTAAGGTCATCGCCTACAAGAAGAACAACGGCACCAACCAGCAGTGGTCCCTGCCGTAACCGGCTGACCCTGGGCATGCGAAAAGAGCCGTCGCTCGCCACCCGAAGGTGGCGGGCGGCTTCTCCGTGAAGACCGACGTCTGCCTGGACGGCGAACGGCAGGAGCGGCCCGCACGCAGTCCGCGGAGGAACGTGATCAATCGCCGGTGACTCCGTCGACGCGCTCGCGGAGCAGGTCGGCGTGGCCGCAGTGGCGCGCGTATTCTTCGATCATGTGGGTGAAGATCCACCGGAGCGAGCGGCCGCGGCCGTCTCCCGGCGGCACGGCGCACTCATCGTCCAGGGACGCGTCCGCGACCGCGGCGCGGACCAGTTCGATCTCGGCCTCGTAGGCCGCGAAGTCCTCCGCCGCGCGCGCCGGGTCGGTCTCGTCGAATCCGGCCGCGTGGGTTCCGTAGCGGAACGGCAGGTCCTCGCCGCGGAAACGGATCCGGAACCAGGCCCGTTCCACGTCCGTCATGTGCCGGACCAGTCCCAGCAGCGACAGGGACGATGGCGGCACCGCCCGCTCCGCCAGCTGCTCGCCGGTCAGCCCGGCGCACTTGGACAGCAGGGTGCCCCGGTACCAGTCCAGGAATCCGTCAAGGTTCGGCCGCTCGGGGCCGGTGAACGGCTCGTCGGCACGGGTTACCGGGGGCGCGGTCCACGTCATGCAACCAGGATCTCACGGAAGTTAAGGGAGGGGCACCTCGTGACGAAGCCAGCGTCATGTATTAGATATTGATACATGGCGATCAACCCACAGCGACGGAGCACGGCCTGGTTCGGGGCGAGCGGAAGGACCGGGATGACCCACCGGTCGTGGATGCGCTCGGTCGGGTTCACTCCGGAAGTGTTCGACGGCCGGCCCGTCATCGGCATCGCTACCACCTGGTCGGAGCTGGCGCCGTGCAACGTCCACCTGCACCGGGTCGCGGAGTCGGTCAAGCGGGGCGTGTGGCAGGCGGGCGGTTTCCCCCTGGAGTTCCCCGCCATGGCCCTGGGCGAGACGCTACTGCGCCCCACCGCCATGCTGTACCGCAACCTGCTGGCCATGGAGGCCGAGGAACTCATCCGGGCCAACCCCCTCGACGGCGTCGTCCTGCTGTCGGGCTGCGACAAGACCACGCCCGGGCTGCTGATGGCCGCGGCCAGCGTCGACGTCCCGGCGATCATGGTGACCGGCGGGCCCAAGCTCAACGGCAAGTACCAGGGACAGGAGGTGGGCTCCGGCACGCACGTATGGAAGTTCGAGGCGGAGATGCTGGCCGGCCGGATGACCGAGGCGGACTGCGCGATCGCCGAGGTCTGCATGGCCCGCTCCGACGGCCACTGCATGACCATGGGCACCGCGTCCACCATGGCCTCGATGGCCGAGGCGCTCGGCATGCAGCTCCCCTACTCGGCGGCCTGGCCCGCGGTCGACGCGCGCCGGTATGAGACCGCGCAGCGTGCCGGGCAGCTGATCGTGGAGCACGTGGAGAACGGCCTTCGCCCGAGCCAGGTCATGACCCGCGAGGCGTTCGAGAACGCGATCAAGGTCAACGCGGCGATCGGCGGTTCCACCAACGCGGTGATCCACCTGCTGGCGATCGCGGGGCGGCTCGGCGTGCGGCTGAGCCTCGAGGACTTCGACGTTCTCCCGAGGGACGTCCCGACCCTGGTCAACCTGATGCCGAGCGGCAAGTACCTGATGGAGGACTTCTGCTACGCCGGCGGTCTCCCGGCGGTCATGCGCGAGCTGGGCGGCCTCCTGCACGGTGACGCGATCACGGTCTCGGGGCACACGGTGCGCGAGAACGTCAGCGACGCCGAGTGCTGGAACCGTGACGTGATCCGCCCGTTCGACACGCCGCTGCAGCCGGCGGGCACCGGCACGGCGGTGCTGCGCGGCAACCTCGCTCCCGACGGCGCGGTGATCAAGCAGTCCGCCGCGTCGCCGCACCTGCTCAAGCACCGGGGCCAGGCGCTGGTCTTCGATTCCCCCGAGGCCTACCACGAGGTGGTGGCCGACCTGGAGACCAGCGAGGACACGGTCCTGGTGATCCGCGGCGCCGGCCCCAAGGGCTATCCGGGCATGCCCGAGGTCGCCAACGTCCCGCTTCCCGCCAAGCTGCTGAAGCAGGGCGTGACCGACATGGTGCGGATCTGCGACGGCCGGATGTCCGGCACCGCCTACGGCACGGTCGTCCTGCACGTCGCGCCGGAGGCGGCGGCGGGCGGGCCGCTCGCGTTGGTCGAGTCCGGCGACTGGATCACCCTCGACGTCCCGGCCCGCGTCCTCGCCCTCGAGGTCAGCGACGACGAGCTGGAGCGCCGCCGGGCCGCCTGGACCGCGCCGGAGCCGCACGCCACCCGCGGCTGGACCCGCCTGTACACCGAGCACGTCGACCAGGCCACCACCGGTGCCGACCTGGACTTCCTGGTCGGCGGCAGCGGCCACGAAGTCCCCCGCGATTCCCACTAAGACCGTTTACGCCGAACGGGTCTTCGCTGGCTCCCCCGCCCAGGAGCGATTCAGCGCCTGCGCACCGGGACTCCCGCGAACCCGCTCGCCGCGCGGGCGATCTCCCCAGCCGTGTGGTCAAGCATTACGTCGGAGATGACGAAAGGAGTCCCGAACAGTACACGCGTTCTCCTCGCGCGCCGACGGCTCAGCCAGGTCAGCCGCGCAGCGCCCAGCAGCTCATCCGGGTCGGGGCAGATAAAGCAGACGTACGTCACCGGGCGGCCGCGTTGCCCGCCGGGATTCGCGCGTACGGTGATGATCTCTGTTATCGCGGACCACGGAACGACAAGACCGACGGCGTTCAGTCCCGCCCCGCGGGTGTCAAGTTCAAGGACGGGACGACGGAGCACCGCCCACGGGGCCAGCGCCCGGCCCGCCATCACGAGCGGCACGAGACCCGCGGCGAGGACGGTGGTCAGAAGAATGATCAGGACTGTATGCCACGATCAGTGCCTGCGGACCGGGATGCCGGCGAACCGGCTGGCCACGGCGGCGACTTCTTCAGTCGTGTGATCGATCATGGCGCCGGTCAGGGTGAACGGGGTGCCGAAGACCCGTGCCGACCGGTTCATCATCCGTCGCCTCAGCCAGTTCAGCCGCGCCCCGGCCAGAGCCGCGTCCGGATCGTCGCAGACGAACCCGACGATGCCGACCGTTCCGTTCCCCAGCCCGGCCCGCAGCGGAAAGAGCCCGATCTCACGGACCGCGGACCACGGCACCGTGACCGGCACGACGTTGAAGTGTGCTCCGCGGGCGTCCAGGTCGACGATGGGCTTCCGGGGCACCGCCCAGCGGGCCAGCGCCCAGGCCTGGGTCCCGATCATCGACAGGAACACGACGGCGAGGAACACCATCAGCGCGACGTCGATGGAGCGGACCAGGCCGTGCTCGCCCGCGATCTGAGACCCGGTGAAGCCGCCCGCGGCGCAGGCGAGGGAGACCATCAGGGCCAGCGCCCGGGCGAACTTGCGCGGCACATACCGGACCGCCAGGGCGTCCGCGGACGGTGCTCCCTCTCCCGGCGGAGCCGGCTGGACGATAGCGGAGTCAAGGGCGAGCCAGTTCGCCGTCTTCACCCGGGTCGAGACGTTGAGCCGGTGCAGCCCCGCCATCGCGGGCACCGCGACGATCACGCAGGCGATGAAGACCACGGCCAGCCCCAGAAGGGACAGGGTCTCCGCGTTGCCCCGCAGGTCCAGGCCGTCGAGGACCGAGTTCAGGATGACGTAGACCAGCACGGGGAACAGCGCCCGGACCAGCAAGGACTTCCGCGAGGTCCGGTCGGTCAGGTCCTGGGCGTACCGCGCGGCGCATCTCGACACGGCAGGGTCGGGATGCGGCCGCAACCGGCGGGCGTCTCGTTTGACCTGCCGCTGAGTCTCGCGTCCCAGCGCCGCCCATTCTGCCTCGGCCTCAGTTTTCGTGGCCACCTGCTGCCTTTCCGACGATTCCCCGTAATGGACCGATCAGGACCATGCAGGGGCAAAGAATAACCATCGGGAAGCAATCAGGAGCGGTGAACTCAAACTCCCGCGCGGCCGCCGCCTGCGGCTACGCCGGAGACCTGCCCGGCGGTTCCTCACGATGGGCACCCGGGTCAGGCGGGCAGCAAGCGGTCGAGGTGGTAGCGGATGATGGTGCGGGCCTGGCCGGGGGTGCGACTGCCCCCGAGCACGGCGTCGCCGAGGCCCGCGGACAGGGCGGCGAGGCTGTAGGCCTCGAGGTCCGGGTCGCGGCCCGGGGTCAGCTGGCCGGATTCCCGGGCGACGCCGAGCTGGTCGGCGATGACCCGGACGATCGCGTCCGAGCTTTCGGTGAGGGGCTTGATGTCGAGCGCGGGGTCGGTCAGCGACAGCGCGAAATAGGCCTTGTAGACGGCCAGGAAGGAGCGGCTGTCCTCGTCGTCGGGCAGGGCCTCGTCCAGGATCGCCTCGATGACCGTGCGCGGGGCGGGCGTTTCGCCCGTCCTGGCCCTGATCCGGGCCATGGCCCGTTCCCCCATCCGGGCCGCGAGGTGCTGGGTGGCGAACAGGAGCATCTGCTCCTTGGTCCCGAAGTAGTACTGGATCAGGCGGACGGACATGCCCGCCTCGGCGGCGACCTCGCGCAGGCCCGCGTTGTGCAGGCCCCGTCCGGCCGCCACGCGCAGCAGCGCCCCGGCGATCTCCTGGCGTCGCTGGTCGTGATCGACAACCTTCGGCATCCGCTCACCGTACCTGTCCGTTCCGGCGGCCGTTTTTTATGATACCTTTGTACCATAAAAACGAGAGGCCCGTGACCGAGGAGGCTCGCATGAACGGCAAGCCAGGCCAGCCGGGAGCGTTCGTCAGCGACCGGGCCCGGGAGAAGTTCCTGACCGCCTACGACCGGGCGATCGCCCTGTGGCCGCGGCCGCGCGACGAGTTCGACGTCGAGACGGACGTCGCGACCACGCACGTCATCCGGCACGGACCGCGCGACGGCGAGCCCGTCGTCCTGCTCAGCGGGGCTGGTTTCAACGCGTCGAACTGGTACGGCACCGCGGCCGCGCTGGGGACGGCGGGCTATCAGGTGTTCGGCGTCGACACGCCCGGCGACCCGAACCGCAGCGTCGCCCGGGCGGCGATTACTCCCCCGGCCACGATGGCGGCCTGGCTGGACCAGGTCCTCGGCACCCTGGGCGACCGGCCCGCCCACCTGGTCGGCCTTTCCTACGGCGGCTGGATCTCGCTGAATCAGGCGGTGCGAGCCCCGCGGCGGGTGGCCTCGGTCACCGCGCTGGACCCGGCGGGCCTGACCCCGCTCAGTGAGCGCTTCTGGCTGTGGCTCATGCTCAACGGGCTGGCCAGCCTGGCCCCGGGGTTCGCCCGCAAGCGGCTGGCGGTCTGGATGGGCAGTCCCTTCATGGCGGTGCCCGAGATGATGGCGGTGATGTGGGCCGGCATCCGCTCCTACCGGATGGAGCCGAAGTTCCCCGGCATGCTCACCGACGACGAACTCGGTTCCATCGCCGTCCCGGTGCTGCTGCTGACCGGGAGCCGCAGCGCACTCATCCGGCCCGGACAGGCCCGCGACCGGGCCCGCCTCCTGCCCCGGGGCGAGGCCGTCGTCATCCCGGGCAGCCACGGCGGCTTCGACCGCGAGGACACTCTCAACGGGCTCATCACGGCGTTTCTGTCCGCGCACCCCGCCGGCCGTCCCGTGTAGGGCGGCGTCAGTGACGGCGGACCGGGGCTCCCGCGAAGCCGCTGGCCACGGCCGCGATCCGGTCCGCGCTCTGGTCGGTCAGCGCGGTGGAGATCGAGAACGGAGTGCCGTAGATCCTGGCCGCCCGGCGCATCCGCCGGCGCCGCGTCCAGCTCAGCCGCGTCCCGTCCAGCACCGCGGCCGGGTCCTCGCATTTCAGGCCGACGACGCCGACCGGGCGACCGAGGGCGGCCCGCACCGAGAACAGCCCGATCTCCGAGACCGCCCGCCAGGGCACGACGAAGGCGGCTCCGTGCAGGCGAGCGCCGTCGGAGTCCAGGTCAGCGACCGGACGGCCGGGGAGCGCCCACCGGGCCAGCGTCCACGCGTGCCCGGCGATCGTCATCAGGAAGATAGCGGCGATCACGACCAGGATGACGATGATCACGGTCCGGGCCAGCCCGGACCACGATGCCGCCTCGAACACCCAGAAGCCGACGGCGACGCAGGTGACGGCGACCGACAGCGCGAGCACCGCGCCGACCTTCCGGGGCGCGTACCGGACGGCCAGGCTCTCGCCGGCCGCCGGAGGCTCCTCGGACGGCGTCGGCTGGACAGTGGTAGCGCCCGGGGCGAGCCAGTTGGCCATCTTGATCCGGGTCAGCAGCCGGACCCGGCGCAGGCCGGTCCACGCATGCACCATGAACCCGGCGCAGGCGAGAAAGCCGGCGACCAGGACGACGATGTTCACCCCGGCGGCGGTCCCCGACGTGTCCAGGCCGGTCAGGACCCTCGCCAGGATGAGATAGGCCACGGCGGGGGCGACGAGCCGGATGATCAGGGCCTTCCTCGATGTCCGGTCCAGCACCTCGCGCGCGTACCGCGCGGCGATGGCCGACACGGCGGGGTCCGGGTGCGGCCGCATCCTGCGTCCGTTCCGCCGGATCTCCCGGCGCGTCTGGCGGTCAAGCCCCGCCCACTCGTCCCGGGCCGTCCCATCTGCCATTGTCGGCGACGCCTCCCCGAAGGTCCCCAGCGGATGTATAACAATAAACCCAGCGGGGCGGGCCCATGCCCGGTGACGCTCGTCATCCGGTGCTGCTCAGCGCTCTGTGAACCCGTGCTGGGCCCCGGACGGGGCTCCCCAGCGGCGCGTGACGCGGGTGACCCGGCCCGGGGTCCGTCCGTGCTCCAGCCAGTCCAGGAGCTCCCGGCAGGCGTGCTCCGGGCCTTCGGCGACGACCTGGACGGAGCCGTCGTCACGGTTGGCGGCCGATCCGTTCAGGCCGAGGTCCGTCGCTCTCATCCGCGTCGAGGCGCGGAAGCCGACGCCCTGCACCCGGCCGTAGACCCAGGCGGTGAGCCGCGCGTCGCGGGGCCCGGTCCCGGCCCGGTCGAGTTCGGCGGACAGCAGGTCCCGGGTCGCCTCGTCGAAGGCGACGAGGCGGATCTCCTCGACGCCGGCGGGCGCGGCGGACAGCTCCCGTACCGCGATGCGGGCGGCGTCGGCGGCGGGGTACGCGTAGATCCCGGTGGAGATGGCGGGGAAGGCGACGCTGCGGGCGCCGGTTTCGGCGGCGACCTCGAGGCAGCGGCGATAGCAGGAGGCGAGCAGGTCCGCTTCCCCGTTGCCGCCGCCGCGCCAGACCGGGCCGACCGTGTGGATGACGTGGATGACCGGCGGGTTCAGGCGGAACGCGGAGGTGGCCTTCGCGTCGCCGGTCTCGCAGCCTCCGAGGTCCCGTCCCGCCCGGGCCAGATCCGGGCCGGCGGCCCGGTGGATGGCGCCGTCGACTCCCCCGCCGCCCTCCAGGGAGGAGTTGGCGGCGTTGACGATGGCGTCCGTCTTCTCGCGCGTGATGTCGCCGAGTACGACTTCGATCCTGGCCATGTCCCGATCATGTCATCCCGGCCGGCGGGTCAGCGGCCGGTGGTCGACATGACGAATACGCCGCTGCCGCTGTCGTCGTAGCCGGCGGCGGTGCAGGCGAGCGCCTTGGTGCAGGACATGAGCGTGACCGCGGCGTCGCCGGCCCCGGCCGCCGACGCCTGGTGGGCGCCGGACCAGCGGCCGCCGTGCCGGACCGCGACGAAGCCCCGGGCGGGCGCCGACGCCGCCGAGTACGATCCGCCGGCGCCGCATTCGCCGGCCGCGGGGCAGGAGATCGCTCCGACGCCCCCGCTGCCGCCGGGCAGGCCGGGGACGGATTTCGGCCCGGCCCACCGGCCGCGGGTCTCAGCCGCGGTGAACGCGCCGGCCCTGCGGCCCGGGAAGTAGGTGCCGCCGGCCTCGCAGTCGCCGGGAGCGCCGCAGGAGATGACGTCCCCGGTGCCGGGGACCGTCTGCGGGGTGTCCCACTTCCCGTCGCGGGAGTCCGCGACGAACCCGGTGCCGGATTCCGTTCCGCGGGCGGTCTTGTAGGCGTAGGACCCGGCGGCCGCGCAGTCGCCGGCGGCAGGGCAGGACAGGGAACTGACCCCGGCGGCCCCGGCGGTGTTGCGCGCGGCGGTGCCGGGGAACTCCCGGGCGGCGGCCCAGGTGCCGCGGGTCGCCTGGGCGATGAACGCCTCGGTGCCCGCCGCGGAGCCGTACTTTCCGCCGACGGCGCAGTTCCCGCCCGTCGCGCCGCGGCGGACGGGGGCACAGGACAGGGCCGTCACCTGCGCCTGCCCGGCGGTGTTGAGGGCGGCCAGGCCCGTCAGCGGGACCGCGGCTCCCCAGGTGCCGTTGCGGGCCCCGGCCGTGAACGCCTGGGTGATCAGGGCCCGGCCGCGGGCGCCCGGCGCGTAGGTGCCGGCGACGGTGCAGTCACCGGGGGCCCAGCAGGACACGGCGGCCGCGCCCGCGCTCTTGCCCTTGTTCTTCGCGGCCAGGCCGCGCAGCGGAGTGGCCCGGCCCCATCTGCCGTCATGCTCCATGGCGACGAAGGCCTCGGCCGCGGGCGCGTCGGTGCCGCCGTCGGCCCGCCCCCCGGGCGAGTACTGCCCGGCGGCCGCGCAGTCACCGGGGGCCGGGCAGGAAACCGAGGTCACCACGGCGTTGCCCCCCGTGTTCAGCGCGGCGCTGCCGGGGATCTCGCCGGCCGGGCCCCAGGCGCCGTTCTTCTCCCCCGCCACGAACGCCTGGGTGCGGCCTGAGGCGTCGGTGTAGGAGCCGCCGATGACGCAGGCGCCGGCCGACGGGCAGGACAGCGCCTCGGGCGCGGCGGACTTGCCCTTGTCCAGGCTGTCCAGGCCGGGCAGCGGAGCCGTGCCGCCCCAGGCGGGCGCCGCCGTCACCGCCGGCCCCCGGTGCCCGTGGACCGCCGCCAGCGCCGCTCCCCCGGTGGCGATCCCGCAGACCGCGGTGCCCGAGGCCGCCAGGACCAGAACAGAACGCCATCCCATCATGGTTCCCACCCCTCCGTGGTGAATTCCCCCGGGAGGAGCATGCCACAGAGCGGACACTCTAAGTAGCCATTTCGCGACTTTACGTTCAACTACTGAGGCAATCTCGGTATACTGAGGGCTCGCCCGCGGATCAGCCGAAGACTCGGCTGGACTCGAAGTCCGCGGGCTCCAGGCGCATGAGGTCGTCCTTGCCGACCCGGCCGGCGCCCCGGGCCAGCCGGCTGGCGTGCCGGAGGCGGGCCCGTTCCAGGGCGTTGCGGACACTGCGCGCGTTGGCGAACCGGGGCTGGGTCATGCGCAGCTCGAGGTAGTCGCGGAAGACCGACACCGCGCCGGGCGACATCCGGTACCGCTGCTGCTCCAGCATCAGGGTGCCGATCGCCTCCAGTTCCTCCAGGGCGTAGTCGGGGAAGTCGAGGTGGTGGGCGATCCGCGAGCTCATCCCGGGGTTGGAGGCGAAGAAGTCGTCCATGCGGTCGGCGTAGCCGGCCAGGATCACCACCAGGTCGTCGCGGTTGTTCTCCATGTACTGGAGCAGGATCTCGATGGACTCCCCTCCGTAGTCGCGCTCGTTCTCCGCCCGGTACAGGTAGTAGGCCTCGTCGATGAACAGGACGCCGCCCATCGCCCGCTTCAGCACCTCCTTGGTCTTCGGGGCGGTGTGGCCGACGTACTGGCCGACCAGGTCATCGCGGGTCACCGACACGACGCGGTCGCGCCGGATGTAGCCGAGCCGGTGCAGCAGCCCGGCCATCCGCAGGGCCACGGTCGTCTTGCCGGTCCCCGGGTTGCCGGTGAAGCACATGTGCAGGTTCGGCCGCTCGGCGGCCAGGCCGAACCGCTCCCGGACCCTGTCCACCAGCAGCAGGTCCGCGATCTCCCGCACCCGGGTCTTGACCGGGGCGAGACCCACCAGTTCCGCGTCCAGGGAATCGAGAACGACGTCGACGGCAGCGGAGATCCGTTCGGCGGAAAGATCGATCGTGTCATCGTCGGCGAGCCGGTCCGCGGGCGGCTCCCCGGCCCCGGTCCCGGGTTTGTCCTTGACCGCCGCCCGGGAGGACGGGCCGCCCGGACGGGGCAGCCCGAACCCCTGGCGCGCGGCGCCGTTAGACTCGCTCACGACGGGTAACGGTCACCCGACGGCCGGTCGAGCGCGTACGGGTGCGTCGTGTAGGTGATCCGGCGGTCCGAGTTCTCGGCCCGGTCCAGGCGGAACCCGGGCTCTTCCGGCGGCCGGTTCACGATGAACGACAGCGCGGTCGTCTGGCGGCCCTTCGTCGCGTCGTAGGCGTTGACCCGGATGTAGCGGGAGGGGTAGGCCTTGCGGCACTCGTTCACCTCACGCACCACGCCGGCGGCGTCCGCGAGGTCGAACATGGGCAGGCCCCACATGTCCCACAGGTTGTTGCGGGGGTGCGGGTCGTCGGTGAACTCGATCGACACCGCCCACTGGTTGTCCAGCGCGTACTGGGCCTGCGCCGCGATCTCCTCGTCGGTGAAGTCCGGCAGGTAGGAGAACGTGCCCTGGGTAATCCTCATGACGGCGTCACCACCACGTCGGGAGTGTCGGTCGATTCGTAGTTGAAGGTCACGTCGCCCCAGGTGGACAGGGCCATGTCGAGCTCGCGGCTGCGCTTGGCGGCGGCCTTGAGGATGTCAGGGCCCTCGGCCAGGTAGTCGCGCCCCTCGTTCCGGGCCTTGATCATCGCCTCCAGGGCGACGCGGTTCGCGGTCGCGCCCGCGGCGATGCCCATCGGGTGGCCGATGGTTCCGCCGCCGAACTGCAGGATCACGTCCTCGCCGAGGTAGTGCAGCAGCTGGTGCATCTGCCCGGCGTGGATGCCGCCCGAGGCGACCGGCATGGTGCCGGGCATGGACGCCCAGTCCTGCTCGAAGTACAGGCCCTTGACCGGGTCCGCGTCACAGGTGTTGACGCGGAGCGTGTCGTAGTAGCCGCGAACCGCGTTCGGGTCGCCTTCCAGCTTGCCGACGACCGTGCCCGCGTGAATGTGGTCGACGCCGGCCAGGCGCATCCACTTGGCGATGACGCGGAAGTTCACGCCGTGGTTCTTCTGCCGGGTGTAGGTGCCGTGGCCCGCCCGGTGCAGGTGAAGGATGCAGCCGTTGGCCCGGGCCCACTTGGCCATCGACTGGATCGCCGTGTAGCCGATCGTCAGGTCGATCATGACGATGACGCTGCCGAGTTCCTTCGCGAACTCGGCCCGCTCGTACATGTCCTCCATGGTCGCGGCGGTGACGTTCATGTAGTGGCCCTTGACCTCGCCGGTCTCGGCCTGCGCCTTGTTGACCGCCTCCATCGCGTGGATGAAGCGGTCCCGCCAGCGCATGAACGGCTGGCTGTTGATGTTCTCGTCGTCCTTGGTGAAGTCGAGGCCGCCCCTGAGGGCCTCGTAGACGACGCGGCCGTAGTTCCGGGCGGACAGGCCCAGTTTCGGCTTGACGGTCGCGCCGAGCACCGGGCGGCCGTACTTGTTCAGGTACTCGCGCTCCATGACGATGCCGTGCGCGGGCCCCTGGAACGTCTTGGTGTAGTGCGGCGGGATCCGCATGTCCTCCAGCCGCAGCGCCTTCAGGGCCTTGAAGCCGAAGACGTTGCCGATGATGCTGCTGGACAGGTTGGCGATGGAGCCTTCCTCGAACAGGTCGAGATCATAGGCGATGTAGGCGATGTACTGGCCGGGGTTGTTCGGCACCGGGTCGACCCGGTAGCACTTGCCCTGGTAGTTCTCGTGGTCGGTGAGCCGGTCGGTCCACACCACGGTCCAGGTCGCGGTGGAGGACTCCCCCGCCACCGCCGCGCCCGCCTCCTCCGGCGGGACGCCCTCCTGCGGGGTAATGCGGAACGCGGCGAGCACGTCCGTCGGCTTCGGTTCGTAGTCCGGCTGCCAGTAGCCCATTTCGGCGTACTGCAGCACTCCTGCGCTCCAGCGTTGCTGCGTCATGCCTTCAGCATGCGAGGATTTTGTGCAGTAATCAATCAAGTGTTTTACGCAATACTTGAGTGATCACTGTACAGTTTTTCTCTCGCGGGCTACGCGCCGACGGCGGCCGCCGCCTTCGGGGCCGCGGGTTTCCAGCCCTCGGCCGCGACCAGGTGGCGGACGAAGAGGGCAGCGGCCGGCGGCGGCCGGTCGTGGGTGACCGCCCGCCAGGGACGGCGCAACGGGGTACCGGGCACCTTGATCTCCGCGAGTTCCCCGGCCCGCAGGTGACGCCGGACCGCGTCCCGCGGGGCGAGGGTCGCGCCGAGACCCGCGACCGCACCGGCGATCACCGCGCCGCTGGATCCCAGGGTCAGGCGGGACGGGTCGACTTCGAGCGCGCTGAGCAGGGCTTCCCCGTGGGCCCGGGTCGCGGACCCGGCCTCACGCTGGAGCCAGCGGGCCGATTCCAGGCCCGCCCCGCCGCTCATCGCCGTGATCTGTTCGGCGAGGGCGGGAGCGGCCACGACGACGAGCAGGTTCGCGCACGTCGCGGCGCTTACCGCGTCGGCCACGTGGGCCGGGGGGCGCCCGCCGATGACCAGGTCGGCTTCGTGGGCTCCGAACATCGCCCAGACCCGCTCGCTGGTGCCGACCTCGAGCCGGAGGTCCACGTCGGGATGGGCGTCGAGGAAGGAGGCGAGGATCCGCGGCAGCAGGTACTCCCCGGCGCTGGGCACGGCCGCGACCCGGACCCGCCCGTGCCCCGGGTCGTGCCCGGCCCGGGCGGCGGCCAGGGCCTCCTCGTGCAGGCCGAGGATCCGCCGGGCGTAGTCGGCGTAGGCGCGGCCCGACTCGGTGAGCCGCAGGCCCCGGCCCTCCCGCTCCACCAAGGGGGCCTTCACCTCGCGGGCCAGGGCGGCAAGCGCGGCCGACACGGCGGACTCGGTCACCGTCAGCCGCCGGGACGCCTCCCGCACCGACCCGGTGTCGGCGACCGCGACCAGGGAGCGCAGCCGGGCGAGGGTAGACATCGGCCTGCCTCCTGGGTAACGGGGATCAAGTGTGCGGTTAAGTATCGTCCCGTGCCCGCGCTGCCGTCCATCGTTTATCGCGCCGCTGTTCCCCGCCTCCGCGCCCGCTCGCCGCGGGCGTGCTCGCGGCCCGCCGCCGCCACGCGGCCCGTGAACCTGCGCCCCGGATGATCGGCCATCGACGGACACCACGGCTGGTTCCTCTGCCGCCGATGCCGCCGACGGACTTCCGGGGCGGACGGCTTTGGGCGCGAGCTGTTCGCGATATGGGCCGTTTGCGGCGTTTTCCGGGGTCATCTCGCGCCCGAAGCGGCTTGGGAGTTCGCCGGGGGCCTGGTACGGGCGCGAGGGTGGCCGGGCTGGGGCTTAAGCCGGCGCCGACGGGCAGCGCTCAGCACCTCATCAGCCGCGGGCTGGCTGCGCTCGCATCCCGGGAGCCCGTCCGGCGCTCTGGTCCACGGCTACGCGACGGGTGCCGCGTGGGCGGTGGGCATCCTGCTGCTCGCCGCCGCGGCGGTCGTCATCCTGACCCGGCCGCCCCGGGCCGGGCGCTGAAGCCGACTGACGGGAAAATCCCCGTGTTTTCCCCTATTTGGGGGATGATCGCGCGTTTCGCGTTCCGTAGCGTGACCAGACAAGAACAAATTCAGAGCTTTGGAGGCGGCCTGTGAACGAGGCGACCGAGAAACGGCCGACCCCGGACCGCAACCTGGCCCTCGACCTGGTCCGGGTCACGGAAGCCGCCGCGATGGCGGCGGGCCGCTGGGTCGGCCGAGGCGATAAGAACGGGGCCGACAAGGCCGCGGTCGACGCGATGCGCACAATGAGCGGAACGCTGCCGATCCGGGGCGTGGTGGTCATCGGCGAGGGCGAGAAGGACGAGGCGCCCATGCTCTACAACGGCGAGGAGGTCGGCGACTGCGCCGGGCCGCTGTGCGACGTCGCCGTCGACCCGGTCGACGGCACCACGCTGACCGCCAAGGGCATGGACAACGCCATCTCGGTGCTGGCGGTCACGCCGCGCGGCGCGATGTTCGACCCGTCCGCGGTGTTCTACATGGACAAGCTGGTGACCGGCCCGGAGGCGGCGGGAGCCGTCGACATCGAGGCTCCGGTCGCGCACAACGTGCGCGCGGTGGCGAAGGCGAAGGGCATCGCCCCCGAGGACGTGACCGTCTGCCTGCTGGACCGGCCCCGGCACGCCCGGCTGGCCGAGCAGGTGCGCGAGGCGGGCGCCCGGATCCGCCTCATCTCCGACGGCGACGTGGCCGGCGCGGTGGTGGCCGCGCGCGCGGATTCCGGGATCGACCTGCTCCTCGGCGTCGGCGGCACCCCGGAGGGCATTATCGCCGCCTGCGCCATCAAGTGCCTGGGCGGCGTCATGCAGGCCCGCCTGGCGCCGCAGGACGGGGCCGAACGGGCGCGGGCCCTGGACGCCGGGCACGATCCGGCGCGGGTGCTGACGACCGAGGACCTGGTGTCCGGGGAGGAGGCGTGGTTCGTCGCCACCGGGATCACCGACGGGCAGCTCATGCACGGCGTCCGGTACGGCCGGCGCGCCACGGTGACGGAATCGATGGTCATGCGGGCCCGCAGCGGTACGATCCGCCGCGTGGTCAGCGAACACAAACTCGACCGGTTGGGAGCTTACAGTGCCGTTGACTACAGCCATGCGGTCTAGTGCCTGGAAAGCCGTCGTCTTCGACGTCGACGGCACCCTCGTCGACAGCGAGCGGGACGGGCACCGGGTGGCCTTCAACGCGGCGTTCGCCGCGAGCGGGCTGCCCTACCGATGGGGCGTCGTGGAGTACGGGCAGTGGCTCACTGTCACGGGCGGCAGGCGGCGGCTGACGGCGTTCCTGGAGAGCGAGGGCTACGCCGCCCGGGAGGCGTCGGCCCTCGCGGCGCGACTGCACAGCGACAAGACCTTCCGGATGCGGGAGTTCGTGCGTCACGGCATGATCAATCCCCGGCCGGG
>WRBL01000049.1 GCA_009784565.1 Streptosporangiales bacterium | reverse complement strand
TGAAGATCCTGCTTCTGCTGGGGGAGCGCAGCGAGCTGCGGCTGACGGATGTCGCCAAGTACCTGCAGGTGGCGACGTCGACGGCGCATCGGCTGCTGGCGATGCTGCTGTACCGGGGCTTCATACGGCAGGATCCGCGCACCAAGGCGTACCTGCCCGGGACGGCGCTGACCGGCGTGGCCTTCTCCATCCTCCAGCGGTTCGATGTGCGGGAAGTGCTCCGCCCGTTCCTGGAATCCCTCAACCGCGACCTCGCGGAGACCGTGCACCTGGCGATCCTGGACAGTGGCACGGTGCGGTTCATTGACGCCGTCGAGAGCCCCCAGGCGACGCGGGTTGCCTCTCGGCTCGGCAGGCAGATGCCCGCTCACTGCACGTCTACCGGAAAGGCGCTGCTGGCGGCGCTGACCGCCGAGGAGCTCGACCGCCTGTACCCGGGGGAGGAGCTCCCGCAGCTCACGCCGCGCTCGATCCGGACACGGTCGGAACTGGACAAGGAACTGGAGAAGATCCGCCGCCTGGGCTACGCGACGAGCGACCAGGAGAGCGAGGACGGCGTCTGCTCGGTGGCGGTCGCCTTCCCGCCGGCCCACACGCCGATGCGGATGGCCCTGAACGTCGCGGTCCCGGTCTACCGGATCGACGGCACCCTGACGGAGCGGATTGCCGGCGCGCTCAGGGACGCCGTGGCCGAGTCCGCCGCGCTGCTGCACTGACCGGCTCTCCGCTCCGGACGCGGGTGCGGTCTCGCTCTTCTCTTCTGCTGATAGGCAGATATATGTTCTTCCAGGCAGATGATAATCGTGGGAAGGGCATGATGATGACTACGCCAGCCAGTGCCGGGGAAGCGATCTCCCTGGCCGCCACCGGCAACCGCGTGCTCGCGGCGGCGGGCCAGTCGGACATGGTCTGGGGGCACGCCAGCGTCCGGGACCCTGACGGGCAGGGCGCCTGGATGAAGTCCTCGGGCTGGGGCTTCGAGGAGATCGACGAGGAGAAGATCGTCCTGGTCACCCCGGAGGGCAAGGTCCTCCACGGGGCGGGCCGCCGGCACATCGAGTACCCGATCCACACCGAGATCATGGCCCGCCGCGAGGACGTCGGGGCCGTCGTGCATACGCACTCGGACGCGGCCAACGCGTTCTCCGCGCTGGATGAGCCCGTGCGGCCGATCAGTCACGCCGGGAGCCTGTTCAGCTACCCGGACGTGCCCCGGTTCACCCTGACCGGCGGCCTGATCAGCTCCGCCGAGCTGGGGCAGGCCCTCGCGGAGGCCCTCGGCGACGCCCCGGCCTGCCTGATGCCGCAGCACGGCGTGGTCGCCGTGGGCAAGGACCTGCCGACCGCGGTGATGACCGCGGTGCTGCTGGACAAGGCGTGCCGGACCCAGCTCGCGGCGATGGCGGCCGGGCCGCTGCGCCGCTGGGGGACGGAAGAGGACACGGTCGCCAAGCGGGCCGTGGTCTGGGCCGACAGCCAGATGCGGGCCGGCTGGGAGTACTGGGCCCGGCAGGCCGGATAGCGCCCGGCCCCGGGGCGGCCTCGCCCGGGAGGGAAAAATCCCGGTTGCCCCCCTTGACCCTCATTGCCGCATGACAGAGACTACCTCTGCTTAGCAGAGACGTTTTCTGGAAGAGGTCGTATGGGTACTCCCGAGGTCGCCCCCGCGCCGTCCGGCACCGCCGCCGGCCGGGCGCCGGGCCAGCGCTGGCGCTGGTTCGCGCCCGCCATCGTCCTGGCCTGGGTCGTCGGAATGATCGACAAGGTCGGCGTCGGCGTCATCGCCGCCAACAAGGGCTTCCTGGCCAGCATGCACCTGGTCGGCAAGCCTGCCGAGATCGGCCTGCTGACCACCGTCATGCTGATCTTCTACGGGCTGTCCATGCCCGTCTGGGGAACGCTCGTCGACCGGTACGGGGCCCGCCGGTGCTCGCTGGTCGGGCTCACCCTCTGGGAGTGAGCACCCTGGTCGCGGCGGCGGCCAGCGGCGTGCTGATGCTCATGGTCTCCCGGGCTATCCTCGGCGGCGCCGAGGGCTTCCTGTGGCCGGCGGCCAACGCGCTCACCGCGCGCTGGTTCCCCCTGTCCGAACGCGGCCGGGCGAAGTCCATCTGGATCAACGGCATCAACATCGGCCTGGCGGTCTCCGGGCTCCTGGTCAACGGCGTCCTCGCCATGGGCGGCTGGCGCGCGGTGTTCATCGTGTTCTCCGCCCTCGCGCTGCTCGTCTGCGTCCCGGCCGTGTTCTTCGGAGTCCGGGACGACCCGGCCGACCATCCTCGGATCAGCCCCGAAGAGCTCGCCATCATCCGGGGCGACACGCTGGACCCCGGCGACAGCACCCTGGCGCGCGAACTGCGCACCGGCGCGTACTGGCTGGCCGTTATCGCGTGGACGGCGAACAACTTCGGCGTCTTCGGCCTGGCCACCTGGTTCCCGACCTACCTGGAGAAGAACGAGAACCTCAGCCCGGGGACCGCGAGCCTGTACATCGCCCTGGCCTTCATCCTGTGCCTCATCGCCGGGCCGCTGGTCGGCTGGGCGTCGGACAAGCTCAACCGCAAGGCCGTCTGGCTGCTGGCGGGCTTCGGGATCGCCGTCGTGTTCCTCGCCCTCACCTGGGCGTCGAAGGGGATCGGCGTGCAGCTGACCGGTGTCATCGGCGCCATCGTGGGCATCGAGGGCTTCACCACCATCGCGGGCCAGGCCGTCCTGCACAGCCTCACGCCGAACGAGCGCATCGGCCGGGCGGTCGGCATCATGTCCGGCACCAGTAACTTCATCGCCGCCTTCAGCGCCACCATCATGGGCGCGCTGATCGGCGTCGGCGGCTTCAGCGCGGCGTTCACCTTCCTCATGGTCGTCTTCGCCGTCGGCGCGCTCTGCGGGCTGCTGCTGCACCGGGCCAGGTACTGAAGGGGAGCACCAATGACGGAACTGGACGCGCTCCTGGCCAATGTGCGCCGGGGCATGATCCCGGCGCACATCTACAACGACGCGGAGATCTTCCGGCTGGAACGGGAGCGGCTGTTCAGCCGCGCCTGGACCTTCGTGGGACATGAGTCGGAGGTCCCGCAGCCCGGCGACTACGTGGTCCGGCGGGTCCTGGACGACTCGTTCATCATCGCCCGAGGCCAGGACGGCCAGGTGCGCGCGCTGTTCAACATGTGCCTGCACCGCGGCATGCAGGTGTGCCGGGCGGAGACTGGCAACGCGTCGCATTTCCGCTGCCCCTACCACGGCTGGTCCTACCGCAACGACGGCCGCCTGGTCGGCCTGCCGTTCCACGCCGACGCCTACGGCGGGGAGGCCGGCTTCCCGCGCAAGGGGCAGGCCCTGCTGCCCGCGCCCGCTCTCGGGATCTACAACGGCCTGATCTTCGTCAACATGGATCCGGACGCCGAGCCTCTCGAGGACTACCTCGGCGACTTCACGTTCTACCTGGACTACTACACGAAGCAGTCCCCCGGGGGGATCGAGCTGCGCGGGCCGCAGCGGTGGCGGGTCAAGGCGAACTGGAAGATCGGCGCGGAGAACTTCGCCGGGGACATGTACCACACGCCGCAGACGCACACGAGCGTGGTGGAGATCGGCCTGTTCCGCGAGCCGAAGGCGGCCAAGCGCAAGGACGGCACCACCTACTGGGCCGGCAACGGCGGCGGCACCACCTACAAGCTGCCGCCCGGCACGCTGGAAGAACGGCTTCGCTACGTCGGATACGCCGACCCGGTGATCGACACGATGAAGCAGACCTGGTCCGCGGAGCAGCAGGACCTGGTCGGGCGCGACGGCTTCATGATCTCCGCGGCGTCGGTGTTCCCGAACATGAGCATGGTGCACAACTGGCCCAAGGTCGAGGACTCCGACGACGTGCTGCCGTTCATCACCCTCCGGACCTGGCAGCCCGTGGGCCCGGACGAGACCGAGGTCCTGTCCTGGTTCGCCGTTGACGCGGCGGCTCCGGAGGAGTTCAAGGCGCTGTCGTACAAGGCCTACCTGATGTGCTTCGGCAGCACCGGAATGTTCGAGCAGGACGACGTGGAGAACTGGGTATCGCTCACCAGCACCGCTGGCGGGTCGATGGCCCGCAGGCTGCTGCTGAACAGCCGCATGGGGCTGCTCGCCGACGACACCCCCGTCTCCCCGGCGCTGGGCCCGGACCAGTGGGCGGGCCCGGGGGAGTCCCACATCGGCTACGCGGAATTCGGCCAGCGGAACCTTCTCTCCCGCTGGGCCGACTACCTGGAGCGCCCCCCGGTCCAGCCGGGCCAGACGAGCATCGGCACCGCTGCAGGCGGCCAGAAGGAAAAGGAGGCACTGGCATGACCACCGCCACCACTGGCAACGGCGGGCCGTACTCGGCCCAGTCACCGCTCGGAGCCCACGCGTCCACGGTCCAGCGGACCGGCCGCGCGCTCCCGTTCAGCGACGAGCGGCACCTTCAGGCGCACCAGTGGCTCGTCGAGGAGGCCTACATCCTCGACGCGCAGCACTACGATGAATGGCTCGCCCTGATCGCCGACGATATTCACTACATCATGCCGGTCCGGGTGACCACGGCCGTCGGCGCCGGCTACGACTCGGCCCCGGGAATGGCGCACTTCGACGAGAACAAGTACTCCCTCGGCCGCCGCGTCGCCCGTTTCCAGACCGAGCACGCCTGGACCGAGGACCCGCCCTCGCGGCTGCGTCACCACATCACCAACGTGCGGACTTTCGCGACCGGAGACCCCGACTGCCTGATCGCCGACTCCGGCGTGCTGCTCTACCGCAGCCGCGGCGACGTGCGGGAGCCCGCCGTCATCTCGGCCGGCCGCGAGGACCTTCTCCGCCGCGACGGAGACGGCTGGCAGCTGGCCCGCCGCACCATCCTGGCCGACGACTCGGTGCTCCGCACCCAGAACCTGGCGATCTTCCTGTGAGCGGGAAACAGGGAACCCCCGAGGAGCGCCGCCGCGCCCTGGCCGCCCGCCAGCGCGGCGACGCCATCGTGATCGCCAACGAGTTCGCCGAGGTTCGCGTCAGCCGGGTGGAGACCCGCAACGGATCCCGGCTGCTCATCGAGTCGCCCAAGTCGGGGCAGTGGGTCACCCTGGACCCCCTGGAGACCGAGGCGCTGACCTGGCAGGGGCCGCAGACGTTCTCGGCCATGATCGGTCACCCGTTCGGCCCGCTCATCGAACCGGAGGAGGAGTAATGGCAGGCTGGCTGGACGGGCGGCGCGCGCTCGTGATCGGCGCGGGCTCGGGCATCGGCCGGGCCGTGACCAGCGCCTTCCTCGCCGAGGACGCCCGGGTCGCGGTCCTGGAGAAGGACGCGGCCAAGTGCGCCGCGCTGCGGGAAGACCTGCCCGGCGTGCCCGTGGTGGAAGGAGACGCCACCACTCGCCGCGGCAACGAGGCCGCCGTGCGGGCGGCCGTCGACGCCTTCGGGGGACTGGACACCCTCGTCAGCTGCGTCGGGATCTTCGACTTCTACCGGGGCCTGGGAGAACTCGACGCGGATCTCATCGACAAGGCCTTCGACGAGATGTTCTCGGTCAACGTCAAGAGCCACCTGCACTCGGTCAAGGCGGCGATGCCCGCGCTGCGGGCCAGCGGCCAGGGCTCGGTCATCCTCACCGAGTCGACGTCGGCGTACTACCCCGGCCGCGGGGGCGTACTGTACGTGTCCTCGAAGTTCGCCGTGCGCGGTCTCGTCACCACCCTCGCCTACGAGCTCGCACCGGACGTCCGCGTCAACGGCGTCGCGCCGGGCGGCACCCTCAACACCGACCTGCGCGGCCTGTCCAGCCTCGGCCTGGACGGCAGGCGCCTCGATGACACGCCCGGCCGGGAAGCCGAGCTCGCCGGCCGGGTCCCGCTCAAGGTCGCGCTGTCCGGCGAGGACCACGCCTGGAGCTACGTGTTCCTGGCCTCGGACCGGTCCCGGGGCATGACCGGGGACGTCGTACATCCCGACGGCGGCATCGCCGTCAAGCACTAGCGACAGTCTGGCCGAACCGGGACACGGACATCTTCGAGTCCGGCCATAGGCAAGGAAGCAGCGGTGCCTGGACATTCTCGTCTCGAATGGCCATTGTGGCGTGAGACACATTTCGCGTGGCGTGCGACGAGGTGAGATGCATGTACCTGACCCAGGGCCTGCACCGGTCGGTGCAGCAGGATCCCGGCCAGCCCTCCACCGTGTTCGGCGGCCGGACGCGGAGCTTCGCCGAGACCGCTGACCGGGTCGCCCGTTTCGCCGGGGCGCTGCGCGACGCCGGGGTGCGCGGCGGGGACCGGGTGGCCATGCTGGCGCTGAACTCCGACCGCTACTCCGAGTTCCTGCTGGCGGTGCCCTGGGCGGACGCGGTGTTCGTGCCGGTTAACATCCGGTGGTCCCCGGCCGAGATCGCCTACTCGCTGGCCGAGTGCGACGCCCGCGTGCTGCTGGTCGACGACACGTTCGCGCCCATGGTGCCGGCACTGCGCGAGGCCTATCCGGGCCTGGAGACGCTGATCTACTGCGGTGAAGGCGACCCGCCGGACGGGATGGCCGGCTACGAGGACCTTCTCGCCCAGGCGTCCCCGGTCCCCGACGCCCGCCGCGGGGGAGACGACCTGGCCGGCATCTACTACACCGGCGGCACCACCGGTTTCCCGAAGGGCGTGATGCTCAGCCACGCGAACCTGCTGGCGTCCGCGCTCGGATCGGCCGCGGCCGGTCATTTCTGCGAGGCGGGCGGCCGGATGCTGCACGCCGCTCCCATGTTTCACCTCGCCGACGGCGCGGCCTGGGCCGCCCAGAGCATGCTCGGCGGAACGCACGTGATCGTGCCCGCCTTCGAGCCGGCCGCGGTGCTGCGGGCCTTCAGCGAGCACCAGGTCACTAGCGCCCTGCTGGTGCCCACCATGATCGGCATGCTCGTCAACCATCCCGGCGCCGACGGGCACGACCTGTCCGGCGTGCGGCACATCATCTACGGGGCCTCCCCGGTCTCCGAACCGGTGCTGGAAGCCGCCATGAAGCTGTTCCCCAACGCCGGGTTCACCCAGGCCTACGGGATGACGGAACTGTCGCCGGTCGCGACGCTCCTGCTGCCGGACGACCACCGCGATCCCGTCCTCCGCCGGTCCGCGGGGCGGGCCGCGCCGCACGCCGAGATCCGCGTGGTCGACGAGCGGGACAACGAGGTTCCCCGCCGCACCGTCGGGGAGGTCGTCAGCCGGGGCGGCCACGTGATGCTCGGCTACTGGAACCAGCCCGGCGCCACCGCCCAGGCGGTGCGCGACGGCTGGATGCACACCGGCGACGGCGGCTACATGGATGACGCGGGCTACGTCTACATCGTCGACCGCATCAAGGACATGATCGTCACCGGAGGCGAGAACGTCTACAGCGTCGAGGTCGAGAAGGCCCTCGCGCGGCATCCGGCCGTCGAGACCAGCGCCGTCATCGGGGTCCCCGACGACGAACTGGGCGAGCGCGTCCACGCCGTCGTGGTCCTGCGCCCCGGCGAGAGCGCGACCGCCGCCGAGCTGCGGGAATTCTGCAAGCGGCACATCGCCGGGTACAAGGCGCCGCGCAGCGCCGAGTTCACCGACACGCTTCCCCTGTCCGGCGCCGGGAAGGTCCTCAAGCGCGAACTCCGCAAACCGTACTGGGGCGACCGGGGCCGCTCCGTGCAGTGACCCGACCCCAGATGAAAGTCGGCGACTACCTCAACGTTCCCTACCGGGTCGAATCCGAGGCGTACGAGACGGCTGACGGCTCGTGGATACGGCGCGTCCGGCACCCGGAGCTGCCCGGGGCGGCCGCGGAATCACCCGTCATCGAGGACGCGCTCACGCAGCTGGAGCGCCGCCGTATCGAGGTCATCCTCGGCCTGCTGCGGTCGGGGCGGCAGCCGCCGGTGCCGCGGCCGCCACTGGCGCACAACGTCACCGGCGCGACCCTCGAACGCATCGGCCTTCCCGGCCTCGCCTCGCTGCTCGACCGCGACGCCGCCGACCTCCGCGAGTAAGGAAGCACGACAACGATGCTGACTGAGCAGGAAAACCAGGAGATCACCCAGGTCGGCCCCGGCACGCTGATGGGCGGCCTGTTCCGCGAGTACTGGGTGCCGTTCCTGCCGTCCGCCGACCTGGAGGCGGACGGCAGGCCCAAACGGGTACGGCTCCTGGGAGAGGACCTGATCGCGTTCCGCGACACGAACGGCGACGTGGGCCTGATCGACAAGGTGTGCGCCCACCGCGGCGCGCCGCTGTTCTTCGGACGCAACGAGGAGTGCGGGCTGCGCTGTGTCTACCACGGCTGGAAGTACGACGTGCGCGGCACGGTGGTGGACACGCCAGCGGAGCCGGAGCGCAGCCGGTTCAAGGACCGGGTCACGATGAAGTCCTACCAGGTCCGGGAACGGAACGGCATCCTGTGGGCGTACCTGGGCCCGGCCACCGAACCGCCGGAGCTTCCGCGGCTGGAGTGGAACCTGGTCCCGGCCGAGCGGGTGCATGTGTCGTTCCGGGTGCAGCAGGCCAACTGGCTGCAGTGCCTGGAGGGCGAGATCGACTCCGCGCACGCCCCGATCCTGCACGGCCGGGTCGACGGCGAGGGGTTCTTCGCCACCAGCCTGGCCTCGGCGGACCTGCGGCCCGTGTTCGACTGCGTCCAGACCGACTCCGGGGTCAGCGTCGCCGCCCGCAGGCGCCTGCCTGACGGCCAGGTGTACTGGCGCGTCAACCAGTTCGTGATGCCGTTCTACTCGCTGGTCCCGCCGCAGGCCAGGCACCCTGAGCTTTCCGGGCACGCCTGGGTGCCGATGGACGATGAGCACACGCTGTGCATCATGTTCACCTACCACCCCACCGAGCCGCTCCCGGAGCGGATGCGCGAGGTCTTCACCGAGGGCGTCAACGGCCGCGAGAGCGGGCATCCCAGCCGGCACGCGTTCGTCTCCGGCGATGCCGGCCGGCCGTACGCCGGGTACTGGCCGAAGTTCACCATGGAGAACGACTACCTGTACGACCCGGAGCTGGAGAAGAAGTACTTCTCCGGGATCCCGGGGCTGTGGCTGCAGGACGCCGGCTGCCAGAGCGGTTTCGGCCCGGTCCAGGACCGTACCCGCGAGAACCTGTGCGTCAGCGACGCCGGCATCATCATGACCCGCCGGTACCTGCTCGACGCCGCCCGGGGCCTGCGCGACGCCGGCGTGCGCCCGCCGACGCTGAGCGATCCCGGCCTGACCATGGTCCGCGCGGTCTCGCTCCGGCTCGACGACGGGGTCTCATGGACCGAGGCCGGCCGGGAGCCGATGCGCGCCGTCGTCGGCGCCGGCTGGGGTTACGAGATCTGATCACGGTTCGGTGTGGCCCAGGTCGGGGCCGGGGGCGAACGTGGCGGCGGCGGTGGCGGCGTGGAGTTCGAGGATGAGAAGCTCGTTGCCGACTTCGCGGAGGACCGGGCCGGGGACGTACAGCGTCCGCTGCGGGCCCCGGGACCAGTAGCGGCCCAGGCAGAAGCCGTTCAGCCAGGCGACGCCCTTGCCCCAGCCGCGGGTGTCCAGGAACAGGTTCGCGCCGGCCCGCGGAAGGTCGAAGACCGCCCGCGCGAACGCCGGGCCGGCCACGTCGGCCAGGGAGGGGAGGACGCTCGGAGACGGTGCCCGCAGCTTCGCCGCGACGGCGCCGATGTCGTCGAGGGGGAGCGGCGTCACGTCCCAGCCGCGGACCGGTTCGCCGTCGACGGTCACCGGGCCGATCAGGCCCTTCGGCTCGCCGATGCGGGGCCCGTAGCCGACCCGGCCCTGGTCCTCCACGAGGATCTCCAGCCGGGACGAGGACGCTCCCGCGGGAAGGGGCAGCGCCCGGTCGCGGTGGTCGCGGGCCAGCACGCCGACGGGCGCGCGGCCGATGAACACCTGCGCCCGGTCCCGGACCTCGCCCGCCGACAGCACCGCGGGCCGGGAACCGGCCTCGGGGGAGGGCGGAACGTCCGCGGCGTACAGGGTGAAACCCTGGTACTGGCCCAGGTCGTCGGCGGCCGGCGGCCCGGTGTGCGCGGACGGGGAACCGAGCAGGTCCACTACGTCCCACAGCGGCACCGACGAGCCGAACGGCACCGTGAACGCGGGCGCCTTCTCCGCCGCGGCGGCGGGAACGTCCGGCGGCACCGGCGCGTGCTTCGCGATCACGTCCCGGAAGGCCCAGTACTTCTCCGTCGGGTTCCCGGCCTCATCGAGGGGAGCGTCGTAGTCGTAGCTGGTGGTGATGGCCTGATAGGTGCCCTTGTCGTTGGCGCCGCTGGTGAGGCCGAAGTTCGTGCCGCCGCAGAACATGTAGATGTTCACCGACGCGCCCGCGCGCAGCAGTGCGTCCAGGTCGCCGGCCGCGCCGGCCGCCGACGTCACGTGGTGGTGCCCGCCCCAGTCGTCGAACCAGCCGTTCCAGAACTCCGCGCACAGGAGAGGGCCGGAGGGCTGGTGCGCCCGGAGAACGGAGAGCCGTTCGGGAATATGCGAGCCGAAGGACCCGGCGGCCAGCACCCCGGGCAGCGACCCGCGCCCCAGCATGCCGTCGGCCGGCTGGTCGACGGTGAACAGCGGCACGGTGACGCCGCGCTCGCGCAGGAGACCGGCCAGGGCCCGCAGGTAGCCGGTGTCGGAGCCGTAGGCGCCGTACTCGTTCTCGACCTGCACCAGGATCACGGGCGAACCCTGGCGCGGCGCCAGCACCGGAGCCAGGTGATCCAGGTAGCCGCCGACGGCCTTCAGGAAGCCGGGGTCGGCGGTGCGCGGCGGCGGCCGCAGCCAGCCGGGCAGGCCGCCGCCCGTCCATTCCGCGCAGATGTAGGGCCCGGGGCGGACGATCGCGTGCAGGCCTTCGGCGGCGACCAGGTCCAGGAACCGGCCCAGGTCCAGGCCCCCGTCGAGCCGGAACTCCTCCGGGGACGCGGGGGAGTGCGCGTTCCACGCCACGTAGGTCTCGATCGTGTTCAGCCCCATCTGCCGGGCCTTCCGGATCCGGTCGGCCCACTGCGCCGGGTGGATCCGGAAGTAGTGCAGCGCGCCGGACAGGATCCGGAACGGTTCGCCGTCGAGGAGGAATTCACGCTCCCCGACGGCGAAATCCGCCGTCATTTAGAGGCCACGCTGAAGCCCTCGGAGTTCCCGTAGGAGGCCGAACGCTGTTCCCAGGCCCGCAGGCCGGCGGCGAGGCTGGACTTGCCGGTGTAGGCCTGACCGACGGTGTCGGGGAAGATGCTGTTGGCGTATACCTGGAACGGCAGGTAGCTCCAGCCCGGCAGCACGTGCCCGGCGGCCTGGGACAGGACCCGGTTGATCTTCTGGCCCCCGAAGTACGCCGGGGCCTGCCCGAGATACTGCGGCGAGTTCAGGATCGCGTTCGAGGCCGGGAAGTCGCCGTCTTTCGCCGAGATCTGGGCGCCGCCCTCGGTGGTGCTCATGAACTGCACGAACCCGGCCGCCGCCAGCTGGTGCTGGCTCTGGGCGAGCACGCAGTTGGCGCTGCCGCCGTTCTCGGAGGTCACCGGCGTCCCGGACGAGGTGCCCCACGCCGGGAGCGGCGCGACCCGCCAGTCGCCCTTGCCCCCCGCGACGCCGGTCTCCAGGTCGACCGGCATCCACGCGCCGGTCGCCAGGCTGGCGACGGTCCCGTTGGCCAGGCCCTGGTACCACGCCGTGGTCCACGACTTGACGGGGTCGAGGTCACCGCCGGTGACCAGGGGGGACCACAGGTGAGTGAACTTCTTCGAGCCGGCGTCGCCGAAGTTGATCGTCACGTTCTTGGCGCCGCTCGTCGAGTACGGGTGCCCGCCGGCCGACCAGATCATCGAGGTGGCGAAGCCGGGGTCGCCGACGTCGTTGGTGATGTACTCCTTCGGATTCGCGGCGTGCAGTTTCTTCGCGTCGGACGCGTACTGCGCCCACGTCTTCGGCACGGCCAGGTGATACCTGGAGAAGATCTTCTGGTTGTAGAACAGCGCCATCGGGCCGGTGTCCTGCGGCAGCCCGACGAGCTTCCCGTTCAGGTCGACGGAGTCCCAGACCGCGGTGCTGAACTGGCTCTTGTCGCCGGACAGGCCCAGGGCTCCCACGTCGGCGAGGTCTTTCTGCAGAGCGAACTGCGGCAGCGCGAAGTACTCGATCTGCGTGACGTCGGGGGCGCCGGAGCCGGCCTTGATGGCGTTCTGGAGTTTCGTGTACTCGTCGGTCGAAGTGCCCGCGTTGACGAGATTCACCTTGACCTTCGGGTACTTCTTCTCGAACGCGGCCACGATGTCCTTGTTCTGCGGCGCCCAGCCCCAGAAGGTCAGCGTGGCGGGCTTGTGCAGCGCGGCGGCGATCGCGGCCGGGCCGGCCGGGCCGGCCGGGCCGCCGGACCCGCTCCCCGTGCCCCCGCTGTTGGGGCTGGGTCCGCCGCAGGCCGCGAGCACCCCGATGGCGGCCGCGGCGAGAACGATGAGTCTGCGCATGACGACTCCACTTCTTTCTTCCGAACGGATCGTTGGTACTGCGGCGCGTCACTGCTTGACGCTTCCGGCGGCCAGGCCCGAACGCCAGTACCGCTGCAGGAACAGGAAGGCGACCATGATCGGGATGACGGTCAGCAGGGAGCCGGTGATGACCAGGTTGTAGACGGCCTGCCCGCCGGCGGTGATGGACTGGAAGTTCCAGTCGTTGAGCCCGACCGTGAGCGGATACCAGCGGGGCTGGCTGAGCATGATCAGCGGCAGGAAGTAGTTGTTCCAGGTCGCCACGGTCGTGAACAGCAGCACCGTGGCCACGCCGGGGCCGAGCATCCGCAGCGAGATCCGCCAGAAAATCCCGAACTCCGACGCGCCGTCGATGCGGGCGGCCTCGAGCAGTTCGGCGGGGACGGCCTCGCCGGCGTAGGCCCAGATCAGGTACAGCCCGAACGGGCTGACCAGAGACGGGATGATCACCGCCCACGGCGTGTTGGTCAGGTGCAGACTGGAGAACAGCAGGAAGGACGGCACCGCCAGGGCCGTGCCGGGGATCGCGATGGCGGCGAGCACGACGCCGAACACGGCCTTCTTCCCGGGGAAGTCGTACCGGGCGAGCCCGTAGCCGCCGAGCGTCGCGAGGACGGTGGCGCCTCCGGCGCCGGCGGCCACGTACAGCAGCGTGTTGCCGAGCCAGCGCAGGAAGATGCCGTGCTGGTAGGTGAGCACCTGGCGGATGTTGTCCCAGAGCGCGAACCGGCCGCCGAACCACAGGCCGAAGGTGGAGAACACCGCCCCCTCCGTCTTGCTGGAGTTGACGATCAGCCAGAACAGCGGGAGCAGCGCGTAGAGCGCCATAACGGTCATTCCGGCGGTCAGCAGCACGCTCTTGCGCTGCCGTCGGACACGGGGTTTCCTCACGCGGTCCGCCTCCGGCCGTAGGCCTGGACCGCCGCGGCGGCGATCACGGTGAGGACGCCCATGACGATCGCGATGGTGGCCGAGTAGTTGTACTCCTGGCCCGCGAACGAGAGGTAGTAGGAGTACATGTTGGGCGTGAAGCTGGTCGTGAGGACGTCGGGAGACAGCGGCTGCAGGATGTTCGGCTCGTTGAACAGCTGCAGGCTGCCGATGACGGAGAACACCGCCGCCACGGTGAGGGCGGGACGCAGCGCGGGCAGCTTGATCGCCCGGGCGATCCGGAGGGAGCCGGCGCCGTCGATCGCGGCGGCCTCGTACAGCTCACCGGGAACGGCGCGGAGCGCGGCGAACAGGATCAGCATGTTGTAGCCGGTGAACTCCCAGGTGACGACGTTGCCGATGGACGGCAGCATCCAGCCGCTGGACAGCGGGTCGGGCAGGCTCACGTGCAGGGCGGCGCCGATCCCCGCGACGAGCCCGAACTGCCGCCCGTACATGAAGCCCCACATCAGCGCGGCGACCACGGCGGGGACCGCGTAGGGCAGGAAGACCGACAGCCGGTACAGGGGCGCCCAGGCCAGGCGCGCGCTGTCCAGGGCGAGGGCGGCCAGCAGCGCGAGGACGAGCATCACCGGGACCTGGACGGCGAGGAACAGCGCCACCCGCCCGGCCGACTGCCAGAACCGGGGGTCGGTCAGGGCCTGGCCGTAGTTGGCGAGCCCGACGAACGTGTTGCCGCCGAGCAGTTCCTGCCGGAACAGGCTGAGATAGACCGCGTACCCGACCGGGGCCGCCAGCGCGAACGCGAAGACGACCAGAAACGGGGATATGAACCCCCACGCCGCCCACCGCCGCGTCATCGCGTCATCTCCTTTGATGTTCACGTAAACATCGGGATGTTAACGTGAACATACGCTTCGCCTAGGATGGGCCGCAAGGGGAGGACGAACAAGAAAAATGAAGCGATCCGAGGGCACGGCCCGCCCGTCGATGGCGGACGTGGCCCGGCTGGCCGGAGTCTCGTCGCAGACCGTGTCACGGGTGTCCAACGGGCACGCGAACGTGGACGCGGATACCCGCGCGAAGGTCGCCGAGGCGATGCGGACCCTCGGCTACCGGCCCAACAGCGCGGCCCGCGCCCTGCGCAGCGGCCGTTTCCACACGATCGGCGTGATCCTGACGACGCTGCGGACCTACGGCAACATCCGCACCCTCGACGGCGTCGCCGAGGAGGCGTCGCGCGGCGGCTACTCCGTCCTGCTGATGCCCGTCGCGGACCCGACGCTCCGCCAGGTGTCCGGCGCCTACGAGCAACTGTCCGCGCAGGCGGTGGACGGCGCCGTGATCATCCTCGAAGCGCGGCTGCTGGACCAGGCCGAGTTCACGCTGCCGCCGGGAATCCCCGTCGTCGTGGTGGACTCGGGCGCCGGCCCCGCCTACACGGTCGTCGACACCGACCAGGCGCTGGGCGCCCGGCAGGCCACCGAGCACCTGCTCGGGCTCGGCCACCGCCAGGTGTGGCACGTGGCCGGGCCGCCGACCTCGTTCTCCGCGGTCCACCGGGCCGAGTCGTGGCGGCGGACCCTGACCGCCCGCGGCATCACCCCGGAGCCGCCGCTGCCCGGCGACTGGACGTCGGAGTCCGGGTACCAGGCCGGCCGGGACCTGGCGCGGCGGGCCGGCGTGACCGCGGTGTTCGCCGCCAACGACCAGATGGCCCTCGGCGTGCTGCGGGCCATGCACGAGGCCGGGCGCGCGGTCCCGGCCGAGGTCAGCGTCGCGGGCTTCGACGACATGGAGGAGGCCCGGTCGTTCTGGCCGCCGCTCACCACGATCCGCCAGGACTTCGCGGCGGTCGGGCGGCTCAGCGTCCAGAAGCTGCTGTCCAAGGTGGCCGACGGCGACGACGGGGGCGGCGAGGTCACCCTCGTTCCCACCGAGCTGGTTGTCCGCGGCAGCACCGCGGCTACCGGCAGCCCGCCATGAGGGCTTCGCGCAGGGCCAGGGACGGCATCCCGCTGATCCCGTCGAGAGCCACGAGCAGAAGGTAATTCTCGGGGCCCCGGGCGGGCTTGTCGATCCGCTTGAGCGCGGCGGATCCGCGCGCGGTCGGCCTGACGGGCCTGCCCGCCGTGGGCGGTATGACCGCCATCATGACCAGGATGGTCACGACGAGGAGAATCGACAACTGCTCGATGATCCGGTCGCCGCCGTGCATCTCCAGGCCCAGCCGGGTGGCTTCGGTGAGGAGAAGACCGGTCAGGAGGACGCTGGGAAGCCAGCGGATGCAGGCCATCCGGGCGCCGGACACCAGGAGCCCTTCCTCCTGAAGCCCCCGGCAGACCCGCCTGGTGCCCGGGGCCTTCCGGACCCGCTTCAGGACGGTCTCGGTCCGCGTGCCGTCCGGGACGTCTCCCGGGCGGATCCCGTGCCGTTCGGCCTCCGACCCGGCCCAGGCGGCCAGGTCCGCCACCTTGACGCGCCCGGTCTGCCGCACGTGCAGCGCGCCGCGCCAGCTCAGTTCGGCCACCGCCACCATGGCCACGCGCCGGGGGCCCCGCTTCAGGCAGGCGACCTCGTAGGGGCCGAGGTCCCGTCCGGTGCCGCGAGGGGCGGGCAGCCGGCGGAGCACCTGGGTGAGGACGACCGGGACCGCGATCGAGGCCGCGAGCGCGGCGATATAGACGTCCAGGAAGCTCGAGTCAGACAGTCCCCACAGGCGGATCACATCCATGTAATACGGCCGGGGCGCGCGAAAGGTTCACGCTTGTCGATCCTGGAACCGTTCGGATTCGTCTCGGGCTGGTGACGGTGGTCCCGCCCCTGAAGGATCCCGGGACGGTTGCCGCGCTGCCGGGCGGCGTTATGTAATGAGGTAATGACGGAACCCGGGCGGTACCAGTCCATCCGCGGCGGCATCGACTACGAGTCGGTCCCCTGGCGGCTGTGGGAGAAATCCAAGCAGCTCTTCTGGGACCCCGCCGACATCGACTTCACCCAGGACGCAGCCGACTGGCGGTCCATGACCGACGACGAACGCCTGCGCGTCGCCCTCCCGGCGCGGGGCTTCCTGCTCGGGGAGGAGGCGGTCACCCTCGACATCGTTCCCCTGCTGCGCTGCATGTCCGACCAGGGCCGGCTCGAGGACTCGATGTACCTGTCCATGTTCGCCATGGAAGAAGCCAAGCACACGGAGATGTTCCGCCGGTGGTTCGACGCCGTCGGCCTCGACCCGGCCGACCTCGACGAGCTGATCCGGCAGCGGCGGGGAGAGAACGGGGAGCAGCGCCGCGGCGTCTTCGACGGGCCCCTCGAGCGCGTCATGCGGCGGCTCGACACCGACCAGTCACCGGAGGCCGTTCTCGACGCCGCCGTCATCTACAACCAGTTCGTCGAGGGCGTGCTCGCCATCGCCGGGTACCAGCGGTGGGAACAGACGTTCCAGGCGCTCGGGAAGCTCCCCGGCCTGCAGGCCGGGCTGAAACTCACCCAGCGCGATGAGCGCCGGCACATCGCCTACGGCACCTACCTGGCCCGGCGGGTCCTGTCCGAGAACCCGGAACTGTGGGGCTGGCTGGAGGAACGCTGGGCCAAGCTCACCGCGACTCTCGGCGGCGGCTACGGAGCCGACCCCGAGGCCGCCGAACTGGCCGAGCTGCACCTGCGGCTCAGCAAGCGCCGCCTGGAGGCCCTCGCCGTGGCCCGCACCATGAACGCCGCCGAGGTCGACTCCGCCACTATCGAGTCCTTCGAACCCGTAGAGCTCCAGCACGTCACCTGATAGCCATGGCCAATGTCCGTTACGCCGAAGTCGCCAGCCACGAGCAGATGCAGACGGAGATCAGCCGCCTGATCACCATGGGCTTCGTGGTCGCGAACCAGACCCCGCAGTCCGTGACCATGATCAAGCGCAAGGAGTTCAGCATCCCGATGCTGGTCATCGGGTTTTTCCTGTGCCTTCTCCCGCTGCTGATCTACCTCATCGTGTACGCGGCCCAGAGCGACGAGGTCGTCGAGATCAGGCTGGTCGACCCGGCCCAGATCCAGAATCCGCAAGGCATCCAGCTGACGCCGGACGGCATGCAGTGGTGGGACGGGGTGCAGTGGCAGTCGACGCTGACCAGTTACCCGCCGCAGGCGGTCCGCAGCCAGGACGGGAACTCCTGGTGGGACGGCCGGGCCTGGCGCCCGATTCCCCGGAATTAACGCCGGAGGTTCCGCGCCGCGCACCACAGCGCGGCGGCCGCGCAGGCCGTCGTTCCGGGACGCCGGGCCCACCATCGCGTGACCCGGTGACGCTCGGCGCGGACACGGAGAGACGAGGCCGCCCGGCTGGCCGGCCCCGGAGCGATGACGTATCCGGTGACGGCCACTCCGGCCGCTACCGCGGCGGCGTTCGAACGGAGCGCCCCCGGCAGGTCGCCGTGTGCGAGAGCGGCGAACGCCCGGGTGCCGCCGCACCCCGGGCAGTCGATGCCGAACACGGCGCGGACCGGGCAGCGGAAGCCGAGCCGGGCGGCCCCGGCAGAGACCAGGGCGAGCGCCGCCAGGGCGAGCGCGGTCCGCGCGCGGTCCGGATCAGACGCGGCAGCCATGCCGTGAGCCTACGGCTCGCGGCAACCTGCGAGGGACGCCATCTACGCCGACTGCCCGACTCCGCTGGCTTCGGGCGCCCCTTGTTCCTCCGCGATGGTCTCCAGCGCCCGGCGGCTGGTGCGCTCGCCGAACACGCCCAGGATGAGCCCTTCGCCCGCCATGGCGATCGCCACGTAGATGAACACCGCCGCATAGCCGAATCCGGAGAAGATGCTGGCGACGAGATAGCCGCCCGCGAACCCGGCGAGGCGGCCGAGTCCGACGGTGAAACCGGCTCCCGCTCCTCGCAGCCGGGTGGGGAAGATCTCCGGCGTGTAGCTGTAGATGAACGCGGTCTCCGTCTGCAGGAGGAAGGACACGAGGAAACCGACGATGAGCACGACGGCCTCGTTCGGGACGAAGCCGTAAACGAGGATCAGCGCCGCGATGAGCGTGCAGAAGACCAGGAGCGCGTATTTGCGCTGCCAGCGGTCGGTGAAGGGCCAGGCGAACAGGCCGCCCGGCACGGCCCCGATACTGATGATGGCGGTGTAGGTGAGACTCTGAGTCAGCTGGTACCCGTGCTCGACCAGCAGCGTGGGGATCCAGCCGTTGAATCCGTAGAAGCCCAGGATGCCGAAGA
The DNA here is from genome assembly GCA_009784565.1 of Streptosporangiales bacterium. Taxonomy (GTDB): domain Bacteria; phylum Actinomycetota; class Actinomycetes; order Streptosporangiales; family Streptosporangiaceae; genus Trebonia. The sequence goes on along the minus strand of WRBL01000049.1, from coordinate 8,071 downwards.
TCCACGCCGCCGACAGCACTATCGTGCGCCGCGCGTAAGTCCGCCCGAAAAGTTCGAGGAAGCGGCCGGGGGCGGTGATTGCCTCTGGCTCCGGTTCCGGCAGCGGTTCGCCGGTCTTCGCTTCCGCCTCGGCCTCCAGATCGGCCAGCAGAGCCTCGGCCTTCGCGCCCTGCCCCTGGCCTTCTTGCCAGCGGATGGATTCCGGAAGGTACTTAATCATGAGCGAGGCCGCGATCAGGCCCCCGGAGCCGAGGACGAACACCCACCGCCAGCCGTCCTGGCCCAGTGGCACCACGGCCCAGGCGAACCACGACATGGCGGGGATCCCGATCAGGCCAATGGCCAGGATCAGCGACTGGTAACGCCCGCGGAACGCTCTCGGGAACATCTCGCTGACATACGTGAGGCCGACAACCGTCATCGCTTCCATCCCGACTCCGGTGAAGAAGCGGAACACCAGGAGCATGGCCACATTCGTCGCGGCGGCGGTCACCAGGGAGAAGACGGAGTAGAGGACGGCTGTCGCTATGAGGGCGCGGCGGCGCCCGAAGTGGTCGGCGGCCTTGCCCCCGACCACCGCCCCGACGAACATCCCGAGAAACGCCGCCGAGGTGATGTTCCCGATCGTGCCGACGGACATGTGCCAGTACTTGATAAGGCCCGGCGCGGCGAAGCCGAACGTGTTCAGGTCGGCGAGCTCGAAACCGAACACGCCGCACAGGAGCCATACCCATCGCTTGTGACGGCTCGTGGCGACGGGGAGCCGGTTCAGCCGGGCCACCAGGGACGGGCCGGCGGGCTGCTCACTCATGGCCGCTCCCCGGCACGAGATTCGCCACGGAGGCCTCCTTGCGGAGGTAGAGGGCCCGGTTCAGCAGGGCGGCCGCGTCATGGCCGGTCCCGGAGAAGGTGACGCAGTCGGTGAACTTCGCGGAGAGCTCGTCTTCGGTGAGAGGCTGGCCGGCGTGCCCGCGCGGGATGTCGACGCGCCGCCGGAGGTCCCGGCCGTCGCGGGTCCGGACGCGGACCGCGGCGTAGGCCTCGTGCCAGGACGCGTCCCCGACGGGCGGCGTGCCGCTTTCGGCGACGGTGACCCGGGCCAGGAGGTCCTGCGCCTCCTCCCGCGTGACCTGGTCGTCGGTGAAGGTGCGCAGGGCCAGCGTCCCGTCCAGCAGCGCGGCGGCGGTCACGTACTCGAGGCTGAACTTTCCCTGCAGGCCGGTCCGCGGCCGGTGATGGATCAGCGGGCCCAGCCCGCTCGGCTCAAGGGTCACCTCGACGGCGGAGACATCCTCGGCGCGCAGTCCTTCCGCGGTCAGCGACAGGACCGCGTCGGCGGCGCGGTGCGTGTTGTAGCAGCAGGGGTACTTCTTGACGTTCAGCCCCCGCCGGGCGAGCACCCACGATTCGCCGAGCGTCGCGGTCAGCCGGGACAGGTCGTTGCGGTCATCGCCGTAGAGCGCGAAGTAGCCGAGCGGCGCCTCCAGCTGCCCGGGATCGGCGGTGAACCCGGCGCCGGCGAGGATCGCCGCCTGCACGGCGCTGGAGGCGGCGAGCCCGGCGTGCAGCGGCTTGGTCATCGTGCCGAAGTTCTGCCGGCTGCCGCCGGCCATGCTGGCGGCGATGCCGAGAGCCTGCCGGGTGCGGGACGCCTCCAGGCCGCGGAGCCTGCAGGCGGCCGCGGCCGCGCCGAGCACGCCGATCGTCGCGGTGGCGTGCCAGCCGCGCGCGTAGTGCCGGGCGATGTCCATGCCGTCGGCGACCGCGGAGATGACCTGGAACCCGACGCAGTACGCCTCGAGGACGTCGCGGCCGCTGGCCCCGGTGTCCTGGGCGGCGGCGAGAACCGCCGGGACGAGCACGGCGCTCGGATGGCCCTTCATCCCGTCGGCGACGTCGTCGAAGTCGAGGGCGTGCGCGGCGGTCCCGTTCAGCAGGGCCGCCTGGACCGGCTCGGTGCGCTGGCCGGTGGTGAACACGGCGGCGGATCCGGGGGACAGCCGCTGGCGGTAGGCCGCGTGAAGAGCCGCCACTGTCGGATCGGGCGCGGCCGCGAGGATCACGCCGAGGGTGTCCGCGACGGCCCGCTCGGCCAGGTGCAGGGCTTCGTCCGGCACGGTCGTCCCGTCCGCGGTCACCGCGTAATCGGCGAGCCGCGCCGTCGCCTCTGGTGCGGGGTTCATGGGAAACGTCCTTTCTGCCGGCCGGGGGTTACCGGTGGTGCTGGGTGATGACGCCCTGGTCGGCGAGGGCGGCGATCTCCGACTGCTCGTATCCGAGTTCTCCCAGTACTTCCTGGCTGTGCTCCCCCAGCAGGGGCGGCACGTGCCGGACGCCGGGATAAGCCCCGTCGTGCTGGAACGGCGTGCTGACAACGGTGAAATCGTCGATGCGCGGGTGGGGGACCGGCATGAGGGCTCCGGTCGCCCGGACCTGGGGGTGGGAGACGACCTGGTCGAGGGTCTGGATCGCGGTGCTCGGGACGCCCGCGCCGTCGAGGATCTTCTGCCATTCGCCGGTGGGCTTCGACTCCAGCGTCGCCGACAGCTCCGCGGCCAGCTCGTCGCGGTGACGCACCCGGTCGGGGTTGCCCGCGAAGCGCGGGTCGTCGGCGAGGTCGCCGCGCTCGATCGCGTCGCACAGCCGGCGCCACAGGTTGTCGTTCCCGGCGGCGACGATGAGATGACCGTCGCGGGTCGGGAAGGCCTGGTAGGGGACGATGGTCGATGTTCCCGAGCCCAGCGGGCGCGGGAGGTCGCCGCTGGCGAGGTAGCCGGTGAGCTGAATGGGCAGCCACATCAGCGCCGTCTGCAGCAGCGAGGTCTGGACATGGGCGCCGTGCCCGGTCTCGTCCCTGGCCCTCAGCGCGTCCAGTGCCGCCACGACGGTCCACATGGCGGTTCCCTGGTCGAGAATGGACGCTGGAATGCGGACCGGGGGGCGGCCCTCCTCGCCGGTGAGGCTCATGAGCCCGCTGAATGCCTGCATGAGCGGGTCGTAGGCGGGCAGGTCCTTCATCGGGCCGTCCGGGCCGTAGCCGCCGATGTCGCAGAAGATCAGGCGCGGGTTCAGTTCCCGCAGCGTGTCGTAGCCGAACCCCAGGTCCGTGAAGACCCCGGCCCGCAGGTTCTGGACGACGATGTCCGCGCGGGCGATGAGCCGCCGGAGTGCTTCTTTCCCCTCCGGGGTCTTGAGGTCGAGGGCCAGGCTGCGCTTGTTGCGGTTGAGGGCCAGGAACGCCGCCGCCTCCTCCTGCCAGAAGGGCGGTCCCCAGGAGCGCGTGTCATCCCCGGTCCGGGGGCGTTCCACTTTGACGACGTCGGCACCGAGGTCGCCGAGGATCTGCGTGGTGAACGGCCCGGCCACGCTGGCGGTGACGTCGACGACCCGGATTCCGTTCAGTGAGCCGGTCACGGCGGTCAGTTCCTTCCTCTTCGCGGACGCGAGCCGTCAGTAGGACTTCGGCATCCCGAGGACGTTCTGTCCGATGTAGGCGAGTACCAGGTTGTTGCTCACCGGCGCCACCAGGGGCAGCCGGGCTTCGCGGAATTTGCGTTCGATGCCGTACTCGACGGTCACCCCGTATCCGCCGAAGGTGTCCATGGCGGCGTTGGCGGCGGCCCAGGACGATTGCGAGGCGAGCAGTTTGGCGGCGTTGGCCTCGAATCCGGGCTGCAGGCCGCGGTCGAACATGGCCGCGGCCTTCCACCGGAGCATGGCCGCCGCCTCCAGCTGGGCGTAGGCCTGCGCGAGGGGGAACTGGATGCCCTGGTTCATCCCGATGGGCCGTCCGAACACGGTCCGCTCGGACGCGTACTCCGAGGCCTTCGCGACGAACCAGAAGCCGTCGCCCAGCATTTCGGAGGCGACCAGGATGCGCTCCGCGTTCATGCCGGACAGGATGTAGCGGAAGCCTTTCCCCTCCTCGCCGATGAGGTTCTCCGCGGGAACGACCAGGTCATCGAAGAAGATCTGGTTGGTTTCGTGATTCTGCATCGTGCGGATGGGGCGCACCCCGATCGAGTCCCGTGACTCGCGGAGGTCGACGAGCAGCGTGCTGATCCCGTCGGTTTTCTTCCGCACGTCCTCGTACGGCGTCGTGCGGACCAGGAGCAGCATCAGGTCCGAGTGCTGGAAACGCGACGTGAAGATCTTGCCGCCGTTGACGACGTAGTGGTCGCCCCGCCGCACGGCCGAGGTGCGGATCCGGGTCGTGTCGGTACCCGCGTCGGGCTCGGTCACGCCGAAGGCCTGCAGGCGCAGTTCACCCGACGCGATCTTCGGCAGGTACCGCCGCTTCTGCTCGTCGCTGCCATGGCGCAGGACCGTGCCCATTGTGTACATCTGCGCGTGCGCCGAGACGGCGGTCCCGCCGGACCGGTTGATCGTCTCGAGCACCAGCGACGCCTCGGTGATCCCGAGGCCGCCGCCTCCGTACTCCTCGGGGATCAGGATGGACAGCCAGCCCGCGTCCTGCAGGGCGCTGACGAACTCCTCCGGGTACGCCTCCTTGGCGTCCTTGTCCTGCCAGTACTCCTCGGGGAACCGCGCGCACAGGTCCGCGACCGCGCTCTGGATGTCGGCCTGGTCCTGGGTCAGCTGAAAGTCCACTGGAACTCCTTCGAGGTCTCACGGGTGCGGGATGCCGGCGCTTCCGGCTGCCGTCTCGGCCCGGAGCCGCCGGGCGACGAGGCGAGGCGCGGTTTCCGGAAGAAGAGCACGTCCGCGATGGCGCCCACGAAAAGGGCGGTCGCGCCCATGTATTTCCGCCCGACGAAATCACTGGCGACCGGCAGGACGAGGTTGCCGATAATTCCGCCGTGGGCGAAGAGCGAGTAGTGCTTGATATTGCTCGTGGTGATGCCGGGGCGGAATAGGCGGAGCCCGATAAGGGCGACGGCCGCTGAAGGAATTCCTGGTCGGCCGGGTGCTGATGAATTTTCCGCAAGATGAAATTCAGGGGCAGCGTGCCCATCCGGGGTGCCGTCAGTGTCACGCCTAATCACGGAACCTCCCGGGAAGTTTCTTACTGCCTGACAGTGACACCGCGGGCCGGGTGTGCCAAGAGTTCGTTTCCATTCAGTGAAAGCAGGTTTCGTTTCCACTGAGTGGAACCGGCGGCTTATACCGGAGTTACGCTGAAATTATGGTGACGACGGACATGACGCTCAGCGAGGGATTCGGCGACGCGGGCGACCCCGCGGCGGCGGCTCCGCCGGTGTCCGTCCTCGGCCGGGCCTTCGCCCTCCTCGGAGCGTTCGGGCCGGCGGCCCCCCGGCTGACCCTGACCGACCTGGCCGCCCGCAGCGGACTCGCGCTGTCCACCACCCACCGGCTCGCCGGCGAACTGGTCCGCCTGGGCGCCCTGGAACGGTCGGACGGCTGGTACTGCCCCGGCATGCGACTGTTCGAACTGGCCCAGCTCTCCCGGCCGATCGCCTACCTGCGGCAGGCGGCGCTGCCGTTCATGGAGGATCTCTACGAGGCCACGCACCAGATCATCAACCTGGGCGTCCTCGACGGCGGCGAAGTCGTCTACATCGAGAGGATCTCCGGGCACCAGGCCGCCGACGTCCCCTCCCGGATCGGCGGGCGCTTCCCCGCGTACTGCACCGGGCTCGGCAAGGCCCAGCTGGCCTTCCTGCCCCGGGCCCGGTGCGAGGAACTGTTCGCCGGACCGCTCGCCGGGCGGACCCCGGGGTCGATCACCGACGCCGGCCGGCTGCGCCGTGAGCTCGACCTCGTAGCCGAGCGGGGAGTCGCCTGCGACCGCGAGGAAACGGAGCCCGGCATCGCCTGCGTCGCCGCCCCGGTCCTGGACCGGCGCGGGCAGCCGGTGGCCGCGCTCTCGGTCACCGGGGCGGTCGGCCGGATCAACCAGGCCGCCCTCGCCCCCGCGGTGCGCACCGCCTCGCTCGGCGTGGCCCGCGTGCTCCGCCACTCCGTGCCCTGACCCCCACCGAACCGGAGCGCCTCCTTGCTGAAGATCGGCATCTACCTCAACTCGCAGTACCCCGACACCGACGACCCCGCCGCCCGCCTGACCGAGCTCACCGAGCAGGTGAAACTGGCCGGATCCCTCGGCTTCGACTCCATCTGGGCCGGCGAGCATCACCTCACGCAAGGTTTCCACTTCTTCCCGCAGCTTCCGCTGCTGTTCTCCCTCGTCCCGCACGCCGGGCAGATGACCCTCGGCACCAACGTGCTGCTGCTCCCGATGCACCGCCCGGTCGACGTGGCCGAACAAGCCGCGTTCCTCGACCTCGCCTGCGGCGGCCGGTTCATCCTGGGAGTGGGGCTGGGCTACCGGCGCGAGGAGTTCGCCGCCCTGGGGGCTCCCTTCGACCAGCGGGTAGCGCGCCTGACCGAGGGCATCGAGGTCATGCGCCGGCTGTGGCGCGAAACCGGGATCGACTATGACGGCGCCTGGTTCGCGCTCAAGGACGCGACGCTGCGCCCGCCGCCCGCGAGCGACGAGGGCCCGCCCGTCTGGGTCGGCGCGACGAAGGACACCGCGATCCGCCGGGCCGCCCGCCTGGGAGACGGTTTCCTCGCCACCTCGAGCGCGGACAACGCCGACGTGCGCCGTCAGGTGGAGCAGTTCACCGCCCGCCGAGCGGAGGCGGGCATCACCGGCCCGGCGGAGGCGGGGCGCATGCTCGAGGTCCACTGCCACGCGGACGCGGCCGAGGCCCGCCGCCGGGCCGCCCCGAACCTGCTGGCCAAGTACGCGTCCTACGCCTCATGGGGCCTGACCGGCAGCTCCGGCGCGGCGGCGAAGTCCGCCGGCACCGCTGATTTCGCCGAGTTCGCCCGGGACCGCTTCGTGATCGGCGACCCGGACGACGTCGTGGCGGGCCTGCTCCAGCAGCACCGCGAGGTCGGGATCACGCATGTCGCGATGCGGCTGGCGTGGCCCGGGTCCGCTCCCGCCGACACCCTGGACTGCATTGACCTCATCGGCCGCGAGGTGCTGCCCCGCGTCCGCCGCGAACTGGCCTCGTAGACCGAACGGAGACCGAATGACCCTGTCCATCAGGGCCCTCGAGGCCGGCCGCCTCGTGGGCATGCACAAGCCGGCGATCACCTACATGCGCGGCTGGGGGAAGACCCACGACTCGGCCATGATCATGTTCGTGATCGAGGGAGGCGACGCCCCGATCGTGGTGGACACCGGGCCGCCGTCCGACGTCGACCAGGTCCGGCGCTACCACGGCTACACGCTCCAGCAGACGCCGGACGAACGGGCGCCCGCGGTGCTGCGGGCGGCGGGAATCGATCCCGGACGGGTCCCGGTCGTGGTCAACACTCACCTGCACTGGGACCACTGCTCCAACGACCACCTCTTCGGCCGCGCGGCCATCTACGTCCAGCGCCGGGAACTGGAGTACGCGTCCCGCCCGCTGCAATGGCACAACGCGGCGTTCGACCATCACCCGGATCTGGAGCCGCCGTGGCGGGCCGTCGGGAACCAGATCACGCCCGTCGACGGGGAACACCGGATCGCCCCCGGCGTCAGCCTGGTGCCGCTGCCCGGGCACACGCCCGGATCCCAGGGAGTCCTGGTGGAGACCGGCGGCGGCCGCTACCTGATCGCGGGGGACTGCGTCGACACCTACGAGAACTGGGAGGGCGACGCCGCCGCCAGCCACATCCCGTCCGGGCTGTTCACCAACCTCTTCGAGTACGACGAGAGCTTCCGCGTGATCGAGTCCCTGGACTGCCAGGTGATCCCCAGCCACGACCAGGCCGTCGTCGAACAGGGACGCTTCCAGTGAGCACCGAGATCTGGGCCTCGGCCTGGAACGCCAGCGCCGCCGAGATCGAGCAGCAAGCCCGGCTCTGCGAGGACGCCGGGTTCGACGGCATGTTCATCACGGACTCGCAGAACCTCTGGCTGGAATGCTGGGTCGCCCTCACCGTGGCCGCGATGACGACGAGCCGCCTTAAGCTGGGCACGTGCGTTACCAACCCGGTCACGCGGCACCCGGCGGTCACCGCCGACGCCGCCGCCAGCCTGCAGGAGGTCTCGGGCGGGCGCGTGATCCTGGGGATCGGCCGGGGAGACTCC